>JBOGMU010000100.1:0-94182 GCA_050746865.1 Candidatus Acidiferrales bacterium
CTTTGATACCCCAAGGCTCCGTATCCTGGTCAAGGATTAGTTGCAGCTGCGCATTTACCTTTTCGCGCTCTGAGAGGATCGAATCGAGATCAAATTGCCCCACTAGGCTGCGAAGTGTGGTCTGCGCGAGCTGCGAAGTCGCGTAGAGATAGTTCTGCACCTGCGAAAGTGCGCGGTTTGCGTCCACCACGCGGAAGTAACAGACCGCGTTTACCTTCACCGAAACGTTGTCGCGCGTGATCACGTCCTGCGCCGGCACATCTAGGGTCTCGATGCGCAGCGACATGCGGGTAAGTTTGTCTATGGGATAAAGCACGAGCTGGAGCCCCGCAGGCTTCGGATCGGGCAACATACGCCCTAGCCGCAATACGACTCCCCGTTCCCACTCTTTGATCACGTAGACCGAATTCATCAGCCAGAATAAGAAGATGATCACCGCTGCAACAATAATTATCGTGACGAAATCCAAATTCATATCCTCCTCCAGGCGGCAAATGCGCACCCGGACTCTTAGTGGATTAAAATCTTACGCAGATCAGGACACCGCCGGCGCGGACTTTACCGGCTCGACCTCAAGCGTAAGCCCGTGAACGCCCTTCACACGAACTCGCTCGCCTTTCACCAGGTTCTGGTTTCCAGGAATCGCGGCTCGCCATATCTCCCCGTGCACGCGAACCAATCCGATCCCCTCCGCAGCCGCAGGCTCCGTAACCTCGCCCTCTTCGCCAATCAACTCTTCCCTCCCTGTCGATTGCTTCCAGTTGCGCGAATGCAACACAAGCCGCATCAGGATAACCACGATAATCGCAAACGGAATCGCCACGCCAAGTGCCGCGCTCAAGCTGACCCCCATTCCCGTCATTGGCGTGCGAATCAGAATCAGCGCGCCCAGTACCATCGCTACCACTCCTCCCACGGCGAGAATTCCATGCGTCGGAAATTTCGCCTCAAGTACAAAGAGCGCCATGGCCAGTGCGATCAAGGCGAGCCCGGCGACGTTGATCGGCAGCATGTGCATCGCAAAAAGTGCCAGCACCAGGCAAATCGCTCCGATCACACCCGGCGCGAAAACGCCCGGATGCGTGAACTCCGTATATAACCCGAGCACTCCGATGATCAGCAGGATGAAAAAAACGTCGGGGTCTACCACCCATGAAAGAAATGTCTCGCGCCCCGTCATATTGATCTGCGTGACGGCCGGATTGACGAGTGAAATCTGAGCGGTCGTCCCATTCACTCGCTTGAAAGTACGCCCATTGAGCTGCGAAAGCAGTTCACTTTGTGAGTTGACCACAAGCTCGACTAATTTGCCGTCGAGCGCCTCCGGCGCGCTGAACGCCTTCGCATCCGTAACGGCTGTCTCGGCCAGCTGCACATTCCGGCCTCGCGCACCCGTATAGCTGCGCAAAAACGCCGTAGCGTCGTTGAAAATTTTGTTCTTCAGCGTTGGATCGATCTGCACCACCTGCCCACCGACTTCCATGATCGGCGAAGCCGCTCCCGTCTCGGTTCCCGGAGACATTGCCGCCACATCGGTGGACATTAAAATAAAGAATCCCGCTGATGCTGCGCGCGCGCCCGTCGGCGAGACGTATCCGACCACGGGCACGTTCGATTGCAGGATCGCCTGCACAATCTGCCGCATTGACGTGTCCAGCCCGCCGGGCGTGTCAATCGTGATGAGGATCAGCGCGGCGTGTTCACGATTCGCTTGCTGAATGCCGTTGAGAAGGTATTCCGCCAGGATCGGCTCAATTTCGCCGTCAATACGAAGTTGGACCACTTGCGAAGATGCTGCAGCGGAGAAAGCTGCAGTCGGCGGAGCGGTTTGCGCTCCACGCAGCGCTGCAGTTGCAATTACAAGACAAAACAACCCGCATGTCGATACACACGCACGAAGGAGCAGTCGCCGCCATGTGCGAAAATGCATGTCGGGGTTGCATTATAGCAAGAAGCGCCGTCTGAAGGAGTCAATCCTTCGCTCGGGTGGGCCTTAGCTCAGTTCGCCACGGGTTTTGAATCCACATCCGAGAACGACGGTCGATTGTGTAACACGTCTTGGACGCGAGGGTCCTTGATTACGGTGGCAAAATCTTTGTCTTTGCTTACGGAGGGCATGTCCTTATAGCCATAGTCGCGGGCAAGCTTCAGATAATGCGCTGTATGCTCGGCGTCACCCAAGCGTGCATAGGCCTTGGCCAGGAAGAAATTCAGCGTTCCAGGATCGGGCGCAGACCGCTGCTGCATAATGGAGCCGCCGGAACCGCTGTGATTGTCGAAAATAGTCGGATCGATCGCGAGCGCCTTGTTGAACGAGTCCATCGCCAATTCGTACTTCTTCCCTGAATAATACGCATACCCGAGGTTGCTATAGACCGTCGCCTCGGAAGCGCCCATCCTCAGCGCGCGCTTGTAGTAGTTCACCGACTTCGAATAGTGGTGCAACCCATATTCGAGCGTTCCCAGATTGTTCACCGGAGTCGCAAACGTCTTATCCGCAGCTTCCGCTCGCTTGTAGTACGATTCGGCCGAGTCGTTTCCGCCCAACTCCTGATAGGCCACGCCCAGCTTATTGAAGAGGACAGCGTCGTTACGCCGCTGCGCGGCATTGCTCTTCGGCTCACCGCTTCCGCTGAAAAGACGCCCAAAGAAGCTCTTGTGCTCTTCCGTCGGCAAGTTGCGTTGCCGGGCGATCGAGAGATATGCGTCAATCGCGGCGGCGTATTCCTTGCGAGCCATCAGAATGTCCGCGTGCATTTCAGCGTTCTGTTCAGCCGTCATTACTGGCGGGGCGGATGCCGACGTCTGGCTAACGGACGCACGCGCATTTTCCTGGGAATGCGCGGATAAGGCGAAAATGAGTACTGCGAGAACGGCGAAGAGGGCAAGATTTCTCATAGCCCTTCTCCTTTTTGCCACAATGGGACCTGAAGCCCGCGGATACTTCCTCCTAATGCTGTGGCTTCGAATTGTCCGCAGGCTGTTTGTCGTCTCCACCAAAGATACCAAATATCTTGCTGAGGACGCTCTTTTTCTTCTCTTTCGGTTGCTCTGTTTGCGCGGCCTCGCCAGGCGCAGCCTGCTGAGCCGGCGGCGACCCTGTCATAGAGGGTTGATGATTTGGAGCGGGTGCGCTGCCCTGCGCGGGAGGCGGAGGAGGATTACCATCACCGCCGAAAAGGTGCGACAGCCATTCGCCAGGACCGTTTCCTTGGCCGGCAGTGTTCGCAGAGTCGCAATACTGCGATGGCTGCGTCCCTGACAAAAAGTATTCCGGCACCATCTTCGGGCAAGCTGGTGCCGCCAGCATACCAGTGTCGGGATCGATTTCCTGCTCCACCACTCCATCCGGTGGCTCGAAATTCGTCGTGTTGTGGTACTCCGGCAACCCAACGGCGCGCTTCATGAACTCGCCCCAAATCGGCGCAGCGAGTTGTCCGCCGGTGAGGACGACGTCACGGTTGTCGTCGAATCCGACCCAAATTACACACAGTAAATTAGACGTGTAGCCGGAAAACCAAGCGTCATGTGAACTACCGGTCTTGCCCGCTGCTGGCGCCTCGAAACCCATCGCGCGCACAGGATAACCCGTGCCGTGATTGATCACGTCTTCCAGCAAGCTCGTGACCAGGAACGAAACCCGTGGGTCCAGCACGAGTCGCGTTTGCGGCGTATTCGTCTCAACCGTCGTTCCCTGGTCATCCACCACGTTGCGTATGAAGAGCGGTTCCGCTCGCACTCCGCCATCGGCAAAGCCCGTGTACGCCGCTGCAACCTCAATGGGCGTCATCTCGTAAGAACCCAGTGCAAGCGCCGGAGTCGCCATCAGATTGTCCTGCACGCCCATTTGCCGCGCCATGTCCACAACCCGCTGATAACCGATCATCTCCGCCACCTTAATCGTGGCCACATTGAGCGAACGCATCAGCGCGTCGCGCACGGTCACCGTGCCGTAAAACTCTTCGCCGTAATTGTTCGGCGTGTACTCCTGATTGTTGAATTCGAATGTCGTCGGAACGTCGTCTACGGTCGTGCTCGGCGTCACAATCGGCTCTTGGTTCTGAATCGAATCGTTGAATGCAGCCGCATACACAAATGGTTTGAACACCGAACCAGGCTGCCGGTGAGCGAGCGCATGATTCAGTTGGCTTTCGCCATAATTGCGCCCGCCGACGAGCGCTCGGATCTCTCCCGTCTTCGGATCGAGTGCCACCAATGCCACCTGCGGCTTCGGCACCGGCTCTCCGCGCTTTTTCCAAATTGCGTAGCGGCGCGCGAGAAGTTTATCCACGTTCGCCATCCCGATTTGCACGGCTTCAGCCGCGGCATTCTGCAGATCCGGATCGAGCGTCGAGTAAATACGATAGCTTTGTGTCGCCAGGTCGCTTTCCGAGAATTTCTCCAGCAAATGGTCCTTCACCATATCGACGAAATATGGTGCCGAACTGCTATTCGTCCCCCCGTTTACGAAGTGCAGCTTCGTGTTCTTCGCCTGGTCTTGCTGATCTTTCGTGATGTAGCCATCGTCCACCATTTGCGCCAGCACGCGGTCTCGCGCTTCGTCCGCGCGATCCAGATGGTGCTCCGCAGCCGAATAGCGATTGGGCGAACGGATAATTCCCGTCAGAAACGCGCACTCCCCAAGGTTAAGTTCACGAACGTCTTTCCCGAAGTACGCCTGAGCGCCTTCGCCAAATCCGCGAATCGAAAAACTGCCGCGATTCCCAAGATAAATGTCATTGGCGTAGAGCTCCAAAATCTGCTCTTTCGAGAAGCGCTCGTTCAGCTCCGCGGCCATTAGGATTTCCTTCAGCTTGCGGCTCCAGATGCGCTTTGTGGTGAAGAAAAACGTGCGCGCCACTTGCATGTCGATCGTGCTCGCGCCCTGCGCCTTCTCGCCGCTTCGCAGGTCATAAAACGCCGCGCCGAATACGCGCACGAAATCAAGCGCGCCATGTTCGAAAAACCGCTTATCTTCCGCCGCGAGCAGCGCATGAACCAAATCCGGCGGAAGATCCCCGTATCTCACGATCCGCCGCTTTTCACGTGTGCTGTCGAAAAGATTCGTCAGTAGCTCCGGTTCGATTTCAGCTGTAGCGGCCGGAGTATTGGTGGGCAGTTGCACGATTCGGTCAACGCCATAAGGCGAAAAAGTCACCTTCAGAGCGTTGCGCCCGCGGAAATACGAATTGGGCGAGGGATGTACCTCCACCACAGGGCCCGAAACCTTATAGTAGCCCGCTGACCCCGGCACATCGCTTTCCTGATAACCGGCGCGCAACAGATAACTGGTCAGCTCCGCCTCACGCAGCGACTCACCGGTGAAGATCCGGCCCGGAGCGGTATAGACGGTGGAAGTATTCTCGAATATCTGCCCGGTTAGCCGCTGGTCAATCAGCTTGCCGAAGGACACGTAATAATAGGTAAGTACGCCGGCGCCCGTGACAAACGCGGCCAGAAACACCACGAGTATCGCGATTCCAACCGGGGAACTCCAAAAACCACGGGTAATTCGAATGCGCAAAGCGTCTCTCCGCTTAGACCTCAAGCCATCTCAACGTGCACCCGTCGCTGCGCCAGGCTTCTCGGACGCAGCGGTCGTAGCACCGCGGGTCGCGGTACCAGAATGACGTGAATCACGCGTGTTGCCATTCTAGCGCGAATCTTAGATCGTGTGGTTGTCTGCGTGGTCGTGGAACGGCACTACAAACTGGTAGACCATTAAGTCGATGGGAACCGAGTAGTCCAGCGAGATGTCGCAGGTTGTGCCGGTCATGTCCACATGGATGTCGTCGCGGGTGACCGGCAGTCCCAGGTCTTGAGCCTTTTTGTAGACTTCGGCGGTGATATCGTCCTGATCCCGCTTGGGATAGCCTGTAAGCGCAAATCGCGACTCAGTCTCGATCGAGTCCTGGAATTGGTAGTTCGCAAAGTAGGGAGGGACGATCTTAAAAGCGGCAAACCCCATGCCTAAAACAATCGCCAGTGTGACGAGCGTCTTGATCCTTGTTCCGCCCTTTTCACTCAAGCGGCGGCTGGAGCTACCAGCAAGTTGCGCGGAGTATGGCATAAGGTCATAGCGACCTGCGGGAGGAGTTATACGCGGCGTGGCAGATCGCCCACACCCAACCTAGCACCCCGCTCCGCCGGGGGGTAGTTTTAACAAAATAGGCTGTCTACGATAAGTTAATGCCCTGTCAGGCGCTCGTAGGGGGCGTGCGTGCTCCGCCTAAAATCTAGCACCGTAGGGGCGCCGCTCGCTGCGCCCTTCGGACAAATGGCAAGAAGCATTCACCTAATACGCTTTCGCAAAAATCGCCTTATCGTGCGCTGCCTGAGCGCAATAAACGCACTTCCCGTCCCCGCGTTCCTGATCGAGCGGAATGCAGCGCATCGTGGCCTTCGTCTCTTCCTTGATTTTCGCCTCGCAATCGCCCCCGCCGCACCACCACGAAAGCGCGAATCCCTTCTCGACCGCTTTCTTAAACTCCTCGTACTCCGACGTCTCAACCGTATTCGCCTTCCGAAACTCCAGCGCGCGATCATGCAACGCCTTTTGAATTTCCACCAGCGCGGCATTTACGGCCGCCGCAATGCCCGCCTGCGCGACAAACGACTTCCCTTCCTTGCCCGGCCGATCTCGTCGCGCCAGCACGACGGACCTCTTCGCCACATCCTTCGGCCCAAGCTCGATTCGCAGCGGCACGCCGCGCATCTCCCAATCATTAAACTTAAATCCTGGACTCATCCCTTCGCGCTCGTCCACCTTCACGCGCACGCCCGCATCCACTAACTCCTTTCGCAACCGCTGCGCACTCTCAAAAACTGTCGCTCGCTCCTCATCCGTCTTGAAGATCGGCACAACTACCGCCTGATACGGCGCGAGCCGCGGAGGCAAAATCAGCCCCTGATCGTCGCCATGCACCATAATGATCGCACCCACAAATCGCGTTGAAAGTCCCCATGACGTTGTCCAGCAGTGTTGCAACACGCCGCCCTTATCGAGGTACCGAATCTCAAACGCCTTCGCAAAATTCTGCCCCAGATTGTGCGACGTCCCCGATTGCAACGCCTTCCCGTCGCCCATCATCGCTTCGATCGAATACGTCTGATCCGCGCCCGCAAACCGTTCCGCAGCCGACTTCCGCCCCGGAATCACGGGCACCGCCGCCTCATTGATCGCAAAGTCCGTATAAACGTCCAGCATCTGCCGCGTTTCAAACTCAGCTTCTTCAGCCGTCGCGTGCGCTGTGTGGCCTTCCTGCCAAAAAAATTCCAACGTGCGCAGGAAGAGCTTCGTACGCAGCTCCCAGCGCACTACGCTGTTCCATTGATTGATCAGGATCGGCAAGTCGCGATACGACTGAATCCATTTCGCATACGCGTGCCCGATAATCGTCTCGGACGTGGGCCGGATCACCAGCGGCTCTTCGAGCTTCTCGCCGCCGCCATGCGTCACCACAGCCAGTTCGGGCGAAAATCCCTCGACGTGCGACTGCTCCTTCGCAATAAAGCTTTGCGGAATCAGCAGCGGAAACGCCGCATTCACGTGGCCCGTCGCCTTGAAACGCTTATCCAGTGCCGCCGTGATGTTCTCCCAGAGCGCCCAGCCATAGGGCCGCACGATCATGCACCCGCGCACCGGCGCGTAGTCCGCCAGCTCCGCGCGCAGCACCACCTGGTTGTACCACTCGGAGAAATCCTCCGCCCGCGTCGTCAACTTCATGTCAGCCATTTTTTCGCAATCCTCTCAGAACACACGCGACGCGCATCTGCTCAATCGGCAGCGGCACTTTTCGTGAGTAATTTAGGTTAGGGAACTTGCAGATTTAAGTCAATTTATAGAAAGCTCTCGCGCACAGCCTCAAACGCAAAGTGGCCCTTTTGCCTTTTCTCCCGGAACTGATACGCTTGTGGTCCGCCAAATCAGGCGACCCATAGATCCGTATCAGTCAGAAGGAGAACGCCCAATGCAAATGACGAACGAGCAGGTCCAGATTCTGCAAACAGTTGCGCTTCGCACTCTTGAGCACGAAGCCAAGACGACGCAGCGCGTGATTGAAGCCATCCCGGCCAATAACACCAGCTACAAACCTGACGAAGCTTCCATGTGCTCGATCGAACTTGCCAAGCACATCGCGGGCGCTGAACTCGCCTTTCTCCGCGGCTGCGTCAGCGGCCAGTTTGATTTCAGCGAGAGCATCCCTGAATCGCTCAAGACGCCTTCCGAAGTCGCCAAGTGGTACGGCGGCGAAGTTGAAAAGAGTTTGGCGGATTTGAAAGCACTGCCGCTCGAAAAGCTCGCGCAGATTGTCGACTTTCGCGGAATGATGCAAATGCCGGCCGTTCTGTGGGTGGAGTTCGCGCTTCGCCATTCAATCCATCACCGCGGCCAACTCTCCGCGCACATTCGGGCCGCTGGCGGCAAAGTGCCATCGATCTACGGCCCAACATACGAAGACGAGGTCGCCCGCAAAGCCGCCTCCGCATCCTGACCGCTAGTTTTTTATTCGTCATCCTGAGCCCGTCCGCAAATTGCGGGCGGGCCAAGGACCTCTCTTTCTCTTGAGGTTCGGGGCTTTCGCCCTTTCGCTTTTCCCCGCTGGCAATTGCGATTAGAAGTGTGTCCCTCCGTTTATTTTCATGGAGTTACGCCCGTTTTTAATTCTTTGCAGTTGCGATTAGAACGACAGGTTCTGGGTTTCGGGCGTCGAGTGTCAGGTTTAAGAAAAACCCTCTTTTTTTGTCGATTAGAAAGTGAACTTTTGTTGAGAGCGCTGGGTTTACGGGCATTTCTAATCGGCAGATTGTCGATTAGAAATCGGGTTGTAGGTCTTCCGCCTAAATGACGTCGGTCAGGCAGATGGCGGGTTGCAGGTTCTGTTGCTGGACGATGAGTGGCTGCATTCACCGACGGATGATAGCATACTGGTTACTAAAAAGCAAGTACTTTGTGAGGGAAAATATTTTCCCGTTTTGGCGCTTTGCGGTGCGGGCGATTTGTGCCGGGAGTACGCCTTATGATGCTTTAATTGCGCGATTTGGGTTCGAGATGGCAGGCTCGGGGGCGTAAAAATGCTTAAATTCGGAAGGCCCGTTCAGGTCCGATTGGACCGCCAGACTACTGATTTAGGAATTGGCGAATCAGAGACGGCTCGGGCGGCTTCACGTCTTCATCCTGACTGCCACATACGCTGTACGCCATGCCGCTGCGGCAATACGTTTTCGACGACCATTTGCCCTCAGCATCGCTCTTCTGATCGTACTCCACTACGTTCGACCAGTCCGGCGACAAACTGAAATCCTGCGAAGCCAGTCCGGGGGCGTCGATCACGTCGTCCACACCCAGAATCCTGATCAGGTTCAGATTTTTATCGATCGCGTAAATTGTGAAATCCACGCGGTCGCACGCGCCGCATTGCGACATGCTCGCCGCATTCCACACCCTTGGCCCGGTTTTGACTAGCGCCGTACCGTCCGCATCCTTGCGCGCATCGAAGCCTTCCTCGGAGACGCTCTTGTCGCCGTTTGAGAGCGTGATGTCCGTGTGGAACGAGTGGATCATGCTTCCATTGCGATAGGCCAGATTGGGACCGCAGACCCACTCCACCAGCCCTAGTTTCCGCCAGAAATTATGCATCGGGAACACAGAAGGCGAGACGCTGTGTGTCTCCCCATCCGGGCCGCCCCAATCTTCCAGCAAAAAAGTGTCGGCCTGAAAGCCACCCGCGCCTGCTGACGGAATGAACCATGCGGGATATACCGGCGAAAACTCCTGCATCTTTCCGCTCAATGGCACATTGCACGGCGTGATTTGAAAAGGCAGCGGAGGGTTGAACTCAAGTTTGTTGAAGGTTTCCGGCTTTCCAAACGCCCGATTGCTCGCCGTGGTCGAAAATGCGCCCTCGCGGTGCCCCTGCGCAGCCGCGCTGAACACATCCACCATCAACCGCATATCCGCAACTGGCGCCGAGTCCAAGGGAGGAAACGCCGAATATGGGATATCGACCTCGAAGAGGTACCCCGTCTTGCCCGCGCGCGCCTGCGACCGAAATTGGACATCGCCGCTTGGCTTCAAGGCCTCGATCCCATCGGGCTTGTACTTCGTTGTAACTGCGTCGTAAGCGGGCGTAGCGTACGCTTCTTCCGAAATGCCGTTTGCCAGCAGCCACTGCCGCACAAAGAGCCGCTGGAAGATGGGTCGGTATTGCTCTTGCGTGGCAAACCAGTCGCGGCATTCCTGCTGGGGATTTTCGTCGCGCACACCCTGGGTCTGAAGGTTTGCGCACGCGTCCGGCGTCGTCACATCGGCTTCGAAACGCTGCGACCACTCGGCGGGCGGCAGTTGAACAGTGCCGCTCTGCGCAAACCACACCTCCACATGGTCCTTCAACAGAATCGAATCCCGATCCTTCGGCCAATCTGGCGCCGGCCCATCCACTTCGCCCACGATGCGAATGGACGCACCCGTATTCCCGACCCACACGCGACCGTTGCGTGCTCCTGCTCCATGCGGGATCAGGCTCACTCCGCCCGGCACGCCATTTTCAAACCGATAGCCCGCCTGACCCAGCACGCCCGGATCTTCCTCCGGCACGGAAATCGGTGGCTGCGCATTCTCGGCATTCTGCGCACAAACAACCAAGCCGCAGCCAAGCAGCGCGCTTGCAAGACAGACTCTGCGCGAAAGCAGCCTTGTCAGCGCCGTTACCTTTCTCATTGAAAGCTCGATATCGGCACAGTGACGCTCACGTCGGAATCATTGATCTGAATCGTAGCCGACCCCGCAACCGGCCCGCCCCCGCCGAACCCGACCGGCTGCCCATTTGGTCCCATCCTCACGTTCGCGACGCGGTTGATCCCCACTTGATACGTTCCCGGCGATAACCCATGCAGCCGCACTGTTCCGTTCGCCGCCACCAACGCAGGGAATCTCGGCGGACTAGGCGCGTTCGCCGCGGCGTCGCTCAGCTTTCGAACCCCTACCGTGAAATAGGTCGAATTGGGCTGTCCGGGCGCCGCCACCTTTACGCTCACCGAAAAAGTCGGATTTCGCTTCAGTGTAAATTTCAGAGCGGGCGCGTCCTGATTTGGCGCGACATCGATCGCTTGCGCCCTGTCCAACGACTCGCTGCCCGGGTAATAGGCCGGCTCATATCCCAGGTCCGGCGACGTCATCCCCTGTATGCTCGCCAGAAGATAGTAGCTTCCCGGTGCAGGCGCCTTCAGACGAAAACCGCCCTCATCGTCCGTCATTACCTGGGCCGGGACCATTTGCGTCGGCGGCCTGTCTTTCGGAATGAGCGACAAGCCCATCCCGACCAAAGCGGCCCCGTTTGTGTCGCGCAGCGTGCCTGAAATGATTCCGGCGGGCTTCAACTGAGCGTCAACGCCATCCACCTGCCTTGTGAAGACACTCACCGGCGCCGTAGGCCCATTTTCGGGAAACTTCAGAAAGCCCGGATGGTGCACTTCGATGCTGTAGTCTCCCGCGTCCAACCCATCGAACTCGTACGCGCCGTCCATGCCCGTCTCTGTCAGCCTTGGTGGAACAATTCGCGGACGACCGCCCGGCCGCATCTGTACTTGCTGGAGAAGAAACACGATGGCGTTCGCCACAGGCGCCTTCGTATCACTGCGAGTCACGTGCCCGGAAATCGTGCCTCGCGCCGCCCCGCTCTGCTGAAGGCTGTCTCCTTGCTGTGCGCCCGAACGTGGAACCGTAACCAAAATGCGAATTCCGGGCGTTTCCGACCCGGCCGTCACTTTCACAAGCGAAGCGTTGGCTTCTGTATCGGCATTCGGATAGTAGGTCGCTCCTGAATCGATATCGCTTCGGATACTAGTCGTATTCGCCCCGACATACCAATCGCCCGTCGGAATACCGATCACGCGGAACGCACCTTGATCGTCTGTCGCAGCCCCCGCTTGCGCAATCGACCGCGGCAACACCGTCGCCGGACGCAGCACGCTCACCTGCATTCCCTCGATTGGCTCGCCGTCCTGATCGGTCACCGTTCCCGAAATAATTCCTGTCGACTGCAATCGAATATCATTCGTCGCGTTTTGTCCGGCGGCGACAGTGACCGACCTGGTTGGCCCTTGCTTGAATAGTCCTCCCGGCCGAGTCCACGCTACATAGGTGCCGGGATCGAGGTTCGTAAATTGAAACGAGCCGTCGGGTGCCGTGATCGTCTCCATCGCAAAGGAAGCGCCGCGCACGCCGAAGTCCGCGCCACTCGCCTGGAGTGTGACGATCATCCCGCCAAGCGGCGCCCCCGTATCCGCCCGATACACGTGCCCGGAAATGGAGGCCGCTGAGTCGTCCGGAGAGGATTGTAGCGGCTGACCTGTCGCGGTGTTCTGATTGGACTGGCTCGACTGGTTGACCTGCTGAGATCCCGTAGCATGTGCCCATAAAATCGCGCATGCAAGGGCGACGACAAGTACAGCTAAGCGCCGTAAACCGGCGCGCGAAAATCTACTGAGGCACATAAGTCCCCATGGACTAAACCGCTATCACTAACGCACTTGCCGCAGAGTATAATACGCCCCTTCTCATCCCACAACCGTGGAGGTGCTCTGCGGGCCGAGCTGAACCCGCTTAGAAAAGCAAGCGGCAGGGGCAAGAGCGCCGACGACAGGGCGAGTCGGCACCACGAAGAATTCAACGCCAAAACCGCACAGCGAGGAGTCGCTGTGCCACAGTGTGCTGCGTTGTGTCGGGAGAGGAACGGGAATATTATCGCGGGCGCGAAGGGGGTGCGCGATGCGGACGAGGATTGGATTGATGGCGGGATTGGCGATTGGGGCGGCCGCTGCGGTTGCTGTGACGGTGGCAATGGCTGCGGCTGGCGCGGCTTCTGCGGCGCAGGCGCAAAACCCTCAAGATGGGCAAGCGTCAAACGCGAGGGCGGAGCAGGCCGCGAATATAGCGGCTGGAGCGGGCGCGAGTGTGCCGGAGATAAAGTTTGGGGCGGTCGCGGATTATTTGAAGTTGCCGGCGGACATGTATTTTGGGGAAGTGGCTGGGGTGGCTACGGATTCGAAGGGCGACGTATATGTTTTCTCGCGGGGGAATACTACTGGGCCGGCTTATGGCGCGGCTGCGGCGCAACTGCTGGAGTTTGGGCCGGACGGGAAATTCATGCGGGAGATTGGGCACAATCTCTATGCGTGGTCATTTGCGCATTCGGTGCGGATCGATTCGCACGACAACATCTGGGCGGCGGACAAAGGCTCGGACATGGTGATCGAGTTCAATCAGGCGGGGCGCGTGATGATGGTGTTTGGGCGGAAACAGGAAGCGTCCGACGAAGGAACGGCGCCGCTGAAGCATCCGAGGCCGCCGTTGCCGCCGGTGGACGGAATGTTCCGGCAAGTGACGGACATGGCGTGGGACAAAGCCGGGAACACGTACATCAGCGACGGGTACATCAATTCGCGCGTGGCGAAAATCGACAAGAACGGCGACTGGGTGAAATCGTGGGGAACGCCGGGCGATGGGCCGGGACAGTTCAACACGCCGCATAGCATTGCCGTGGACAATCAGGGAAACGTCTACGTGGCGGATCGCGGCAATGCGCGGATACAGGTGTTCGATGGCGACGGGAATTTTCTGCGGCAGATCAAGATTGATGTACCGGCGCCGCCGGATGCGCGTCCGGCGATCGGCGCGAAGCCGACGGTGACGACCGGGACGATGGCGCCCGGCGCTCCGTGGACGCTGTGCATCACGCCGGGGCCGAATCAGGTGCTGTATACGTCGGATGCGTTCCCGGGAAGAATTTACAAGTTGAGCCTCGATGGGAAGGTGCTCGGTTGGTTGGGGAAGTCGGGGAAGCAGCCGGGGGAGTTTGGGTGGATTCATGAGATTGCGTGTCCTTCGGAGAATATTTTGTATGTGGCGGAGTTGTTGAATTGGAGGGTACAGAAACTGATTTTGGGAGGTGAAGGAGGTAAAGGACGTTGAGGAGGTAAAAGAGAAAACCTGCTCCATGCGACAATTCTTGCGCGACCATTACAGCCGAATGACTTTGAGGAAGGCATGAAACTTCGATACGCCATTATCCTGCTGGCGCTCTTCGCTTCGCCGCGGCTGCTTTTCGCCGGGCCGCCATTTCAGACGGACGATCCCGAGCCGGTTGATTTGCGGCACTTCGAGTTTTATACGTTCGGCAATGCGGATGGCCACTCGGCAGAGATGGACACGGCAGGACCGGCGGCGGAATTCAATTGGGGCGCGCTGCCGAACCTGCAACTTCACATAGTGGTTCCGGCGGCAGCGATCTTCCCTTCCGCCGGGTCGCGCGAGTTTGGTTTGGGCGACGTCGAACTCGGGGCCAAGTATCGTTACTTCAAAGAGACGAAATACCGGCCCATGATCGGGACATTTACGATGTTCGAGGTGCCTTCGGGAAATCCGGCGAAGGGACTTGGAAACGGAAGAGGCTGGGCACGGTTGCCGGTGTGGCTGCAAAAGAGCTTCGGTGAATGGACGACCTATGGCGGCGTGGGCGAGACGATCAATCCGGCGCCGGGATTCAAGAATTACACGTTTGGCGGATGGCTGCTGCAACGCGATATCGGGAAAAAGTGGACGCTGGGCGGCGAGACGTTCGCGCACGGCGGAGAAGGAGACGCGGCGCCTCAGAACCGGGCGACGGCTATGATCGATATTGGCGGCTACTATTATTTCCGCAATCCCGGTTTCCAGCTTCTCTTCTCGTACGGCCACTCGGTCGCCGGGCAGAGCGAAAATTACGCCTACGTCGGGCTGTATTGGACGTGGGGCAAGGATAAGGACAAAGGCGCGACAAGCGATTCAAGCAGGGAGCGGCCGCGGCTGGCGTTCGCGGCGCCGATCTCGCCGAATCGGAACCCGACGCCATTCTGAGCAAAATTCAGATTCAATCGAACACGCCGCCGAATTTGCTAAACTGAATCGTCAGAAAGCGCAAATCTAAATTCCCGAATCGAGCGACTAAGAAAAGACATGGCTGAACACATCGAAGACTTGCAGCAGCGTTACACGGGGCTCCAGAAGCGGATGGAGCTTGTGCGGAGCTATCTTTGACGCGTCCTCCGCGCAGAAACAACTCAGCAGGCTCGAAGAAAAGGTAAGCGCGCCGGATTTCTGGAACGATCAGGCCAAAGCGCAAGCCATTCTTCAGGAACGCAAGCAGTTTGAAGAGCGGGTGAATGCCGAAAAGGCGCTCAACGCAAAATCGAGCGACATCGAAACGTATTTCGGCATCGCCAAAGAGGAGAGCGATAGCGCGCAACGCAACACGATCCTCGACGACATCTCGAAAGAGCTCGCCTCAGCAGACGAATATGTCTCAGTCCTCGAAACACGCACCTTTCTCTCGGGCGAAAGCGATCGGCTGAATGCGATCCTGACGATCAAGCCGGGCGCGGGCGGAACGGAATCGCAGGACTGGGCCGAAATTCTGCTGCGCATGTATCTGCGATGGGCGGAGCAAAAAGGTTTCCGCGCCAACGTGCTCGATTCGACGCCCGGCGAAGAAGCGGGAATCAAGTCAGCCACTGCACAGATTGAAGGCGAGAACGCTTATGGCATGCTCGCGGGGGAGAACGGAGTGCATCGGCTGGTGCGCATTTCGCCGTTCGATCAGGCGGCGCGGCGGCACACGTCGTTCGCGTCGGTGTTTGCCATTCCTGAAATTGACGACCGGATCGAGATCAACATAAAGCCGGACGACATCAAGCTCGATACGTTCCGGGCAGGCGGTAAAGGCGGCCAGAACGTAAACAAGGTGGAAACAGCGGTCCGGCTGACGCACATGCCCACGGGCATCGTAGTGGCCTGCCAGGTGGAGCGAAGTCAGCACAAAAATCGCGAACTGGCGATGAAGCTGCTGAAATCTCAACTTTACGAACGCGAACTCGAAAAGCGCCGCGAAGAGGCCCACAAACTCGACGCGTCAAAACCGGAGATCAGCTTCGGCAGCCAGATCCGTTCTTATGTGATGCAGCCATATCAAATGATTAAGGACCATCGAACCAAGTTCTCGCGCGGCGACGTGCAAAAAGTTCTCGACGGCGACATCGATCCTTTCATCCGCGCCTACCTGCTTTTCCGCCACACGGGCGAGACGTTCGGAGCCTCCGACGGCGACGAAGAGTAGCCTCCAAGCTGCTGGACATAAAGGAGTTTTCGTGCCAGAATCCCGCCGCTGATGGGGTGCTGTATTCCGTGCGCTGCTAACGGGCTCTTTCCAAGGCGAGCCTTTTTTTCGGCAATGTGCGGGCGCATACGCACCTGAATCGGGAGATCATCCGAAGGAGTAGAACCTTTGGCTCGAGAACAGGGTGTGGTCAAGTGGTTTAATGCTTCGAAGGGTTTTGGGTTTATCCAGCGTCAGTCCGGGGAAGATGTCTTCGTTCACTTCTCGGCTATCCAAATGGATGGCTATAAGTCGTTGAACGAAGGCCAACTTGTGGAGTTCGAGGTCAAGCAAGGACCGAAGGGCTTTCAAGCTGAAAACGTGACGAAGGTCTAGTGCCCCTTCGTACCTTTTGAAGGACCCGTTCCGGGCGTGCGGAATGGGGCAGAACCGCGGGCGATCCTGCGGTCACCGCGCCGAGACCTTATCCAGTGTATGGACGGTCGTGGTCGAGGTCTGCCGAGACGGCCTGTGTTAACATAGGTGCATCCCTTTCGATTTGAGGTGGTACGTTGGCGCATATTTCCAGGAAAGAACTGAAGACGGATGAAGTGCGCGAGACAATCGCGCACGGCGCAGAGGCCATCCTTTCGCATCAGGGGCTGACAACCGGGTTGCTGATCGCCGTCCTCGTGGTGGCGGTGGGCGTACTCGGCTGGCGATGGTACTCGCAGCGGCAGGAAACCAAGTCATCGGCTGCATTTGCTACGGCAATGGCGTCGTTCCAGGCGCCTGTGCCTACGGCAGGACAGCCGCCCGCCCCAGCTGGCGAATTGACATTCTCCGACGACAAAACCAAGTACACCGATGCGGCGAGCAAATTCGCCGCGGTGGCATCTCAATATCCCCATACGAATGATGGGCAGCTTGCGAAGTATTTCGCCGCGGTCTCCGACGAGAAGATTGGCAAGGACGATGATGCCAAGAAGCTGCTTCAGCAGCTATCCGACAGCGGGGATGCCAATTTTGCGGCAATGGCTCGTTATGAGCTCGCGCAGATCTATGACCGTACGGGACAAGGCGACCAGGCCGTAAAGCTCTATCAGCAGCTGATCGATAAGCCAGCGGTGCTTGTTCCCAAGCCAGTGGCGATGTTGGCCCTGGCGCAGCACTACGAGAAGAGCGACCCGACGCAAGCCGCCAAGCTCCTGGGACAGATCAAGACGGATTATCCTGACACGCCAATCGCCGATCGGGCGGATCAGGACCTTTCCATGCTGCCGGGCAAGTCCTAAGCAGCTTCTGCAGAATTCCTGGGCTTTCTACGCAGACGAACCGCCGTTTGTGTGGTCTCTGGTTTATGATTGCGCCGGAGCCTTCGTTGACCGCGATTGAAGCAGCGCCTTATGCGTCGTATGCCATGGATGTGCGGCAGACCCGCGGACGACGTTTTCCCGAACCGCAGCACCCATATCGAAGCGATTACGCGCGCGATCGCGACCGGATTATCCATTCGCGGGCATTTCGGCGGCTTGAGGCGAAGACGCAAGTTTTTACCGCGCGATTCTCGGATCACTTTCGCAATCGGCTGACGCATACGCTAGAGGTGGCGCAAGTCGCGCGAACGATCGCAGGCGCGCTGCGGCTCAATTCGGATTTAGCCGAGGCGCTGGCGCTGGTGCATGACATAGGGCATCCGCCTTTCGGACACGCCGGCGAGCGCAAGCTTGATGAGCGGATGCGGGAGCACGGCGGCTATTTCAATCATAATTTGCACGCACTGCGGATTGTGGAACAGTTCGAGCAGCGTTATCTGGATTTCCCCGGCTTGAATCTTACGTTTGAGGTTCGGGAGGGGATTGTGAAGCATTCGAGGGATTATTCGGCGGAAGAGTTTCCGGAGCTCGGGGAATATCTGCTCGATCAGCGGCCGCCGCTGGAAGCACAGTTGATCGACTGGGGGGACGAGATTGCGTACAACACGGCGGACCTAGATGACGCATTTGAGGCCCACCTGTTGGATCTGAAGGCGCTACGAAGCGACGTCCCGATATTTGGAGAGGCGTGGGATTGCGTAGTGCACGCGCATTCCACTGACGCTACGAAGCTCAAATTCAATGAGGCGCTGAAGCACGTTTTTAACGATTTTGCGACAGACTTGATCGAAAACACAGAGCACGCGGTGCAGGCAAGCGGGGTACGAACTGTCGAGGAGGTTCGTAGGTGCCCGAGACGCCTGGCAGCGTTCTCGCCGGCAATGGCCGAACAAAATGCGATGATGAAGCGCTTCCTCAGCGCGAAAATCTACTCTAACGAGGCCATCGTCGAGGATCGAAATCGTTCCGTTGAGGCATTGGACGCGCTGTTCCGGTTTTTTCTGGATCATCCGGAGCGGATGCCGGAGCCTTATGCGAATCAGGCCGGACAGACGTCTCGCGCACGAGTGGTTTGCGATTATATCGCCGGAATGACGGATCATTTTCTGCTTCGCCAGTGGCGCGAATTATTGATATCTGACGGCGCGAGGGCTGGCGAAGCGGCAGCTTCTTAGTATCAGTTAGTGTCAGCGCTCGAACGAAAGTGGGCGCGTTCCTTGACATGTGGAGCGATGGACATATAATGAAAATTCCGGACCGAAACTGGTCTGAAAACCGTATGTTTCTTGACGTAAACGAACTCGCCGTAAGAAAGCAGCGCATCCGGAAGAGCTACGCGCCGGCGACGCTGGATTTTCATTCGGGCGAGTTTCGCCAGGTTGACCCGCTGGAAGTGCGTGCAACGGCTGAACTTGTGGACAATCAGATCCGGATTTATGGAAATTTGCACACGCGAGTAGAGCTCGTTTGCGCGCGTTGCCTGGACACGGTGGTTGAGGAAATTTCGCGGGATTTCGACCTTTTTTACCGCCCCATGACGTCGATCGCCGTTGAGGAGGAGGTCCAACTCAATCTCGATGATACGGAAATCGCTTTTTTCGAGGGTGACGGCCTCTTTCTGGCGGATATCCTAGCGGAACAGGTAACCCTTGCGCTTCCGATGAAGGTCATCTGCCGAAGCGACTGCCGCGGCCTGTGCCCGCACTGCGGTTCGAACCTGAACAATGAAGAGTGCCGCTGTGAAAAGAATGCTTCCGATCCGCGCCTTGCCCCGTTGGCGCGACTAAAGCAGGACTGGTTCAAAAAGCAATAAAACGCTAGACTGTACGTTGCCCTTTTAGAGAATCGGGCACAAACCAGCCGCTTGAAGTGCGGCTGTTCATCAGAGGAGAAGGAATGCCCAATCCAAAGCGACGCCATTCGAAGAGACGCACGTCGAACCGCCGCGCGCACGATCATCTGCGCCCGCTTTCACTCGGCGAATGCCCGAATTGCCACGAGCGGAAGCTGCCTCACCGGGCGTGTCCAAAGTGCGGCTACTACAAAGGCCGCGAAGTAATTGACACGAGTTCGAAGACGGCCTAAGTTCTCCCTCGTCAGACCTTTCCGTTATCGGTGCCATCATGATTACCGTAGCTCTTGATGCCATGGGTGGCGATCATGCGCCCAGGGCTGAGGTGGAAGGAGCGGTTCTCGCGGCTCGCGAGTTTCCGGACGTTCGCGTCATTCTGGTAGGGATCGAAGACAAGGTACGGGCCGAATTGAGCCGGGTGCGGCTCGGAAATCTACCGATCGACGTTGCCGCAGCGACCGACGTTGTCACGATGACGGATTCGCCGTCACACGCGTTCCGCCGGAAAAAGGACAGCTCGCTGCATGTGGCTGCCCGACTCGTTCGAGATGGTAAGGCCGATGCGTTGGTGAGTGCGGGCAACACGGGTGCTGCGATGACGGTAGCGCGCTTTGTGCTCGGGACATTGTCCTCCGTGGATCGGCCTGCTCTGGCATGGGCGTTTCCGAACATTAAGGAAAAAGTTTCGGTGATGCTCGACGTGGGGGCGAACGTGGATTCCAAGCCACTTCACCTCGAGCAGTTCGCGGTAATGGGCGAGATTTATTATCGTGCGTTGTGGGGCGTGCGGAAGCCGCGCGTGGCTCTGCTTTCGATAGGCGAGGAAGACGTGAAAGGAAACGATCTCACGCGCGAGACCGCTGCGCTGTTGAAGCAACAAACGTCGCTCCAATTCGTGGGGAATATAGAAGGACGCGATGTTTTTCGCGGCAATGTGGATGTGATTGTCTGCGACGGTTTCACCGGCAACATCGCGCTGAAATTGAGCGAAGGATTAGTGGAGCACATCGGCGGCATGCTGAAGAAAGCGATCAAAAGCAGCATCGCATCGCAGATCGGATATGCGCTATCGAAAAAGGCATTCGACGCGTTTCGCAAACGGACCGACTACTCCGAATATGGCGGTGCGCCGCTGCTCGGCGTTCGAGGCGTAACGATTATCGGCCATGGCCGGTCAAATGCTAATGCGATCAAAAATGCCGTTCGCGTTGCCGCTGAGCTTTGCCGGTCCGGCATGAACGAAAAAATTGAACAGGAGCTCTCCGCAGCCGCCGCTATTCCCGCCCGTGGCTGAATGGGACAAAACCGCAACTTCTATGAGCAAGCTAGCACTTCTTTTTCCGGGTCAGGCGTCACAATACCCCGGTATGGGACGGGATCTTGCGTCCAATTTTCCCGAATCGAAAGCCGTTTTCGACGAAGCCGATGCAGCCCTCGATTTTTCACTGTCGAAATTGTGCTTTGAAGGAACCGAAGACGATCTAAAGCTCACGGCCAACACCCAGCCCTCGATTCTTACTGTATCGATCGCCGCATGGCGGGCTTTGGAGAAGAAGGGTGTCACACCTGACTTCGCCGCTGGGCACAGCCTGGGCGAATACTCCGCGTTGGTGGCGGCCGGCGCGATTGGCTTTTCTGATGCTGTGAAGATCGCGCGAAAGCGCGGGCAGTACATGCAGGAGGCTGTTCCTGCAGGCGAAGGCGCGATGGCCGCGATTCTCGGACTGTCGCCCACCGACGTGGCTGAAGTTTGCAAGAAAGCCGCGCAAGGCGAAATTGTTTCGCCGGCAAATCTGAATTCGCCCGAGCAAACCGTGGTTTCGGGGCATGCAAGCGCCATAAAGCGAGCGGTCGAAATTGCATCGCAGTCCGGCGCAAAACGAGCCGTGATTCTGCCCGTTTCGGCACCGTTTCATTGCACCCTTATGCAACCTGCACAGCAGCGCCTTGAGCCTGACTTGCGAGCGGCCAAGTTTCGCGCTCTTCGGTTTCCGGTAATCACAAACGTGGACGCCGAAACGGAAACTTCCGGCGATGAGGCCTGCGAATCGCTGATTCGGCAGGTCACGATGCCAGTTCGCTGGCTAGATTCGGTTCGCGAAATGATCGAACAGGGTGTCACGATTTTTGTCGAGGTCGGTCCGGGTAAGGTTTTGTCCGGACTGCTGCGGCAGATAGATAGGTCCGTGCGCTGCTTTAACGTGGAAGACGCTGCAAGTCTCCAATCCACCGTCGAAAAAATCGCCTCAGCCCGTGCGGACGTTGCGGAAGCCTAGCGCGCATGGGACAACATCAATCGCCAATCTCGCATCCCAACGTCGCGAAATGTTCACAAGAACTGCATGGAGGACACCCGGTGCGGGGATTTTTCGCGGCGATGCTTTTGGGAGTGGTGTTTTTCGTATCTCCATCTTCCCTTTTTGCACAGAAAATGCAGGTTTTCGTTGGCGATGCTTTCTTCTTACCACCCGTCTCGGTGGCGGCTCAGCCTTCTTACTGCCCTGTTTTAGGCACATGTGACGTTCCCGCAAGTACGATTACCGATCGCAAGCGTCTCAATGGTTGGGAGGCGTCGGTATCGCGCCAATTCAGTCCGTCGCTTGCGCTCCGGGTAGACGCCAGCGGAGATTACGGCCTGGCAACCAGCGGATTTCCCGTAAACGGGCGCACCCGACAATACCTGCTGCTGGCTGGACCGGAATTTTCGGGTCACTCGCGCATCGCGCCGTTCCTGCATGTGCTAGCGGGCGCGACGAAGCAATCGGTGACAGCAAGCGGCAACAATTTCCTAATCACTTTTCCCGACGAGAAGTGGGGCTTCGCTGTGGCGGCCGGCGGCGGCTTTGATGTGAAGGTTACGCCACGATTCTCAATGCGACTGGTTCAAGCCGATTACGTGATCACGCGCCTAGGCGGCAGCATCCAGAGCCAGCCGCGAATTTCTATCGGCTTTCTCTTTCGCTTCTAAAGTGAAAGCAATAACTGCGCTCGCGCGTGGCACGAAAATAAGGCCAACCGCATTAGAACAGGCCGGGGATGAAGGCGGGGACGCGCCGTGCGTATTCATCGAAAGCCGGGCCGAACTCCTGGCGCAAAATCTTTTCCTCTTCTCGTATTCGAATCCATGTGCCGATAAGAAATAAGATGCTCGCAGGCACAATCGCCTGCCAGATCGAAACCACGATTCCCGCCTGCAACAATAGGCCGAACATCGCGAGATAAATCGGATTGCGCACGACGGAAAAGGGTCCTTGCTGAATCAGTTCGTGCCCGGAAACGATGCGCGCCACTAACGACCATTGTTTACCGAGGGTGCGCGCCGCCGTATAACAAAGCCAAATGGAAGTAACACCGATTGCAGTGGCCACGAGGAGAACAATAGATTCGAGTCGCTTTGACATTGGGCTGATTGGCGTGAAATAAGGACGCTCGAACGCGTACACGATGCCGTAGGCGATCATTTGCATCGTAATTCCTGTACGTGACGTGTTGCTTCGAGCGGTCGTTTTTGTTTTGGGGGCGGCGCCGTGGCGTCCGAGAAAAAAGATGAGTGCGAAGAGAAGCCACAGGACCGTCAGCGCGAAGAGAGCTAGTTCTTCGATCACGTCCGGACCTATGTAACGGATTCGCATGGTTCCTCTCGCTCGCGGAATTTCCAGGGATCGCGATTCCCGCCTAGAAAAGCTTCGATGAATCGATCAGGATGGTCACCGGGCCATCGTTCACCAACTCAACCGACATATGCGCTTGAAACACGCCTGTCTCAACTCGCAAGCTCAATGCGCGAAGCGCGCGTATAAATTCGTCATATCCGGCGCGTCCTTCGTCGGCCGGCGCTGCGCGGATGAAGCTTGGCCGCCGCTGACCATGCGTATCGCCATATAGCGTGAATTGCGAAACGGCAAGAACGGATCCGCCGACATCCGCAAGCGACAAATTCATTTTCCCCTCGCCGTCGTCGAAGATACGCAATTTAGAGATTTTTTCAGCCATCATCGCAGGTACAGCGGCTGCGTCATCTCGTCCAACTGCAACGAGGACGACAAGGCCGTGGCCGATTTCGCCGACGACTTGCCCATCGACGCGAACTCGCGCTTCTGTGACGCGCTGAATCACCGCTCTCATAGACTGTGCGAGCTCATTTTACACGGCTGTTACGCTTACCGATGCGATTCGCATTAGGATGGAGTTCTCTTGGCCTACACAGACGATAAAGGCGCACATCCCACCGGAAAGCGTTGGCTCACCGGTGGTGTGCTTGGGATTGGGTTGGCGAGCCTGTTTTCTGATTGGGGGCATGAGGCGGCGACGTCCTTGCTGCCCGCATTTCTCGCGAGCCTCGGCGCGCCGGCCGTTGTGCTTGGCATCATTGAAGGAATCTCGGATGGCGTTTCGAGCTTTGCGAAGCTCGCGGGAGGATGGATCGCCGACCGCCCTCGATGGCGCAAACCGAATGGCATTGTGGGCTACGCGGCGACTGCGTTTACGACGTTTGGCTACGCATTCGCGCAAAGCTGGCCTTTTGTGTTGCTGCTGCGTGCGCTCGGCTGGATGGGACGCGGCAGCCGCGGGCCTTCACGCGACGCGCTGCTCGCAGATAGTGTGGCGCCGGAGCAGGTCGGTGGTGCGTTCGGATTCGAGCGCGCGATGGACACGTTCGGCGCAGTGCTGGGACCACTTTGCGCGACGCTGGTGGTGGGCACGATTGGGATTCGCGAGACGATTCGATGGACGCTGCTGCCCGGGCTTGCGGCGGCGCTTGCCTTCGCATTCCTCGTGCCCGGTGCGAAGCGCGTCCAAGGGCATTGCGCGCCCAGCATTGGGTCGAGCTTTCGGCAGCTTCCTAAGGATTACTGGCGTTTGCTGGCAGGCATTTTCGCGCATGGAATTGGGGCATTTGCGCCGACATTGCTGATCCTAAGGGCGGCACAGGCTCTTACGCCCACCCACGGTGCGGTGCGGGCAGCGGCTATTTCCGTTGCGCTTTACACATTTCACAATTTTATGAGCGCGGCCATTTCCTATCCTGCGGGCGCGCTGGGCGATCGCATCGGAAAAAGAAACCTGCTTGGATTGGGCTATGGCGTGGGCGTGATCGCCTATGCCGGTTTCGCAGTTGCCAAGCCGACGGTACTGATCTTGGTCATGCTTTTCGGAATCGCCGGGATACATGACGCTTTCCAACAGTCGCTGGAAAAATCCGCGGCATCGGAGATTGTGCCGGCCGAAATTCGCGGATCTGGTTTCGGGGTGCTCGCTACGGCAAACGGCATCGGGGATTTAATTTCGAGCATCGTCGTCGGAGCGCTTTGGTCGAGCGTGAATGTTACGGCCGGTTTTGCGTATGCGGCAGTCTTTTGCGCGATCGGATCGTTTCTCGTGTTGAGATCGAAGCCAATAGCGCACGCGGCGTAGTTCTCGCTATTCGGATTCCGGTGCGCGAAGCACTCGCAGATCTATGCCTAACTGCTGGCATTTTTTGTAGAGGTGACTGCGTTCCATTCCGAGAGCGCGCGCTGTCTTCGTCATGTGATGATGATTGCGCTTGAGTTCAGCAAGGAGCGTTTCGCGCTCAAATGCCTCGGCGCGTTGCATGAGGGTGCCGAACGTCGTCGGACCCGATCCGCTCGAAGGTGCAGCCACATAGGACTGTTGTGGCAAGGCGCGGTCGACTGTTTCGGCATCGATTGCGTCGCCGGTTGCGAGCAGCAGAACACGTTCGACAACGTTGCGCAATTCACGCACGTTTCCGGGCCAGGAATATTCTTCCAGAGCGTCGATTGCCTCAGCGGAAAACGTCTTCGGCTTCCAATTGTTCTGGTCAGCAAGCTGCTTGGAAAAGTGGTCGACGAGCACGCGGATGTCTTCGCGACGTTCGCGCAGGGGTGGAAGTACAATCGGGAATACAAAGATGCGGTGATATAAATCTTCGCGGAAGGTTCCCTGCCGCACCTGCTCTTCGAGATTGCGATGTGTAGCAACTACGACACGTACATCGATTGTTAAAGGATGGCCGCCGCCGACACGCTCGATTTCGCCTTCTTCGAGCACACGCAGCAGCTTGGCTTGCATGGTCAGCGGCATATCGCCAATTTCATCGAGAAAAAGAGTGCCTCTATGCGCCAATTCGAACTTACCGATATGGCGCGAAGCCGCTCCCGTAAACGCACCCTTTTCGTGGCCAAAAAGCTCAGATTCCATAAGCTCCGCAGGGATCGCCGCGCAATTCAGCGAGACGAAGGAACCGGATGCACGCGGGCTTTTCTCGTGCAGCGTTCGTGCAATGAGCTCTTTGCCGGTGCCCGTCTCCCCGCGAATGCAGACGCGGGCTTCGCTCGCTGCCACGTGCTCGACCTGTGCCATCACTTCGCGCATCGCGGGACTGGCCCAGACGATGCGGTGTTTGCCGAGGCGGCGCTTGAGGTCGCGATTCTCTGCTTCGAGGCGAGAGAGACGGACAGCGTTATCGACGGTGAGAAGCAGCTTTTCGGTGGAAATAGGCTTCTCGAGAAAATCGATTGCGCCAAGCCGAGTGGCGCGCACCGCCATGTCAATCGTCGCCTGGCCGGACATCATTACCGTGGGCACCGAAACGCCGGCATTCTTGAAGTCTTCGAGAAGCGCGATGCCGTCACGATTCGGCATTACGACATCCGAAAGGATTAGATCGAAATGCTGGGTCTTTGCGAGTTCGAGGGCGCGGGCGGCGTTGTCGCAAACGGTGGCTTCGTGTCCTGCGAGCCGAAACGCGCGCGCCAGCGAGGCCAGTGTGTTCGCGTCATCATCAATGAGGAGGATATTTGCCTTCGAAGGCATGCCTACGCTCCGTCGCCATTCGAAGATGAATGGTCGGCGGGGCGCGGCGGCGGCTTCATTGGCAGGAAAATATGGAGCGAGGTCCCAACGCCCGTTTCGCTCTCTACGGAAATGCGCCCGCCGTGGTCGCTTACTACGGACTGGACGATCGCGAGGCCAAGACCCGTTCCATGCTGTTTGGTGGTGTAATATGGCGTGAAAAGGCGATCGCATTCCTCCGGCGTTAATCCTGTGCCGGTATCGGAAATTTCCAGATGCACGCCTCCGTCTTGCGGAGTGGTTCGCAGCATGAGAACGCCGCCGGCAGGCATAGCGTCCATTGCGTTTAACACCAGATTCTCGAGCGCGCGCTTTAGCAGAGTCGAATCCGCTTCGATCACCGGAAGTTCGGGATTCAGATGCAGCTCCGACGTGATTGGCGGGCGACCCACGGCGCTGAATTGCGACTCGAAAAGTTTGGCGGTTGCACGAGCGAGATCGTTTAAGTTCACTGCGGCGAGCTCTGGCTGCGGCATACGGGAAAAGTCACTGAATCGGCTGACGATTTTCTTCAAATTATCGATCTCAGACAGCAATATGCCCGTGGATTCGCGAAAGACTTCTTCGAATTGTTGCACATCCATGTCCTTCGCACGTTGCATGTTCTGGACAGTGGTCTGTAATGGGAAGAGCGGATTCTTCAGTTCGTGCGCGAGGCGGCGCGCCAGTTCACGCCAGGCGGCGACGCGTTCGGCTTGTATCAGGCGCTCACGCTGCTCGTTTAACTGATCGATCATACTATTGAACGATTTCGCCAACCGCACCATCTCTGCCGGGCCGCGCACTTCCACATGAGAACTCAAATCCCCCGCTGACACGCGTTGAGCGCCGGCTGCAAGCTTACGGACGGGCCGCGTGACTCGCGCGGCGGCCCACCAACTCAGCAGCAAACCGAGAAATAAACCGCCCAGAGCGACAGCAGCTCCGAGCAAGGCGATGCGGCGCTCGATCGCCACCAAATTCTTCTGTGAATTTCCGACAAGCAGCACGCCAAAAAGCTGTTTGTCGCGGCCAAGCAGCGGCAGCGCGTGAAATACCTCGGCTGCACCCGCTTCCGGAGTATATGGAATCTTGAACGTTCGATCTGACGGCCGCGCTAGCTCTTCATCAATCGTGGCCGTAAACGGATCGCCCTGCACGACCGGACCGTTCACGTCGATTAGATTGATCGCCTGGAACGACTGGTCCAAATTGAGGTAAAGCAGGGCGCGCATTCCTGTCGGCAGCACAAGTTCCGAGAGGAAGTTATTGTCAAGCCGTTCGCCACCGACGACGTAGAGATTTTTGTCACCGACGCGGATCGGCGTTACCGAAAGCAGGCCGATTTGTGGGCCGTTCTGCGTATCAACTTTTGTTATGAATGCCCCGGCGGAAGTCCAGTCCTGGGGCTCGGTCACCCAATTCAGCTTATAACCGAATCGCGCAGGCCATTCATACGACGAGATGATCGATCCGTCGTCGCCGAGGAAATCCAAGAAATCCAACTGGTGGGCTTTGGCAACCTGTTGGGCGTCGTTTACCCAGACTGAAACGTCGGCGTTAGGACGAGCCAAGTTCATCGCCATTGTCACACTCCCTGAGTCTTCGGCGACTCCGTGGACGCGAGTCAAAACCTCCGCTTTACGCCTATCGACTTCCTGCTGGAACTGAGCCACCAGCGCGTCAGTGTGCTCGGCGTTCAATTGCTCAAACGAATTGCGTACGTTGATCGTGGCGCCGGCGACGATCACGCCGACCGACACCAGCAGAGCCAGCGTAAACACAAAGAACAATTTGGCGCGGAAAGTCATCGATTATTCGTGCTGCCGCCTAGTTTTGCTCGATCGTGCCAGAAGAAGGCATGTCCAGCCAGACATTCGCCAAAGGCCAGGTGTCACCCGTCGCGGGCGTTTGCCAGTCCCGTACGCGACCGCTCAAACCGTAAACACGCGGCACCCAAACGACGGGCACGATCCAAAATCCGTCCAGTGCCGAGCGTTGAGCCACATAAATTTCTTGCGCGGAACTCGCATCACTCGGCAGCGTCCTGGACAAGCCGGCCAGCGGATTGAGTACGCTCAACAGCCCGGCAAGCGCAACTGCGGGATCCGGCGAAATCATGCTGACTCGCATCAGGCGCGCATCGATCTTGCTTGCGCTACCCTCTCTTTGCAAAGGCGCGACCGTGAGGGATATTCCCGCCTCGCGAGCATCGACAGAAATCCGGTCCGCTATGCTTTCTTCCAAGACATCGCCGGAATCATATCCCAACCGAATCAAAGGCGAACCTGCGATTTGCGAACGAAGTTCCTTCGCGTGAGGTGCGTCGAGAGCTGTAGGGAACAGAAAGGCGGTTCCGCTCGACCATTGCGGCAGCAGGCCACCTGCGGGCTCCCCTTCCCTTTGCAGAATGAAATCGACGATGGCTTCGCGACTGAGAGAACAAGCTACTGCTTGCCGAAGTTTCGCGTCAGTGGAGGCAGGCTGAGCGGGAATGAATATAATTGCCAGCAACTGATCAGGCGGTGACGCACTAACGCGAACGCCATTACGGGCACCCTGTCGAGCGTCTTCTGCTGGAATCTCGACAAAATCCGTACGGCCGACTTCGAGGTCCGTCAAACGATCATGGACGCTGCGGCCCATATCGATTTCAATGGCGTCGACAAACGGGCGGCCGCTTGAATAATCATCATTTGCAACCAGAGTGAGCTGTTTCCCAGGTTGCCACACCGAGATGCGGAATGGCCCCGAACCGGCAACCGAATCAGCCGTTCCGCTGGAACCACCGCTTTCATAGATTAGCGACTCGATCTGGCGCTTCGCAGCACTTTCTTCGCGCGAAGTGGATTGCGCCGCCGGATCGAGAGAAGTGACGGTTGCCCCGATCTCCACTCGCAGCGTGCCGCCATAATGTGGCCTGCGCGCAGGCCTTGCGGGGCGCGCCGCAAGTGCAGCAACGGCGAGGGCGACGCTAGTGACTGCAAGTCGCCGTGATAACGTAGGCTTCATAATTCCCCGTTTGCAAATTTCGTATCACCGCCCGCGCGACTCCCGGTGCGCCACCAGGCCAAATCGCCATTACTGGACCGCCGAAGTTAATAGGGCTGCCGGAAGACAGCGGTGCATCGCCGTCTGCGGTGCGAAGTTCGTATGCCTGAACGAAATCCGGTTGGGTCCAATCGCCGCCGCCGGTGGCGAGTGCAACCGGATGGAAGCGGCATTGCAATGCGATGTTTACTGCGTCGCCGCCGCTCGCAGGCACAAATGGTGCGGAGGAATCGCTTGAGATCCAGGCGATATCCCGATGATCTGACGCGGCACACACCAAGGAAGCAGGCCGCAGAAAGTCGCCTTTGCATTCATTGCCCGGCCACCTGGCAGCGCCCGTGGAGGCGCCCCGCAAAAGCTCAATATGTCCTCGCCAATCGCGAGTGGCGACCGAAGATTCGGATGCTAATGTTCGCAAAAGCTGCCACTGTGGCGTCAGGTCTCGCGAATAGAACACCAACCCTTTCGGCTCCAAAACGGCCAAGACATTTTGAGAAAAGCCTGGCGCGGCAGGCAAGGCAAAATCCAGAATTTGCGCGGGCTGTTGCCATATAAGCTTCGCATCCAGCAGAACACCGTCGGTCTGCGATGTGTTCTTTGCGATAGGGGGCAGAGTCACAATCGCGACTTGCTCATTACCACTGCTTGTTATCTGAGCAACAGCGACGTATCCCTCAACGCCCTCCGACAATGTGAGCTGCACGGACATATCGGCAGCGTTTCCGGTTACAAGACGAACTCCAGTAGCCGCAAGCTGCGCTCTGATTGCGTTTTCAAGTGGCGCGACGTCGTCGGGAGAAAGCGAGGAAATATTCTTCACAAGAACGTTAACTTTCGAAGCTGGAGGAAAAAGCTTTGTTATTTCAGATGAAAGCTCTCGCAAGGCTCGCTGCCATTCCCCAGGCACAGCAGACGAATTCAGGGAGCCGCTATTCCCCATAGACGACTCGGTCTGCGCGGGGACACCAGCCGACATGATCACACAGATGAACAAAACGAGGAGGAAACAGCGCAGAAGCGAATTAGTCCGACAAAAGGGCCGCATGGGGCGCTTCAAAATTATTATCGACGAGATTTCATACTAGCACACGCCTAGCGTCGATTCTCAGATGGGCGTTGCATCCGGTGTCTAATCCGTCTCACAGCGGCGCAAAGCATTGCTCACGCCGCGCCGTTGACGCGACTACTCTGCGGGAATACACTTGCGTCCGTTGTCGCGCAAGGAGTGCTGCGCATGGAGTGTCGCAGTTTGACGGCGCAACGGGCGATAGTTGCTCTTTCTCGCAGTCCATGCGTCGGCCGCCTTGCGGCGGCTCGAACCGCTTTCACCAAACCGAATTATCCGAATCACCTTCCGCAGTTTTTCCTGAGAACCTCAGATATGCCTGGCGCCAATGCCTTGTTTCTAAAGGCTAAGCCATGGAGGCCATTGTGATGAAAGCCGCACCTCTTGCATCGATCGCACTGATTACCTTACTGCTGAGCGTAAGCGCCGCCTTCACTGCGTCCGCTCAGACAATCAGAGATTACACAATCCCCAACAGCAGGGCAGGATTCGGATCGAACGCGACAGATCTCGGTCCAGAGGACATCTCCAAGCAGATCACGATCTATTTGTGGCTCCAACTGCGCAATGGCGAGTCGTTGAGCCAACTGGTGGAAGAGCAGTATGATCCGAATTCTCCGAATTACCATAAATGGTTGACGCCCGATCAGCTAAACGCGAATTTTGCTCCGACTGCGGACGATGTAGCGGCCGTGAAGAACTTTGTCGCTGCGCACGGGTTGACGGCTGAATCGGTGGGCGATCGCAATCTGTACGTTCGAGCAAGGGGCCCCGTCGGCGAGATTCAGCGAACATTCGGCATCGAAATCCATAAATTCAACGTAAACGGCAAGATATATCGCGCCAACACGGCTGCGCCCGTAATGCAAGGGCTCGCGGGCGCATTGGTCTCGCGCATTGGAGGACTCTCCGATTATCGAATGCATGCTCATGCAGTTCGGCCGCTTGATCCCTCTACCGGCAAGCCCATACCTGCCGTTCGCATTTCTGCGGCGCCGAATGGCGCATACTTCTCACCCTATTGCCTCCAAGGCGTGGATGTGGAGAAATTCACAACGGACGGCGCAAGTCCAAAAGCAACGTACGTGGGGAACGCATACGGCGCTCCCATCACCAACACAGATAAGGGGACTTTGGCTCCCTGCGGGTATCAACCGAGCGATTTACAGACGGCCTACAACTTCAATGCATTGTACAAAGCGGGACTCGATGGCTCAAAGCAAACTGTGGTGATCGTCGACGCATGGGGCTCGCCGACCATTCAAACAGATGCGACCACGTACGCTGCCGCTTACGGCCTTGCGGCAATCAATTTGAGCGTCTATCCACTAGGCACCCCCTGTGCGCCGACTGACGCAGCGAGTCCGGCGAATTGCCAAGGCTGGGCGACGGAGACATCGCTCGATGTGGAGTCAGCGCATGTAGTGGCGCCAGGAGCCGCCATCGCGCTCGTCGAAGCCGCGTCTGACCAAGATGATGACCTGAATGCGGCGGTCCTATATGCCTTGGATCATCATATTGGAAATGTGATTTCGAACAGTTACGGCGGACCGGAATCGCAAGAGGGGCTACCAGAGAACGATCCTTTCGATGCAACCTTGATGCTCGCAGCAGCGGAAGGAGTCTCGGTGAATTTTTCAACTGGAGACTACGGCGATTGGTCTCCAATCGAGGGATATGCCGACGTGAGTTATCCGGCGAGTTCGCCTTATGCGACAGCAATCGGAGGAACGAGTCTCTTCCTCAACAAAAACAAGACGCTGGGATTTCAGACAGGGTGGGGAAACAATTTTACCGAAATCACCTATCCGACGGACGGAAAGGGATACAGCGCTCCGCTTGTGCCTCCCGATGGTTCTCCTGAAGACGGGCTGGGATTTTCAGGAGGATCCGGAGGCGGCGTGAGTTCCGTATTTCGAAAGCCGTCATTCCAGCGCGGACTGCCGGGCAAATATCGACTGATCCCGGATATTTCTTATGTGGCGGATCCCCAGACAGGAATTGAGATCTTTTGCACAGGGTCAAGTTGCTTCAACGACGACGCGGGCAACATCTACGTCGGGTTGATTGGGGGCACGAGCCTTTCATGTCCGATGTTTTCATCACTTTGGGCAATCACAAGCCAGAAGGCTGGACACCCACTCGGGCAGGCAGCACGGTCGATTTACGACTTGCCTTCAAGTGCGATCAGCGACATCGTGGCAGAGGGCTCGCCGCTTGATGCGGCGGGAATCATCACGGACGGTAAAAAAGCAATTTTTGAAGGCCCGTATCCGTTGGTGATGCCTGAGACTTCTGCGCCCTTCCTAAGCGGACTAGCTGAAGGCTCAGACGGCGCGTGGTTCGTGGTTTCGTTTGGAACCGACGGGTCGCTGCATGCCGATCACGGCTGGGACAACGTGACAGGACTGGGAACACCCAACGCGCTCGATTTTGTAAACGCGTTTGTGCCACATCATCACTGATTATCCAACACTGCGTTGCGCTGCGGAGTATCGCCGTTGTTTTCGCGTGCCGATTCGCTATGCTAGACTGCCGAAGCAGTTGTGCGCCGAACTTTTCGGCGCGCGACTGACGATCGGTGGAACTTCGGGCTCTGTGCAACGATTCCCCGTGAACCCCGCCAGGCCCGGAAGGGAGCAACGGTAACGGGTCAGCTTCGTGTGCCGCGGACGTCCCGAAGTTCCATTTATCGGGGCATTGCTGCATTCACCTACGGCAAATCATGAGCGAAAAAGTCAGCTACAAGGTTATCGCGCGGAAATATCGGCCGCAGGCGTTCGCGGAAATTGTCGGGCAGGAACACGTGACGCGAACGCTGGCGAATGCGATCAAATCGAATCGCGTGGCGCATGCGTATATATTTTCCGGCGTACGCGGCGTGGGAAAGACGACTACCGCGCGGATTCTTGCCAAGGCTCTAAATTGCGCGAACGGACCTACTCCGACGCCCGATAATTCTTGCGACTCCTGCCGTGAAATTGCGAATGGGACTTCTCTCGATGTGCTCGAAATCGACGCGGCCTCGAATCGCGGCATCGATCAGATTCGTGAGCTACGCGAAATGGTGCGGTACGCGCCCGCGTCCAGCCGCTACAAAGTAGTGATCCTTGACGAAGCCCATCAATTGACCGACGAGGCTTCGAACGCGCTGCTGAAGACATTGGAAGAGCCTCCCGAACGGGTCGTCTTTATTATGGCAACGACGCAGCCGGAAGATTTGGGCGATACGATCAAGTCTCGCGCGCAGCTTTTCCAGTTTCGGCTATTGTCGTTTCAGGAAATCTCCGATGAGCTTGATCGCGTCGCTAAAGCCGAGAAATTGACGCTTGAGCCCGCGGCGGTTGCAGTGCTGGCGCGTGCGGCTGAAGGCAGTCTGCGCGATGGGCTGTCGCTCCTTGAGCAAGCGATTGCATATTGCGGCGAGACGATCACCGACGTACAAGTTCGCGAATTGCTGGGCGTGGTGGCCGAAAGCGTGTTGGACGAACTCATCGAAGCCGTTGCAGCGCAATCGGCGGAGCGCGCGCTTGGGCTCGTACACCGTCTGCTTGCCGAGGGACAAAACCTTCAACATTTCTGTCGCGAAGCGATTCGGCACGTCCGGAATTTGCTTGTCGCCCGCACGTGCGGAGCCGATTCAAAGCTCATCGCAGCGGGTGACGACGAGCGTCCGCGGCTTGCGCAACAATCCGAACAATTCAGCGAAGAAGACCTGACGCGATTTTTTCAGATATTGCTCGCGACGGAGAATGACGTTCGTCACAAACCCGATCCGCGGCTGCATCTTGAGCTGGGTCTTTTGCGGTTGATCAATGCGCAGCGGCTTGCCCCTCTGGAAGAAGTGCTTGCCGACCTGCGCGAGGAAGACAGCGGGCCAGTACGACGTCCGGAACCGCCGGCCCGTAAGGCTGCGATGTCTTCTGCATCGGGATCGATGCGCGCATCGTCGTTTTCTTCCGCGACTTCATCTTTCCCTGTGCGCACGGCACCAACGTCTTCGCCGGCTGCTGCCACTGCAACACCAAGTTCGCCGCCCACACCGGCTTTTTTCGACGGCAGCACTGGGACGGGCGGCGGTGCCGCCGTAAAGATGGCTGCTTCGACCTTCGCGGCACCAGAGACTCTTGCACCACCACCACCGGCGCCCCCCGCAACGCCGCCATCAGCCCAAGCGATCCCTGCCTCGCCACCGAGACTTGTTGCGCGAGCGGCGGAAGGATCAACGGACGGACTCGCCTCCGCTCAGATCGACGCGATCAAGTCCGCACTGCGGGAGCACAAATTGCTGTCCGCATTGGTCGAGCCCGCGTCAAAGTGGGAATTGGACGGCGGGGAACTGCGATTGTTTTATCCAACAGAAAACCGTTCGCTTGCAGATATGTTGCAGGCGCGCGATGCGATGGAACGTTTGCGCACAGTGCTGAACCAAGTGGTGGGTCAGCCGTTGCGCGTCTGTGTTAAAATTGAATCCGGATCGGCCGCAGTGGGACGCAGCGCGGAGTTGCGGGCGCGATTCGAAGAAGATCCTGTCGTTAGGGCAATGCTTGAACGATTCGGTGGGCAAATTTCAAATTTCAGGCGCCCGGGCGAGGAATAACCCATGGAAGTAAAAGCACTGCAGCAAATGCTCACGCAGTTCCGTCAAGTGCAGGAACGGCTAGAAAAGCAGATCGGCGAAATCTCCGTCGAGGCTACGGCGGGCGGCGGCATGGTTTCCGTCAAGATGAGCGGCCAAAAGCAATTGACGGAAATTCGCATCGAGCCGGACGTCTTCAAGAGCAAAGATCAGGAAATGCTGCAGGACCTCATCGTGGCGGCCGTAAACGAAGCGGCGCGGCGCGTGGATGAGGAATTGTCGCGCCAAGTGAAAGACCTGACCGGTTCCGTTCCGGGCATGATGGGGCTGAAAATTCCAGGGTTGTTTTAAGCGGCGTGTGCGACCTTTTGTGAAGCCGCGCTGTTCCCTTTTCTGCTACAAATCTGCGAGAATCGTCCTTCCGTTGTAAATCGATTCGCTTAATGGACAAAAACCGTGCCTGACTATGCTCCGCCCGTAACGCGGTTGATTGACGAATTAAAACGCTTGCCCGGCATTGGGCAGAAGACGGCGCAGCGGCTCGCATTTTTTCTACTGCGCAGCGACCGCGATCAGGCCCTCGCGCTCTCCGATGCGATTCGCGAAGCAAAGGAACGAATTCGTGAGTGCTCCGTCTGCAACAATATTACGGATACCGACCCTTGCTTTTTCTGCACTAGCCCGTCGAGAAACAAGTCACTGATTTGCGTGGTCGAGGAAGCGACAAATATCCAGGCAGTCGAGAAGACGCGCCAATTCAGCGGGATGTATCACGTGCTGGGCGGGTCGCTTTCGCCTCTGCAAGGCATCGGTCCTGATCAACTTCACATCAAGAGCCTGATCGAGCGACTTAAGGGCGGCACTACAGAGGAAATCATCATTGCGACAAATCCCACTGCTGAAGGCGAAGCTACCGCCGTTTATCTCTCGAAATTGATCAAGCCGCTTGGTGTACGCGTAACGCGCATTGCGATGGGTATTCCGGTTGGGTCCGATTTGGAATATGCCGACGAAGTGACGATGCTTAAGGCCATGGAAGGCCGGCGCGATTTGTAACGAAGGCGCTAGAGACGGACGAGAAGGAATTCGAGGAACGCGCGCGGATCGGGATTTGAGGATTTGAGCTGGCTGTCCGCATCGGCCAGCGTCGAGAGCGCAGCGAGCAAGCGCTTTCTCGGCACTCGATGCGCGTTGCGCACGGCGGCTTCGGCAGCATCAGGGGGCATGCGCAGGCGTTGGGCGGCCTGGTACTTATTCGTGGTCGCGGGCAAGTCTCTTGCTTCCACGAGTCTGCGAAATGTTCCGGCCAGCGCTCCGACAATCATCGGCGGCGCTTCACCTTCCCGCAGAAGATTCTCCAACAAGTCAAACGCCTTCTCGCGGCGTCCTCCCGCGAGCATTTCGGTGAGATCCCATACTTTATTCCTGCGCTCAGCGACCACAAGCGTTTGAACATCTTTCAACGTGATCGCCGGCTCGCCCTGGGCATAAGTCGCGAGCTTTTCGATCTCCATCCGAATGCGTGCCGGTTCGGCGTTCACAATTTCCACCAGATATGCCGCAGCGACGCGATCAATCTTGGCTCCCAACTCAGCTGCCATTTGCTCCCCCAGAGCAACGGCTGCTTCCGGCGTTACTTCGAGTTCGATAATCAACGCCTTGTCTGAGAGCAGCTTTGTGAACTTAAGTCGTGCATCGAGACTCTTCGTTTCGAGAACGAGCACAGTAAACGCCGCCGGCTCTTCAAGATAATCGCTGAGCAATTTCACAACTTCTTCGCGGCCTTTATCTGACATCCGGTCGATTGAAGAAACATCCTCGACAAAGATCACCTGTTGCTGCGCCAGCATAGGCAGCATCTTCGCGCGACCGATGACTTCCTCCCAGCCGGATTCTCGCACGGACATTCGCGTGAGCGCCCAATCGCGGAGTCCCTCGGCGACGTAAGCGTCGGCGATTTTCTTCCGGCACATGTCGAGGAGGTAGGAATCCGTTCCATGCAGAACAATCGCCGGCACGGGCTTCCCTTTCGCCAATTGCGCCAGGAACTTGTCTGGGCTTTGCGGCATTACAAGCCCTCCAAAATGGTGGAGACACAGCGCGACGCGAAATCGCGGGACATTCTTCCGAGAGCCGGATCCTGCTCATTGAAAAAACTCTGCGGGTCGGAGGAAATCTGATACTCATCGCGGAACGTCATACCGTTATTCTGATAGACGGCCTTTTTGGACACGCTATCATCCAGCTCCACTTTCACTTGAATGGTGACAAGCATAGCAGTCACTTCCCCGGTCGTAGCATTGAAAAGCACGGGGCTCGTATCGATTGAGAGTATCTCGCCATGCAAAACTGCGTCGGCCGAGGAGGGGTCTTGTGCAATTCGGTACTTCGTCCGCGCAATGAACTCGCGAATCACTGCCTCCGTGAAGCGCTGCTCAATGCGATCATGCGTCGTATCGTTTTTAAATGCGGGAATCGCAATTGTGCGCCACTCTGCAGGAGCACTCGTAACGCGTCCTGCGACGTGATATCCGCACCCAGTAAGGAAAAACATGAGCGGTAGGAGCGCCGCTGCGGCTGCCAGCAGCGGACGCCTACGATTCACGAAGCAGTTCCTCTGCAATGCGAACTGCGTTCGCCGACGCGAGGCGCAGGTTATCTGCCGCTCCCCATAGCCAGACAGCATTCGCCACACTCGCATCGCTCTCAATCGGTGCCAGGTGAAGTTCGCTCTCGCCCGCGACGCTGACATTGGAAGGCGAGGGATCGTCCGCCGCTTCGATCTTTACGCCCAGCTTCGTGAACGACGACGCAATTTCTCCGACCGCAGTCGGCGATCCAAACTCAGCGTAAGCTGAAAACGCGTAGCCATAGAAGACTGGGGCATGCAAAAGCTGAATGGCCGGAGACTTCGCGCGTCCTGCCAGAAATGCCGTCGTGTCTCGCTCCACGGCAGCGCGAATATCGCTCAAGCGCGGCTTGCTCTCGCTACCAAAAGCCGCAAGAACACTAAAGGCAACTTGAGCATCGAAAACTGTCTTAGAGATTTCTCGAAATGAGAGCAGGTTGGCCGCCTGGCTCTCGAGCTCTTCGATGCCAGGTTGATCGCGCTCGGAAACTGGCGCCATCAAGACCAGCACAATACGCACGGGAGAAAACTTATGCAGCGCGGCCGAGAGCGTGCAGGCAATCAAAACAGGCACGACGGGTGAAGCATAAAGACCGGCACGAAGCGAACCGTTTGCGCCCTTTGCCGGTGGCGGCGGGAATACCGAGCGAACCCCGGGAATGAGCCGCTGCGCTTGCGGATCGGAGCCAGTGGCGCCCGTAAGATCAATCACTGACGCACCGGCTCTTAAAGCGGAGGGCCAATTACGGGAAGCTTCTAAAGCGCTGCCCGCAAAAAACACAAAACGCGCCCCTTCAAAACTGTCTTCTTCGAGCGCGCGAATGAATGTCGGCTCGCCGGCCGCTTCCGTGAGAGTACCGGCCGTCACACTTTCGTCGAGAAGAACAATATCGCTTGCGGGGAAATTGCGGTCCTCTAGGACTTGCTTCAACTCTTTACCGAGCAAAGACGAAGCGCCTACGATAGCGACGCGAGGCTGAGTATCAGCGGGGCACATTGTTTATGCGTGGCGTGAAGCCATCCTGTGGCGCATTGTGCGATAGATGTGGAGGACGAAGCCTTGCGCAACGTAAGAACAGGCAAGGATCAGCAAAACGGGCTTCGAGAAGGTGACAACCAACCCGACGAGCACCGCGAGAAGGAGGATCGCTAAAGACGGCTGGCGGCGGGTCCACTGAACATCCTTGAAACTGTAATAGCGGACCGTGCTCGTCATCAGCACGCCCAGTAAAACCATGAGCAATAACCACAGTACTGCGGGTCCGACGTTTTCGATAGGGCCACCGCCGGTAAAATGAACAATGGACGCGAGTGCGCTCGCAGCAAGCGGAGTAGGCATTCCTGCAAAATATCGTTTATCGGTAGACGACATGCCTTGAATATTAAATCGCGCAAGCCGCCACCCGCAGCACGCGAGGTAGAAGAACCCGACGACCCAACCTGCTTGTTCGAGCCGAATTCCCCCAGGCGCGTTAACGCTGGCCGCAGCCCGAATCCCCCACGCGTAGGCGAGGAAAGCTGGAGCAATCCCGAAACTCACAATATCGGCGAGCGAGTCGAGTTCCTTGCCGAAATCGCTATGAGTGCCCATGGCGCGCGCCACGCGGCCATCAAGCGAATCGAAGAGAAATGCGACGCCAATCGCGATGGCGGCCTTATCGAAATCGGAAGCTCTGCCTTCAAATGCGGAGAGGATTGCGTAATACCCGCACATCATGTTCGCTACGGTGAAAAAGGTGGGTAGGAGGTAGACACCGCGCCGAAGGCGTGCGCCGCGAAACCGGCGGCGGCGTTCTTCATCAGGCTCGTAGCTGATTGGGCCTAAGCCGTTGAAATCCATTCCGCTAGAATGCTTTCTCCGCCTTTCACATTGTCGCCGCGCTTAACGGCTATGTGGGCTTCGAGCGGGAGCCATACATCGACGCGGGAACCGAAGCGGATCAGCCCCATCAATTCGCCTCGAGCCACTTCCTGGCCTTCGCGCTTCCAGCATATCACGCGCCGTGCGATGGCTCCGGCGATTTGTTTGAATACAATTCGCCCCCCGGGCGCGTGAAGGTAAATAATGTTCTGCTCATTTTCCCGTGACGCCGCCGAGCGCATCGCCGCATAGAAGCGACCAGGACGATAAACCACGTCCGCCACTCTAGCGTCAACGGGCGCGCGCTGTACGTGAACGTTCCAGATTGCCAGAAAGATGCTGATGCGCCAGCCAACTGTGCCATCAAGCGGCTCTTGCACGATTTCCATCACGCGTCCGTCCGCCGGAGAAACGACGAGACCTGGACCAGGAGGGATGGTTCGTTGCGGGTTGCGAAAGAAATAGAGCACGAAGAGCCCTAAGAAAATAAGAATTCCGCCAGTCCAATGCCAGCCTGGAATCAAGGCGACAATACCTAAGATTAGAAACGGCGCAGAAAAAAGAAAACCTTCTTTGAGCATTCGTGAATTCACACCTGGAGTGTCGCAGATTCCTAGAGTGATTAACGTTCTCAGGTTACACGGGTATTGTACGACAAAAACGCACTATCAAATGGACCGTCAGTGAGGCAAGTTGTGCTGATAGCGCGCCACGATGACTTCCATACGATCTTTGAGGCGCAGTTTTTGCTTCTTCAGCGCGATTTCTTCGATAAGATCTTCAGAGCACAGGTAAGGCTGCTTGATGATCGTCTCTAACTGGGATTCACAGCGGGAGTGTTCTTCTGCGAGGCTTCGAAACTCTACATCCTGATTTATCAGCGATTGCCTGATCTCTTCGCTTGCGAGCGGCATGCGTTCCCTCCTAGTTGGAATGAAGAGGTCACATGTCTGTACATGTATCACAGTTCAGGGTGCTCCGCCAATAGGATGTGTCGCGCCCCTTTAAATTTCTTTCAGTTCAAAAGCCAGTACCAAGGCATCCTCACGAGGATTCGCATAGTATTGGGCGCGCAGGCTTAAGATCCTGAACCCATATTGCTTGTAAAACTCAATGGCTGGCTCATTTGACGCGCGAACTTCCAAATAAGCCTTCGCCGCTCCCTGCTTGTAGGTATTTTCCAGCGCAACGCTAAACAGTTTACTTCCTATTCCTTGGCGTCGAAATCCCGGGAGAACAGCCATGTTCAGAATTTCAATCTCGTCGAGAGCCTGCCGGACAACCAGAAAACCTGCGATTCCCTTCTCGCCTTCAGCGACCCATCCACATGTGGCGACGCGATCAGTCAAGTCGTAATCACCTCTTGCCCACTGGGCGATTTCGGGTGACACAGCCTGGATCGCGATCACGGCGTCGACGTCGTGCCGCTCCATCGCCCGGACAATCAAACGCCTACTTCCCTTTCCAATTCAACTCCGCATCCGAACGACGAACATAATTTGCATCGAGCGTCAGAGCATCGACGGATTCACCTTCCCGAGCTTTCGAACAGGCGAGCACGCCGATACTTGGAGCGAGGACGGGCGAAACCTTACGGATCGGATGTTCGGAACGATTACAGTTATAAAGAACCGATTCCAGCAAGGACTGCGACGGCGTGACCACAATTCCCTCGGTCTGCTCCGGCGCTTCGAGCCAGCCAAGAAATTCCTCGGGAGACATTACGGAATCTTGAACCGCGCGGATCAGCACGGGCTGATGGCTACTCTGTGTCAGTGTGCGCTTATAAGAGCCGACATAGAGCTGGCCACGACGCGCGTCAACCACAGAAACAATGTGTTCCGCGCCTTCAGATGTCTGTGTCGCAACCGCCTCAAGCCCGCTAACGGGCACAACCGGCCTCGAAAAGGCGTCCGCCCAGGCTTTGGCGGTCGTTAATCCGACGCGCAAACCAGTGAAGGAACCTGGGCCCGCATTTACAGCGAAAAGATCGAAGGCATCGAGCTTCAGACGCAGCTCGGCTAGCAAGAATTCGAGTTGGCGAAAAATGCGCGAAGAGTAGGTCTCATCCGTATGCGTTGATATCACACCGATCAGACAGTCCTCTCGCAATACGGCAATGCTTCCGGTAGGAGATGAGGTGTCGAGAGAAAGTACTAACACTGCACAATTATAGGGCAATTCGGTTGCCAAATGCCCGGAAAACCATGCGTTTACGCACAAATTCTCCCCGACCAAAACCGTGGAAATGCTTGACGCTTGCCCCACAGTGTGCCTAATATAAAAACATGTCGGGGAGGGAAAATACCCTATGGATTTCAAGTTGGGCGAGAAGGTTGTTTATCCGAACCACGGCGTGGGACTGATCGAACAAATCAGTTTTGGCTATGTGAACGGAAAATCGGAACGCTTTTATATGTGCAAGATCGTTGCCAGCGGCCTGAAAGTGATGGTCCCGCAATCAAACATCGACACCGTCGGCCTTCGTCCGGTCATCCGCTCCAACCAAGCTGAAGCCGTTCTCTCCTACCTCGAACGCGGACGATCCGATTCGCACCACGATTGGAAGCACCGATTCAAGGAAAACTCGGACAAAATGCGCACCGGGTCGCTGATGGAAGTAGCCGCCGTGCTAAAAGGGCTCGTAGCGCTTAGCCGCACAAAGCCGCTTTCCTTCCGCGAAAAGAAAATGCTCGACCGGGCCAAACACCTCCTCATAAGCGAACTCGCCACTGTACGCAACACTTCCGAACAAGCCGTCGAAGTAAATATTGCGCGAGCCCTGGCAAAGGCGAAATTGCAAATGCCTGAGACCGCGCCCGTGGCGGCCGATTAGTTCGCGATTTGATCTTCCAAATTTCCCGGGCGACGGAGCAATTCCGCCGCCCGTTTTGTTTTGACGCGAAGCGTCGTCATCGGATAGCTCCCATGTTTCACACCCCTGAGGCGAATTGCGCGGCAAACGTGAGCAGGCGAGCATCTTGCCCACGCGAGGCACAAAGTTGAACGCCTGCGCCTGAGATATCGGGAAGCGTGACGACGGGCGTCCCTGCCAGGCTCATGGGAACCGTGTAGCGCAAGGTTCTGGGGCGGGTTTGCGAGTGATCGGCCCCGAGTGTGAGCCCTTCTATGGGCGCGCACGGGAGCATCGCGTAGTCAAAATCGCTCAGCAGAGCGTCGATGCGTTGGCCGAACTCGGCGTGACGTCTACGGAGCTGCTTAATTTGCCCTGGGTCGAGCGATGCGCCCCAGACGAGCCGTTCGGCAATTGCGGCGGGTATCCGAGAGAGGTCTCGATTCAGGCGTGGGATGTGAATCGCGGACGCCTCGTAGGCTTGGATCGGGGCATAAATCTCTATTGCCTGCTCCCAGCCGCTTGCATCGAAAGCTACGATCTCTGCTCCGGCTTCTCGGAGTCGCTGCTGCCATCGTTCGAAGACTTGGATCACGGTCGGGGAGCAATCGTGCAGAAACGCGTCGCTTACCCGGGCGATTCGCACTGGTTTTGATGATCGCTGCTCGATTGGCAGCCCGAAAAGGGCGTGCATCAGAAGAGGGCCATCTTCGAGGTCACGGAAGATCCATCCCAATGTATCGAAGGATTGGGCCAGCGGAACGCATCCGAGCCATAAGCCTTGCTCATTGGCTAGATCGATGGAGGCGCGGTAGCCGGCGAGGCCGCAGAGCGCGGAAGGGACGCGAATGGAGCCGCCTGTGTCTGTGCCGATGGCGGCGACGGCAGAGCCTTCTTGGACACTGGCTGCTGCGCCGCTAGAGGAGCCGCCGGTGAGGCGAGTCGCGTCTCTGGGTTGGGCGCAGTCGCCGTAGTCGGGGTTTTCGCCTGTGATGCCGTAGGCCAATGGATGGAGATTTGTCTTGCCGACAATCACGGCGCCTTGACTGCGGAGGCGGGACGCGACTGCTGAATCGGTCTTCTTTGTTCCGCTTAGCGCCGCGTAAGCTGCTGAGCCACAAGAGGTTGGGAAGCCTGCGAGATCGAAACAATCCTTTAGGGATATTGGGAGGCCGTATAAGGGAGGCTTGTGAAGTTTTGGGAAGTGGCTGGAAAGATCCTTTGCTTCGCGGGTGACACGCTCGGGGTCGAGGGCTATGTAGACGTTTTTGCCGATGTTACTGTTGGCGCGGGCTATCGCGTCTCCAGCCAGAGACTCGGGCGATTCGGCGCCGGAGCTAAGAGCGTCACGAAGTTTCTGGATCATTCCGGCACTGGCAATCCTCTCAAAAACATCCTCTTGTTTTTGTCGATTAGAATTTCAATTTTCGCTGAAGACAATGAACTTATGCCGATTTCTAATCGGCTGATTGTCGATTAGAAAGTGAGGGTTTGCAATTGCCAATTAGTGTTCGTACGCCTCGCTTTTTTCCCCGACTCATTCACAGATGTATTTTATCAGTGCCGACAAGTTGACAGCCATGCATGGAGTGGTGCAAGTGATTACGTTTCGCGAGCTTAGCATATTCCGTGCGCTTGGCAGGAAAGGGAGGTTTTTGCACGAGGGATTGGGACGGCGCCATGGCCGATTCGGCGGGTAGGCCGAAGCCGGCAGCGCTGTGTTTAAGCCTTTGGAACGCCGTCTCCGCGTGGATGTTTTGAGCCAAAAGTGGCGCCTTTTGCGACGTAAATTGAGATAAAACTGGCTTTCATGGCACAAAAATCCACGGAAGTGTCGCGTTTGCCCAGACTCGCAAAAAAATTGCCGGCAGGAGGGTTGGCTCCTGCCGGCAAGCGATGCAACTTCGATTCGGTTCTAATCCGCACCCTGCTAGTGAGGGCGGAGCCTAGAAGTTGAGCTTCAACGCCAACTGGATCAGGCGCTGATTCCAGTTTGCGTTCATGGCCGTGATTTCGCCCGGCAGGTGCGTGGCATCGATCTGCACTGGCGGGGCGGTGGCCGATCCGTTGATCGTGCTGCCCTTGAACGTGATCCCGGTGCCCGGCGTATTGAACATCGGCGTGTTGAAGAGGTTGAATGCTTCGGCGCGGAACTGGAGTTTGAAGCGCTCGTTCAGCGCGAAGGTCTTGAACACGGAGAAGTCAAACCGATTCAGGCCCGGCCCGGTGAACTGGTTCGGGTGCTCATTGCCCCTCGTTCCCGGAGTGGCAGCAACGAAGCAGTTCGGGTTGAACCACATGAGGATGCCCTTGCCAGGGATGCCGGGATAAACGTTTGCAGGCACGTTGTTGGCATTGCAGGTCTGATCGTAGACGGTTGCGTTAACGCCATATGGCAAACCGGACTGGTGCGAGCCTTGGCTGTTCAGAGACCACCCGCCCAGAACCATGTGTTCAAAACCGGTCGCGGACTTGGCAAACGGCAAAGTGTAGTTTACTTGCCAAGTGATGCGCTGCGGAACGTTCTGACCGTCATTGCCCCAGTCGGTATGCTGCCAGCCAAAGACGTTTTTGCAGACCTTATCGCCTTCGGCTGCGCAGGAAGTGACCAGCGGAAACGACGACGATTGATAGGCCAATGAAGGACCAAGGCCGTTTGCTTCATCGACGAAACACGGCTCATAGGGACCAAACATTGACGCAACGCAACCGCGAGGGCCTGGAACGTTGTCCAGTATGTGTGACCACGTGTAGCCGAGGTTGATCGTGAGGCCGTTGTTAAAGCGGCGAACCAAGGTAGCTTGCATGGCATTGTAAACGGAGGTGCCAAGGGCGCCTTCCTCGACGACCTGAACATTATTGGCCATCCAAGGGTAACCGGGCAGGGTTCCGTAGCCGTAGGCGGACTGACCGCCAGTGACCATGGGCAGGGTTGCATTGCCTGGAGCCTGCTGAGTCGGGTTCGCAGCAGTGTTTTGGCCCGTGCTGCTGTTCAGTGGGGAGATATGGCGACCGATCTGGCCGACATAACCCAAGCTGACCACGTTCGCACCAAATTGTTTCTGAAGTTCAAGGTTGAACTGCTCGAGCATATTCTCTTTGGTGATGAACGGCGGCACGCCTTGGAAGCTCTGACCAGCGTAGAGTGCCGTGTTCGTAGCGTTCTCGATCTTCAAAACCGGAGTCGGTAGGCCCAAATTGAAGAAGGGTCCGCCCAGGCCTCCGTCTCCACCACCTAGGGTCGAGGCATACGTCGCGCACGATGCGCAGTACACCGTGCTGCCACTAAGGGCTGGCTTCGGCCCCGGGCCCGTGCATGTGTTACCGGTTCCCGTGTAAGGGCATGTGCCATAGTTGGCCACAGCACCACTACCGAACTGTCCAGGGGCGCCGTTGTACTGCGCTCCGGCCACAGGATATGCGCCGTCGGTTCCGCCAGTTCCACCGATGTTGCCGCAGACGTGAGCCGAGTTGGTCTCGTTCTCGATCTGGCAGTTGCCCGAGGCGTAGCTGAACGGAGGGTTGTTAAAGTAATACGGCGACTCGTAGTTTACCGGGAAGAAGGTGAGCCCGAATCCGCCACGAAGAACCATATTGTGCTTCAAGGTAGCCGCGAAGCCGAACCGAGGAGCAATGTCCGTGTAAGGCGTCGGGACTCCGACGGTGGGGCTCTGGTCGGTTCCCGGGATCGCGGGCGACATCAGCATACCCGTATAGGGATTGTATTGCGAAATGCGACCGTGAACTTCGGTGTAGGGCGTGAAGATGTCATAGCGCAGACCGAGGTTCAGAGTGAGCCAGGGACGGGCGCGCCAATCGTCTTGCACATAAGCGCTAGGCTCCCAAGAACGGAAACCCGGCTGGCGAAGAGCGTTGCTACGCGAGAACTGTGTTTCTAGCCCCTCAAGGACGTCACCCATCGCTACACCCGTATAGGAGCCATTGAAGGTAAAGGTTCCCTGCGAGTTTGAGCTTTGGCCAATCGTGGCGCGGCGACGAATCAACGTAGCGCCAAATCGAACGCTATGTGCTCCATGGGTCCAAGTGACTGTCCCCAAATATTGGAAAGAGGTGTCATATTCCAACAGAGGAATAAAGCTCGTATCGCCAATGGTGGTGTAGTTGTTGCCGCCGTTCAACCCGGAGATGCTAACACTCGCCAAACCCGAGCCAACGACGCTCGGATTGATGTGCCCCGCGTTGACGCAGGCGCTCGCATCGCAGGGGATGCCAAGGGCGTTGGTCACGAAGGTGTTGTTATTGGCCGGATAGGATTGGATATTGCTGCGAAAAACGCCGAGCTTGAGGTTCACAACGAGATTGGGATTGAAGACGTGAAGGAACGAAACCGTCGTCTGGTCTTGAGTCTCGGTGTTGGGGCCGGCGTAGGACGTCACGACGGGGTCAACAAGCACTCCACTGCTCGACGGCAATCCAGTGGCAGGATTAATCTTGACGTTTGGAAAGCCGTTGGGATTGAGAGTGGTTTCGCCGTTGTGCGTGTACCGGCCGTAGAGCGTATTCCTATCCGAGAAATGCTGGTCTACGCGGGCGTCCCACGTATCGCTGGTGAAGGTTTTCACCGGGGTTGAGTGGTAGTTGCTAGTCGTCGCGTCCGCAGTGCCCGTGTTGGGTAGCGGATACATGCTCATATAGGCGATGCCTACGGTCGAGAGGCACGTTCCCGGGGTAGGATTCGCTCCGCACGTAGGCACGCTCATCGCCTTCGGACCGGCATCGCTGAGGTTAACGCCGGGGATGGTGTCTTGCGAGTTACTGCCGCCTACTTTGCTGACCGGAAAAATATCTGTGAAGTCGCCGGGGGTCGTCGGATTTTCACCACCGGGGCAATTCAAACTTCCCGTATAACCCTGGGCAGCGGCCATCGCACTGCCACGCTCGCAAAGCGTTGGGACATTGTAGGTCACCTGGCCGAACGGCGCATACGCGTATCCCAAGTGCTCCCAGTCCGCGAAGAAAAATGTCTTGTCCTTCTTTATTGGGCCGCCAAGGCTACCGCCAAACTGATTCTGGCGGAACACAGGGTTTGGCGCCGCCTGGCAGGATGCGGCGGTTGGGCACTTATCGTATCCCTTGATAGTGTCGCCGACCGGGTTGTCCGCCAGCGTGAAGTTGTAATTCGGGTTCGTATTGAGAACCTTGTTGCGGAAGAACTCATAAACGGAACCGTGCAAGCCGTTGGTGCCGGACTTGGTGATCACATCCACGACCGCGCCGCCGGTGCGTCCGACGGAGGCGTCATACTTATTGGTCTGGATGCTAACTTCCTGAACCGCATCGATGGAGGGGCGCACGCCGATGGTGCCAATGATGCGCTCGTTGTTGTCCATGCCGTCGACCATGTTCTGGTTCATGGTGTCGGTCTGACCGTTGGCTGAGAAAGAGGATGTCTGACGGCGGTCATCGGGGCGGTTACCCTGAATGATCGAACCTGGCGAGCCCTCCGTGATGCCCGGGGTCAACTGGACGAGCTTAACCAAGTTGCGTCCGTTGAGTGGCAAGTCTTCCACGCTCTGTGACGGAACAAGAGAGCCGATATTGGAAGTATCCGTTTGGAGGGCCGGAGCGACCGCGCCCGAAACTTCCACGGTTTGCGACGCTTCTCCGACCTGTAATTTCGCGTCCGCGCGGAAACGATCGCCCGCTGATAGCGCAATGCTCGGCACAGTATAGGTCCTGAAGCCCTTGGCCTCCACCTTGACGGAGTAGGTACCAACCTGAAGCAATGCGAAATCGAAGTCGCCCGTGCTTTGGGTAGTCGTCGTTCGAACAACGTTCGTTCCCGTATTCGTTAACGTTACAGTAGCGCCCGGGATGATCGCGCCCGTCGCGTCGGTCACCGTACCGACGACAGAAGCTGTTTCCTGCGCCCAAGCGGGAGCTGCGCACAACCAAAGCAAGCAGGCGAAACAAAGAGCCAAACTTGCCCTCCCCATAGTTTTGAAACTCATCAAAGAACCTCCCTCGCAATTTTTGGACAATTCAAGCTGGGCGAAATCATCCGTAAGCAGCGCGTCTGATCCGCTGGTTTATCTGAGAAATTGAAATCCAATGTCAACTAAAAGCCTCGCAAAACGAGAAAACGAGGACCGACGCAGAAGAAATTTGGATAGACGTGAGTCCCCACCCCACCTTCATATAGGCGCCTTCATACGTCACGAATGGGCCGTAAATACAAGTACAATACGGTAAATGCCGAAATGTAAACCTACAAACGCATGACTTTAGGCTACTTAGATAGACACGAGTGCATATGGAAGGCGGGCGTATCGTTACGGCAAATCGCGTCAACAATTAACCGTTCTTGATCTAAAGCATGGTTCCGTTATAGACTGCCGCCAACTAGGAAGGCCATCAAAAGGGGTGAGGCGCATGTCAGGAAAAGTGGGTGTGGGTGGTACTCTGGAAATCGATGAGCCGAATCTATCACCGGAACAAAAGGACCTAATTCGGGAGCAACTGGCGAGGCTCGTGGTAAGTCCGCTTTTCAGCCACAGCAAAAGATTCCCTGAGTTCCTGCGCTATACAGTGAACCGGGCCCTGCAAGAAGACACCGACGGCATCAAAGAGCGGACGATCGGCGTGGAAGTATTCGGCCGCGAGCCGAACTACGACACGAGCCTGGATCCCGTGGTGAGAATGACGGCCGTGGAAGTTCGCAAGAGGCTGGCGCAGTATTATCAACTTCCGAATCATGAGCGGGAACCTCGGATTGAATTCGAGCGCGGATCGTATGTGCCGGAGTTTAAGCTGCCAGAGGAGGCAGCTATTCAAGCCCCCGCTTCGACGGCCCCTGCTGAAGCGATCAAGCGACCGGCGTATCGACGGAGTTCTACGTGGATTTTGGCGGCATGTGTAGTGGCTGCGGCACTGGCAATCAGCGGTCTCCTGCTGGGCGGGACAAAGCAAACTGCGCTCGATGTTTTCTGGAATCCGGTGACAACGTCAAAATCCGCTGTCCTGATCTGCATGCCCGATCTCGACACCATTCTCGGATCCATGAACGAAAAACAGCCATCAGCACCGAACAACCTGATGCAAGACGTTTCGCGGCTCCCGGTTACGTTTCGACGGGACAAGGTTTCATTTGGCGATTCGATGGCCGTAGCGTCGGTCGCGGGACTGTTAGGCGCGCATGGGAAAGAATTCTGGGTGCGGCATAGCGAAGACATGAAATTGGACGATCTGCGGGAAGGGCCGGTCGTATTGGTGGGCGCTTTCAGCAATCAGTGGGCGCTGCAACTCGGAAATGAACTTCGGTACAGCTTTGCGCGGGAGGGCGACACGTACTATATCCGCGATGCAGCGAACCCGTCAGCACGGCAGTGGACCGACAAGCCTAACAACGGCAATCCGGGAGACGTGGATTACGCGTTGATTTCAAGAGTCCTCGATCCTACGACGGGAAGCATTGTGATAACGGCGGCAGGAATCCGGCAATATGGGACGCAGTCTGCCGGTGAATGCATCACCGATGCGACCTGCTTTGCACAGGCCGAGAAAATCGCTCCGGGAGACTGGGCGAAGGGGAATGTGCAGATCGTGCTGGAGACGACCGTGATTGGGGAAAACCCAGGTAAAGCAAAAGTGGTGGCGGCGCGCGTTTGGTAAGGCTTGAGTAAAACGCGCTGCCCGCTACGATCTTCCTCTCCATTTCCGTAATCCAACTTCGTCTGATGGCATTTAGCCACTGCGCTGTAACCAGCTTTGGAATCAATAGCTTTCCTCCGATTCTATCCTGTTTGAATCGGTAATAGACCGTGTGAAACTTTACGGCTCGTCTGGAACGTGATTAGCTCCCTCTGAATCGATACATTGGGGGGGGTGTTCCGTGGGTATTTCGCGTCGCATGTTTCTGGAAGCGACTGTGAGCGCCGCCGCGTTGCCGTTGGTCGGGCCGTTGGCCGATGCGGTTGCGGCAGGCCAAGAAGCGCGCTCTGATTCAGCGGCTCCTGTGGTTGCGCGCATACGCACGGAGCGTGCCGTCAATTCCTTCGATCCAGATATGGCACTCGCGACGTCGATGGACATTCAGTCGCGCGAATCGATCAACAAGATCTATACGCCGGAAACCGTGAAAGTTTGCCTGTCGGCAGGATGGGGGCCGATCAGCTACCGGCTGCATACCCCGGAAACGATCGATTATTGGCACTGGAATCCAAACGGACGCTGGACGGATGAGGCAAACCAGCGTGGGTATTTCGTAGGCAGCTCAGACTTGGGAGGGCCGATTCACGATTCGTTTGGCTACAGCCTGCCGCACCGCGGCTGCACTCACAACGGCGGCACCGACCGCGGCTATTCGAGGCTGACCGACGGCGATCCAAACAGCTTCTGGAAGAGCAATCCCTACCTGACTAAAGCCTTCACGCACGAAGACGACTCGCTGCATCCGCAATGGATCATTGTCGACCTGGGCGAATATTACGACGTAGACGCGATCCGGATCGATTGGTGCGAACCGAGTGCGCGCGAGTATGAAGTTCAGTATTGGGTCGGGGCCGATCCGATGAATTGGGAAGAACCTGCGATGGATTCCACGCGACAAGGCGGCGAGTACCTTCCCATCGAGAATCAAGCGATGGGCAACTGGGCTCGGTTCCCTGCCGGAGTGGTTCGCGACGGCAAGGGCGGCAGAGCGACGCTGAAGCTTTCCGACAAGTTGATTTCGATGCGCTGGGTACGAGTAGTGATGACACAGTCTTCGAACCAGCCTGGTCCGCATGGAAGCGACGATGTGCGGCATCGAGCGGGATATGCGATCTATCAGGTTTATGTGGGCAGATTGGAAAGCGACGGCAAGTTTGCGGATTTCGTGAAGCACGCGGCGGACGGACGCCAGCAGACTGCGACGTATTGCTCTTCTACGGATCCGTGGCATACGGTGGAAGGTCTGAGCCCGCGCGGCGACCAGACCGGATGGGACATTTTCTACACGAGCGGCATCACGAACAACCTGCCTGCGCTGATAACCGTTCCCTTGATTTACAGCATTCCGGAGGATGGGGCCGCAATGGTTGCGTATCTGAAGAAGCGCGGGTATCCCATAAGTTGGGTCGAAATGGACGAGGAGGCCGACGGGCAATATTACATGCCCGAAGATTATGGTGCGCTCTATATTCAATTTGCGGACGCGATGCACAAAGTGGATCCCACGTTGAAGTTGGGAGGACCGGTCTACCAGGGCATTAATCAGGATGCGTCGGTGTGGCCGGATGCGCATGGCGACAAGTCATGGTTCCGGCGCTTTTACAATTATCTGAAAGCGCACAATCATGAGAAGGATCTGACGTTTGCTTCTTTTGAAATTTATCCGTACAACGCTTGCACGATGAAGTGGGACGACCTTTATCGGAATCGCGAGATTACGCGCAAGACTTTGCAAGGGTTTCGCGATGACGGTTTGCCGGCTTCGATACCGCTGATGAACACGGAAAGCAATCTTTGTGGGTCGCTTTCGGTCTATATGTCGGACATTTTTTCGGCATTGTGGCTTGCGGATAATGTTGGGGCGTTCTTCGAGGAGGGCGGAGCGCTATATATCCACTCGCCCATCGAACCGAGCCGCATCGAGCATGGTTGCCAAGGCTGGGCGATTTGGGGCAACGCGCTCTGGGATAGCGAAGGAAAGATCACCGGCTATACGGCGTTCTATCACGCGGGGCGGATGATCAACGAAGAGTGGGTAACGCATCGTAGCGGCATGCATCATCAGTATGCCGTGGATCTCGCACTGGAGGACGGCGCGGGGAACGCGCTTGTGACGAGCTACGCCGTTCGGCGGCCGGATGGGCAATGGGCGCTGCTGCTCATCAATAAAGATCGAGATAATGCGCACACTGTTCGGGTCGAGTTTGGAAGCGGCGCAGGTAGCGGGCATTTCGCCGGCACGGTTCGCATGGTCACGTTCGGCAGCGAACAGTACGTTTGGCATGGCGCGGACGCCAACGCTCACGCCGATCCGAATTTGCCGCCGGTGGTTTCGTCGATGGAGGCTTCGGCGCGGACTGTGTTTACGCTTCCGAAGTGCTCGGTGACTGTTTTGCGGGGCGAAGTGACAGGCCTGCCGGCCTAGGAGGTTTTTGTCACGATGAAAAATTCCAAGAGTGATGGTCGTCCGTCGTTTTCGCGCCGGCGATTCCTCGAAGCTTCGAAGGCGACTGTGGCCGCGTTGAGTGCCGTGCCACTGCTTGGAAGCGCGGATCTGCTTACAGCTACAACTGCAAGTGCTTCGACGAGCGCGCATCCGGATTATTACGACAAGCTCGGGGTGACGAAGATCATCAATGCGGCAGGTACGTATACGGAACTCACGTCGGCAGTGATGCCGCCACCTGTCCGCGCAGCCGTCGCGCAGGCCGCATTGCACCCAGTGCATCTGCAGGAATTGCAGCAGAAAGCCGGAGCGTATATCGCGCAAAAGCTGAAGACTGAGGGCTGCTGCATCAGTTGCGGTGCGTCTTCGGCGATCACGCTCGCCACGGCGGCTTCGGTGATGGCCGCGAACAACTGCCGGCCGTTGGACATTCCCTATACGATCGGCACTCCGCAATTTCCGAAGAACGAAGTGGTCGTGCAGAAGATTCATCACTATGAGTACGACGTGGCGATGCGACTCTGCGGCATCAAGTTCGTGGATGTGGTCACGTTGGACGATTACAAGCAGGCGCTTGGACCGAACACGGTGATGACCCAATACTTCAATGCGTCGGATGCAGTTGGCATCAGCCGCGAAGATTGGGTTGCCGCGGCGCATGAGAGGGGCGTGCCATGCCATCTCGATGCCGCCGCCGATATGCCTCCCATCTCAAATCTGTGGAAGTACACAGGAATGGGATTCGACATGGTGTCATTTTCCGGCGGGAAAGATATTCGCGGGCCGCAGAACGCCGGGCTTCTCCTCGGGAAAAAGAAATACACGGATCTTGCTCAACGCAACCTGTGTCCGGTGGATTCGGTCGGGCGCGGCATGAAAGTAGCCAAAGAGCAGATCGTGGGAATGGTCGCTGCGGTGGATTGGCTGCTGTCGCAAACGGATGAAGGAATGGAGAAGGAATCACGCGACCGCATGGCCGTAATCATCAAGATGGTGAAAGACATTCCCAGCGTGCAGACGAGCATTCTGGTGCCCGAATTGGCCAACCATGTTCCACACCTCATGATCAATTTCGATACCAACGCAATCGGAGCTTCAGCGCGCGAACTGCGGGTTCGCCTACGCACTGCAACGCCGAGTATTGAATTAAATCCTCATACAGGAAGCATGAGGCCTTCGCAAGGCGTTCCCGCGCAGCCGAACGCTCTCGTCGTCACTACGTTCCTGCTGAATCCGGGAGAAGAATCCGTGGTAGGACGGCAAATTCGAAAGGTGCTCAAGAGTCCGAAGTCCGTAGGCACCTATCCACCACCGCCGCCGTCCACAACGTGATTTGACCATTGACCCAACCGGCCAAAACGCAAAAAGAGAGGATGTTATGCAGGGGAGCCATTCGATGAGACAGACGGCCAAGCGCGATAGAGGCAGGAATCTCGTTCAGCTACTTGCGCGAGAGAAGGCAGCCTACCAGAAGACGATAGTACGGACGCTATATCAAGTTGACTTGGCTCGGCTCGTGCAGGAGATGCGAGAGGATGCGGGCTTGAGTCGAGACGAACTTGCCGCGAAAACCGGCGCGACTCAGTCCATGATCGCCCGACTAGAGGACGCCGAATATATAGGGCATTCGCTCGTGATGCTAGAGCGCATCGCCATCGCATGCGGCATGACGCTGAAGCTCCGGGCTGAAAAGAAGCCGAATTTCGATCGTGAAGTTGCCTTGGTCTAGATCAAGCCGATGAGATCGGTGCGTTCGCCTGGAGAGTTTGCGGACAAACGCGGAACGCGATACTTCAGGGATTAAAAACCCATTGTAATGGACGCTGTATGGCGGATGCTGAAACTCCGATCCCCTCCGGCGGGACAATTTTTGTAACCGCCAACGCTTATTCCTACAGCAGCATGGCTCGCTTTCACTGTCACAGCCTTTCAACGCATGCCCTGTGCCGCACCTACGGTGCTCGCTCACATTTAGACGATTTTCCCAGGCTCCGGACTGGGCTAAGTTGTGCCGCGCCTATGGCGCTGGTTCGTTCCGGAGAGAGGGCGGCGTGCCTTGATTTGAAATGACAGAAGCTAAAGCGGAGAAATGAAGGCAGAGCGGCTATGGCTCACGGCGAGGTGACGCTTCGAGTGCCGCGCTGAAGGCCGCGGCGCTACGTTTAAACCTTGACACGCTACACCGCGGGAAGAGGTCGTTACTTCTTGAAGAGGTCTTCGAAGGCTTTGCGGGCGTCGTTCGGGCGAGATGGCGAGGCTGCGGGAACGGGCACGTTTGTGGCGTAGGTCACAGGCGATGTGTCCTTCTCGACCGTGGTTCGGAATTCGAAAAACGTGCAGGTATTTTTTGCGTCCTTCTTAGCGATGCGTTCGGAAATCTGCTGGGTGCATTCGAATTGCTTGCCGGTATCGAAATGAACGCACTGCTTGCAACTGTGCAACGCGGTGTGGCATCGTGGGCAGTCGCCGGTGGGATCGAAACCCGGCATCAGCGCAGCGCCGCAACTTGAGCATCGGGCACGCGTCACAGTGCCGACCATGCGCGGTGTGCGCGGGCCGAGCATGTCATGTTTTGGACGCGGCTCGGGTGGACGCTCGGTGTGCTCGCGTTTTTTGTCGCGCGAGTCTCGACTGTCGCGGTCTTCGTACCCTCGTTGTTTGTACTTCCGGTCCATTGGGACCTCCATTCGCTGAAAACATGGCAGGAGTGCCTGCCTTTGCGGCATGAGTTTCGCGGCGCCGCGTTTTGAGTGCCGCGCCGGAAGCGCGCGACGCTACGTTGTGAACCTTACAAACCTCGCCGACGCGATGGCAAGTCGGCCGCCATAGAGGCAAAAGCAAGAACAAAACCGCCCACCGAGAACCGCCCGCGAAATGCGCGGGTACCCTTCGCGTGTTCAGGGCAGGACGGTGGCCGCTACAAAAGCAAAGCGCCCGACTGAAAGGCGAGTCGGCCGCTACAAAAGCAAAACCAAAAGCACCCGACTAAAGGGGAGCGAAAGAGCACGTTCGCCGGATTGTGATCCAATCGCGCGTCAGTGCCGTTCGATCGATGACCGGCTGAACAGAAAGCCGGTCGCTACGAAATCATGCCACACCGCCGCGTGGGAGGCTTCGAAGCTTCGTGCAGCAAGCATGCGCCGTACCCCAATTAAATCTGCACAGCCAGGAGTGGTTGTGCCACAAAACCGCGCCTGAAGGCGCCGCTACGTTTTCGGCACGCGTTCGGCGGTGCACCGTTATCTCACGCGCGATTATTACGTGCCGCATGTTCGGCCCACCGCTTTGACAAGCCTTCGAGCGGAAGATCGGGCTGAAGAAATTTTTGCGGCCTGCCAAACGAAGCAAGCACGGCCTCGGCGGCAAGATAGCCGCTGCGCACAGCACCCTCCATCGTGGAGGGCCAACCGGTGCGGGTGAAATCGCCGGCAAAATAGAGGTTCGCGATTCCAGATTCCTGAGCGGGACGAAGTTTATCTACACCGGGCATCGGCGAAAACGTAGCGCGAACTTCTTTGATCACCGTCGACTTGAGCAGGTTGGCCGTGCGCGTCTTCGGGAGAACCTTCGCCAGTTCAGCACAGCACAGTTCGACGATCTCCTGTCGGCTGCGCTGAACCAAATCATAAGACGCACTGATCACGATTTGCAGGTACTGAGCATTTTCATTTTTTTGCCCGGCCGATGCGCCGCCGTTCCTCGCCTGCCCCTGATAGAGGCGGGTCTTGTTGAAAATCCATTGGGACGTGTAGTCAATCAGCGCCAGATACGGGCTTTCCATTACCGGGCTGTCGTACCACAGATGCACGCTCGTAATAGGTGAAGTGCGCAAGCTATGCAGGCCCGCGAGCGGGCCGCCATTCTCTGACATCGGTTTCGGGAGCAGCGGCGGCAATGCATCATATGGCACTGCGGCGACGCATGCATCTGCATTTTCGTCGCTGCCATCTTCCATAACCGCGCCGGCGAAGCGGCTATCCTTCACGTGTACCTCGCGAATTCCCGCGCGAAGCTTCACTTCCCCGCCCTGCTGGGCGATCGACTCGGCGCAGCCCCGATAAAGCTCGGCAAGCGGCACCGACGGGAGCCCAATCAACGATCCTTCGCGATTTGCCAAGAATGTCTTCCAGAAAACGTCGATTCCGTATCGCGCTTCAGCGCGGTCGAGCTCTTCATCGAGAGCGCTGACGAGCACGACGCGCCAAAACTTTGCTATCGCCGCGGGCGTTTGCTGCATGCGCTCGAGCCATTCGAGCATCGTGATGTCTTCAATTCCCGGCGGCGATCCGCCCGCGCGGGCGATCGTCATCAGTGCACGAGAAATGCCGCGCTTATCAGCCGTAGAAAGCGCACGGAAAAACATCATCGAGGGCGCCATGTGCAGCGGCGGCGGCAAGATTCCGGATTTCATTGTGCCGCGCGCGCCGCGGCTATCCATCAAGTACATCCGGTCGTACGTGCGAATCTTTTTATCGGCGCCGACCCGGCGAAAGAAATCGGCGAGATTCGTGCAGCAGCCGAGGGTCAGGTGCTGGCAATTATCGACTTCGCTGCCGTCTGGCAGCGTGTACGAAGTGGCGCGGCCTCCAAGATGCGGCTTTTTTTCGAACAACCGGACGCGAAGTCCGGATTCAGCCAGCGCGACGGCGCAGGACATCCCGGCCAGACCCCCGCCGATCACCAGAATGCTTTGCGATGGCATCCCTTTTCCACCAGCCACTCATTCCCGCAACGACGAGATATTGAATCTTTTCGGCGCTCGAAAGCGAGACCCGGAACGAGAAAACTTCGAAATCATCGTGTTCGATTCGAGCAAGCAACGTGCTGTAGGTGCGAACCAAAGCCCAAAGAGTGGCACGGCTTTCGGAATTCACCATCTGCACGAGCGGTGCGCCTACTGCATAGAGACGCCAGGCGCGATCGGCTTCGAAAGCGAGCAGATCGCGAAGAGCGGGCGTCAGGGGGCCGCGCAAATCTTCCGTACGGCAACCGAATCGCGCGAGATCTTCTTCGGGCAGATACACGCGGCCCATCTCGAAGTCGCTGCGCACGTCACGAATAATGTTCGTCAGTTGAAATGCGAGCCCGAGGCGTTCGGCAAGATCGGGCGCATGCGGGTCGCGAAATCCGAAAACGTGAAGGCAGGTGAGACCTACCGTCCCCGCTACACGATAACAATACTCCGAAAGACGGTCGAAAGTCGCGTAGGAGTTTAAGGTGAGATCCATCTCGGCGCCGAGGATCAGGTCATGGAAGTACCGGGACGGCATCTCGTAACGCGACATCGTATCGGCGAGCGCGGGCAAAATTGGGTGGCCGGTAGTGCGGCCCGCGGTGGCTTCGTCGAGCAGCGCACGCCACCGCGCGAGACCGGCGCGCTTGGCGTCGAGACTGCCGGAATCGTCGGAGACGTCATCGACAAGGCGCATGAAAGCGTAGAGGGCGCAGAGCGCGCTGCGCTTCGGCTTGGGCAGGCCGAAAAACGCGAGGTAGAAACTGCTTTTTGACGCGCGCGCGATGCGATTGCATTCGGCGTATGATTCGGCAATACGTGCTTCGGAATCTATTCCGCCGGAAACGTGCGGCGGCGGTGTTTCGACGCCGAGACCGGTGCCAGACGAAGGTTTTTTCGGCGACGAGGCGAACATTTTGGTTGCTAAAGCACTGCCGACCAATTTCAGCTTCGCGGCTTTCGAAAGCGCAGGACGATAGTTCAGCGTGTCATAACCAGAGCGCTCTATTGCATCGAGAATCGCGAGGCCGCCGCGGCTGAACAGCTCAATATCGACGCGCAAATGCGAGTCGACGCGCTGGGCAAGCGGCAAGCCGGAGCGAAAGAGTTCGCGGGTACGCTCGATGAGCGATTTCATTAATGAGAGGTATCGCTGATCGAATTTACGCGACACGATTTCGTTTTCGGTGAGTCCGTGCGCCGCAAATTCGCTCGTCGGGATATATATGCGGCCCTTCTCCAAATCGCGCGAGACATCCTGCCAGAAATTCGCAAGCTGCAATGCCGTGCAGGTGAAATCCGAAAGGCGCTGCCGTTCTGCGTCGCGATAGCCGCAAAGGTAAAGGACAAGCCGGCCGACCGGATTCGCGGAATAAACACAGTAATCGTAAACACCTTCCCACGTCGCATAGCGATGGACAGTCTGGTCCTGACGAAACGCGCGGAGTAGATCGCTGAACGGGTCGATCGGAATTTGCTTGGCGCGAATCGTTTCGCGCAGAGCAATTAGGACAGGATGCACGGGGCTTGCGCCGTGCATGTAGATCGAGCGAAGCTCGTCTTCCCAAGCATGGAGCAGTTTCAACGCGCGCGTCGCATCGGGAACTTCGTCGCCGAGATCGTCCGACCATCGGCAATAGGCGTACAAGTTGTAAAAATGCTGGTGCAGGCGCTTTGGCAACAGCCACGAGACAACGCTAAAATTCTCATAGTGATGCGTGGCGAGCCAGCGCGTGTAACGCTGAGCCTCGTCGGCGCCGCAACTTTCGCGGGGGAGATTTTTTGCGATTTCGAGTTCCGGCGTGGGAAGCATTTTCGTCGGGCGAGCGACCAGCTTTTACGGAACGATCGCAGTCTTGAGCTGGCCGTTCCGTTCCTTCATTTGCTCAAAGATTTTGGGGAGGCTCGAGAGCGGCGCCGTTCCGGTAATCAGGTCCGAGGCGCGAATCTCGCCGCGCGCAATGGCATCGAGCGCCTTACGCATGAAGCGCGGCGTGTGATGAAACGTGGATTTCACGGTGATCTCCGAGTAGTGCAGAGCCCAGGGATCGACCTTGACCTCGACGCCTTTCGTACATCCGGCAAAGAGGTTCACCGTTCCGCCTTTGCGCGCCATCTGCATTGCCCACTCCCATGTGGCGGGCTGGCCTGCGGCCTCAATAACGGCGTCCGTGCCGCGCGATTTTTCTGTTAACACACGCACGGCTTCGGCGGGATCGTCCACTTTGGACGCATCGACCACATGTGCGGCACCCATTTGGACGGCAAGATCCAACCGACTCTTTCGCCGCGCGATAGCGATGACGCAAGCTCCGCGTTGCGAGAGTATGCGGATGAATTTCAAGCCAATAGGGCCGCAGCCGATCACGGCTACGGTGTCCCCGGGCTGAATGCCGGTCTCATGAATTCCGCGCAAGACACAGGCGAGCGGTTCGGCAAGTGCGGCATCCTGAAAAGAGACGTGGTCGGGAATCTCGAGCATATTCTGGCGAACGATGCGGCCCGGTATGCGGATGTACTCGGCGTAGGCACCATTGTTGAAGAGAAGGTCTTCGCAGAGGTTGGTCTTCCCTTTTCGGCAATAGAAACACTGCTCGCAAGGCGCAGAATTCGCCGGCACGACCCGCTGCCCCACGCGCACGCCATGAGGAACGGCACTGCCGACAGCGGCGATCATCCCGGCTAACTCGTGACCAAAAACGGCCGGCGGCGTGATCATGCGCGCGTGGAAGCCTTGCTTCCAAACCTTCAGATCGGTGCCGTCAGTAAGAGCGACGCCAACACGAACGAGAACTTCGTCCTCGGCAATCTGCGGAACGGGAACGCGCTCGACACGAATGTCCTCGCGGCCGTGGAGGACAGCGGCGGTCATCAAGTCGAGGCCGACTGCGCTCTGCGGCACTTCTTCGATTGTCTTGATGGATGCTTTGGCGCTCATTTCACGCTCATTGGTGCGCGATCACGACCTTCAATGTACTTTCCGTTGGATGCGCGGCGAGTTCGATGGCTTCCGCGATTCGCTCGAGCGGGAAGCGATGCGAAATCAGGTCGCACAAGGGAAGCTTCCGGCCAAACACAATAGCCGCCGATTCGGCCTGGTCGTCTACCGAAGCACTGTACGCACCGAGGATTTCTTTCTCCTCAATTCCGATTGCCGAAGCCTGAAATTCGATTCGCAGGATGGGGTCGTTGTGAGCAAAAAGCAGGACGCGACCGCCCGGGCGTAAAATGGAAAGCGCTTCGTCCACCAAAGCGGGCATTGGAGCGGCGAGAAGGACAACGTCAATTCCGCGGTTTTCCGTGCGGCGCAACATCTCTTCGCGTAGATTCACGGCGTTTGGATCGAAACACTGAAGAGCACCAAAGCGTTCGCTGGCGGCGCGGCGGTTGGCCATTGGATCACTCGCGAAGACCTGCGCTCCTTCATACCGGGCGAGCAACATGAGCAGCATCCCGATGGGACCCTGCCCGATCACCAGAGCCGTCTCCTCCGGTGCCACTCGAGCCTTGCGAACGGCGCGAAGGCAAGTGTTCACCGGCTCAACAAAAGTGGCCTCTTCAAAAGTAACATCGGCAGGAACTGCAAGCATGCCACGCTCGACGATCCACGGCATTGCGCGAACGTATTGGGCGAAGCCGCCGCCGTTTGGATCACCAGTGCCCGCTGTGAGTCCGGTGCGCTTGAATGTGGCGCATTGAGAAAACAGCTTTCGCTCGCAATAGAAACATTCGCTGCAAGGGATATGGTGGAAGCTGACGACGCGATCGCCGGGCTTGAACTTGCTCACACCGGCGCCGACGGAAACGACAGTGCCAGCTAGTTCGTGGCCCAAGATTTGCGGAGGTGGGACAAATCCATAACGAATTTTCTTAATATCCGTACCGCAGATGCCGCAGGCGGCGACGCGGAAGAGAACTTCGCCGGGGCCGATATCGGGAATGGGCACCGTCTCGACAACTACGCGATCTCTACCCCGGTAGACACCCGCGCGCATCAATCCTAAGCCGGAGCTGTTGGAACCGACGCTATCGACCTGTGCGCTAAGATGACTCATCTCGAGACTGGACGCGAATAAGAATGACTATGAAATCTCAGTGGCCGAACTCGCTGCTTCTCTAATAATCGCTTGTGAGTCCAATTATACCCAATTATCGATTGCAACCCACCGAATCCGGCGCACGCTTCCCAAATCGCAATGCGTGCGGGGGAATCGGAAGCCAGGTCGAGGCACCGAATACATCTTAGTGACCTTGCGTTGGTTTGCAAGTACCGTCTTCCTTGTACCGTTAAGCCTTGCTCCGCGCCAGGTGCGGGGCGCGAGAGAGCCGCTCGATGTATCCGTCAAGAAAACGCGCAAGAGCTTCGGCGGCCCCCTTGCTGTCGCGGCCCAATTTCATCAGCGGAGCGATTTGCCCCGGCCTTCCAGCAACGAGTTTCATCACGCGCGCGATGGACACCTGGCCGCGTTCGTCAAGTGTTGTGCTCAAGTCCAACGGCAGCGCCTGATCGTGGCGATCGGAAATCGCGCGAATCGCGACCGCTGGGATTTTGAGACACCGCGCAGACGCCAGAATGCTGAAAGTCTCCATATCGACTGCGTCGGCTCCTTTGCCGAGACGATGTTTTTCCTCTACTGTCGTCGCGATACCGTCGGATGAAACCAGCATTTCTATCCTTTTTCCGCCCGCCGCGACGGCTTCGGCGCATAGAGCTCCATCACAAGCGAGCGGGGCCGGTTCCTCGCCAGCGCGGCGAACGAGGTTCGGAATTACGATATTCCCCACTTCGAATTCCGGGCGCAGCGATCCCGCCAAACCTGCGGCGACGATCACAGAATATTCTGCCGATGCGACGGCTTCCATCGCGCACGTCGCACGCGCCGGTCCCATTCCGCTCACGACAAAATCGACGTTCGCGCCGGCAATTTGCGTGCGGCGAATCGTAAAATCGCCGGCGTTCGATTCGCCAAATTTGTGCAGTTTTCGCCACGGATCGAATTCAGGCTCGACTGCATAGGCGACAAGAACTCTCATGGACTCGGCACGTACCTGGCGCTACGCGGCGTGCGCGCGAGCAATGGGCTTCGCGCCTTGCGCTCCGGCTACGTAGCCATGATCCTGATACCAGCGAATGGCGCGTTCGAATGCGGGCTCGACCGGCCCGGGCGCATAACCGAGTTCGCGTGCGGCTTTGTCACTGGCGACGAACATGCGATGGCGCGACATCTTTGCACCTTCCAATGGGATTTGCGGCTCGCCTCCCGTGAAGCGCGCGTAAAGCTCGCTCGCATGCGCGGCAGCAATCGCTACGCTGTGCGGCAGGCGGACGCGTGGCGCAGGACGGCCCGTAATAGTCGCGAGCGTATCGAGGATCTGTTTCAGCGTCATGTTGCGCGCGCCGAGCAGGTAACGTTCGCCAATACGGCCCTTCTCTGCTGCGAGAAGGTGACCTGCTGCGATATCTTCAACGGCGGCGATATTCAGCCCGGTATCGACGTAGGCCGGCATTCTGCCGTTCAGGAAATCGACAATGATGCGGCCAGTTGGAGTCGGCTTCCAATCGCCGGGCCCAACAGGGGTGGTCGGATTCACGATTACGACTGGCAGGCCATCGGCCGCGACTTTGATCGCCTCTAATTCGGCCATGAATTTCGAACGCTTATAATGGCCGACCATTTGGTCGAGAGCGGCGTACGTTTCCTCATTGGGCAGCGTACCATTCGGCGCTGGGACGGCCATCGTGGCCACAGTGCTGGTGTAAACGATGCGTTCGACGCCGTTCTGTCGCGCCGCTTCGAACAGGTTGCACGTGCCTTCGACATTGTTCTGGTAAATTTCTTGGGGATTGCGCGACCAAAGGCGGTAATCGGCGGCGACGTGAAAGACGCGGCGAATTCCGTTCATTGCGCGCCCGAGCGAAAGAATATCGCGGAGGTCACCTTCGCAGCGTTCGACCGGAAGGTCCTGAACCAGGAGTCGATTGCTATCCGGCCGCACCAGTACGCGGACAGAGTAGCCGGATTCAACGAGTTGCCGGGCCACGTGGCTTCCCACGAACCCGGTGGCACCCGTTACAAGAACATTCATAAAATGCGGAAGGCCTCGTTCTCGTGCTTGGGAGGCGGAACGTGCGCCGAGGCGTGCCCTACAGGGTGACCGTTGCCGTTGCGGGGCTTGCGGCCATTACCTGTTTTGGATGAGCCATCTTTCAGAATGCCGCCCATTTTGCCGGAAAGCGTCCACTTCAGCATCTTCCAGGTATCGCCGAATTTCTTATTGCCGCCGAGCACGGCCGATGCTTCGTATCCGGCATGTACCATGCAGTCTTCGCAGCGAGGATCGCGCCCGCGACCATATTTTTCCCACGGGGTCTTTTCCAGCAGCTCGTCGTAGGTTTTATAGTGCGTATCGGTCATCAGATAGCAGGGGCCTTTCCAGCCGCGGGGATTGTAAGTGGGATTGCCCCAAGCTGTGCACATGAGCTCGCGTTCGCCGCGCAGATATTCCATGTAAATCGGCGAGGTCACGATGTTGTAGCGTTCAAGTAGCGCACTCGCTTGCCGGAATTTCTCGCGAATTTCGTCGCGCGACATGAATATCTCCTTCGTCATGACGGCGGCGTAGGAGTAGGCGGGCGAAATCATGTGGCCATCAACGCCGAGCGTCTGCAGATACGCAAGAAGCTCCGCGATTTCTTCGATGTCCGTTTCTTTATAGATCGTCGTGTTCGAAGCGACCAGAAAGCCGGCAGCTTTCGCGGCCTTAATGCCTTCGATTGCTTCGCGGAACACGCCGTCGCGTTCGACGCAGATATCGTGTGTCTTCTCGAGGCCATCAAGGTGCACGTTAAAGAAGAACCGCGAAGTAGGCTTGAATTCGTGCAGCCGCTTGCGAATAAACATGCCGTTGGTGCAGAGATAGATATGCTTCTTTTGCGCCAGTATCTCTTTCGCGAGGCGGCCGATTTCCGGATAGATCAGCGGCTCGCCGCCGCAGATAGAAACGATAGGGGTGCCGCACTCATCGACAGCCTTCATACACTCTTCAACGGTGAGAATCTCGTTGATCGTGGACTTATATTCGCGAATGCGACCGCAACCCGTGCACGTGAGATTGCAGGTGTGCAGCGGCTCGAGCATCATCACAAGCGAGAACTTCTTATCGCTCATGCCCTTCTTGGCGAGATATCCCGCCATGGTTGTGGTCATGCTGAAAGGAACTCTCATCCTTTATCTCCAATACTACTTTCGATGATCGAATTCACCCGAAGGAAACTGCACGGCAAGAAATCTCCGGCGTTGCTTACGTAGATTGTCGTAGCGCGCGAGCGCATATAGCGGAAACGAGTTACGGTATAGGTGGTATTTGAGGTAGAAGACCCTCGGAAAGCCTGTACCCGTAAATTCACTTTCGTCCCAACTGCCGTCAGCATTCTGGTGTTGGGCGAGCCAAGCGACCGCACGTTCGACAGCCGGATCATCTGGCTCAACAACGGCAAGCAGACCAATCAACCCCCATGCGGTTTGCGAAGCGGTACTCGCACCTTTTGCCTTAAGGGTAGCGTCTTCATATGAGGCAGCAGTCTCGCCAAAACCACCGTCGGGATTTTGCACGGAGCACAGCCAGTCGGCCGCGCGCTTGCACTGGTCCGTGGTCGAGAGACCGATTTGTTCGAGCGCGCGCAAAACACCGCTTGTACCGTAAATATAATTCACGCCCCAGCGACCGAACCAGGAACCATCGGAGGTCTGATCCTTATCGAGAAACTTTCGAGCACGCTCAATAACCGGATGATTTGCCGACCACCCCATGTGGCCGAGCGACTCCAGGACTCGCGCGGTGACATCGGCCGTCGAGGGATCAAGCATCGCGTTGTGATCTGCGAAGGGAATATTGTTCAAAAACTGCACATTGTTTTCATGATCGAAGGCGCCCCACCCTCCGTCACGATTCTGCATGCTGAGGAGCCAGTCGACGCCGCGGCGGATAGCACCGCGTAGGCGCTCCTGGTCAGGAACCGCGACGCGGCACAATCCCATGAGAACAAATGCGGTGTCGTCCACATCGGGATAATCGTCATTGCAAAACTCGAACGCCCACCCGCCAGGCGCGCCGTTGCGGTTTTTAACCTGCCAATCACCGCCATTTAACACCTGATTTTCGAGAAGCCAACGAGCGGCTTTGACTAGAGAAGGATGCGCGGGATCTAGTCCGGCTTCTTCCAAAGCGACCAGAGCAATGGCGGTATCCCAAACGGGCGAAATGCAGGGCTGGACGCGGAGCGTCTCGTCGTCTTCGATTTCGTAGCGTTCGAGATGGCCGATTTCGCGGGACAGCAGAGGATCAGCAGTGTCGCTGCCCTCGGCGAGAAGCGCGTAGATCGAATTCATCATTGCTGGATAGATAGTGCCGAGACCTTCGGCGCGTTCGAGCCGCTCGACCATCCATTTGTGCGCGCGATTCAGCGCCGCCTTGCGAAATGGTTTCCAAGGGAGTCGTTCATAGCGCTTGAGCGCACGGTCAAGCGCTATGAAAGCGTTTCTCCACGAGATCCCGGAGCCGTTGCGGCAAAGCGATGGAGGCTTAGCGCCGGCAGTCTTGAAAAGTTCCTGAAAGGTGATGCCTTCCGGGAGCGACCAATTGGGCTTCAAGGCATAAATAATCGTCATCGGAATCACGATGGCACGAGTCCAAGACGACATTTCATAGATATTCAAAGGAAGCCAAAACGGCAGCAACATCAATTCCGGAGCAATAGCGGGCGCGTAACTCCACTCGATGGCGCCAAACATGGCCAAATAGAAGCGGACGTATGAATTTGTCGCTTCCAAGCCGCCTAACTCGTGGATTTTTGATTTTGCCCGGAGAAGATGCGGAGCCGAGACCGCATCTCCAGCGAGCCGAAGAGCGACATAGGCTTTGACGGTGGCGTTTAATTCGGCTGCGCCGGTTGGGAATAACGGCCAGCCGCCGTCGGGAAGTTGACGCAGGCGAATGTAGTTCGCCAGTTTGGCTGTCTTTTCGGAATCGAGCTTACCCAGAGCGTGAAGATATGGAATGTAGTCGGATTCCAGAGTGGTGTCGGCTTCGAGCTCGCCCCACCAGTAGCCGTCCTCGGCTTGGGCGGAAAGAAGCCAGCGCAGCCCGCGCTCTATAGCATCTTCGACACGGAAGTGCCTTTCGCGGGCCGGAGCAGTACCAAAAGCGGATACGCTAGCGTTACCAGCGTCCGCGCGAAGTGTAGACTCCGGCGTCATGACTCCCTCAGGTGCCCGTTCAAAACAGCGACTCTCAGGGGCTACTCAAGCGCCGCCCCAGACGGTTGCAAAGGGTGGGCCGGATGGCACGGCCTCCCAAGCATAGCTTTTAGATCGAGGCTTCGCCCCAATCCCATACGTTCCAGTCACTTACGTTGAAGTCATTATCTTAGGTACTCACGGGGGGGTCAATTAAAAAATGCCTCTAGGCTGCCTAATGAACGGGGGGTAGTCGCCCGAAGGCCGGCGATCCGATTATTCACGCGATCTTCCGGAGGACTTCTCGATCAAGTCTTCTACCGCTTCGAGGCGGCGGGCCAATTCGGGGAGCCGAGTAAACCAGGCGTGCTGCTGCTTGAATTTTTCAAGCGAGCGAGCTGGTGTTCCCCACACGACCTGGCCGCTGCGGATGACCTTCCCAGGCAGAATACCGGCTTGCCCCCCGATTACGGCATTGTCTTCGACGATGGCGTGATCGCCAAATCCCGCTTGGCCCGCGACGACGACACCTTTTCCTAATTTGCTGCTACCGGAGATGCCGACCTGTGAGACGAGAATGGAGTGTTCGCCGATTTCGACGTTGTGGCCGACCTGGACGAGATTATCGATCTTTGTGTCAGATTTTATGTGGGTTAAGCCGAGCGAACCGCGGTCAATTGTGGTGTTAGAACCAATCTCCACGTCATCATCTATGATGACTTTGCCGACTTGCGGAAATTTCCATTGCCGGCCTTCGCCGAAAACATAACCGAAACCGTCGCCGCCAATCACCACCCCGGTATGCAGTTCGACGCGATTGCCTATTGCAGACTGTGGATACAGCGTCACATGAGGATGCAGGCGGCACTTTGCACCGATGCGACTTCCCTTCCCAACGAAACAAAACGGCTCGATCCATGCCTCTTCGCCAATAACGACATCGTCTTCTATAACGACGTACGCACCAATTGTGGCGCTCTTCGGCACCTGCACTCCCGCGCCGATGACAGCGGTGGAATGAATTGAGGCGCTTGGCCAAGTTGGCGGCGCCAACCACGCGGCGGCCTTTGCAAAGGCGAGTTTTGGATTTGTTGTTTTTAGAATCGCCTTACCAGCGAACACAGCGTCCGGCGGCGCGAGTACACAAACCGCGCGTGATCTTTCCACGCGCTTAGACTGGCGCACGGAATCGGCGTAAATCAGATCTTCAGCGCCGGCATCTTCCGGATTCGCGACTCCTGAGAGCGGCACGTTCGGATCACCTTGCAACTCCACGCCGAGATATCGGGCGAGCTCAGCGGCTTTGTGTGTCATTCCTCACCTCTTTCGAACAAAACGGAATCAGCATAGGGCGAATCGCTGTGCACACTAGAACGAATAGATCGGCTGCTCTCCCGGCGGACGCGTCTTCCATCGCTTGTGAACCCAGAGCCATTGATCCGGATGCGCACGGACATAATCTTCGATTACGCGCGTGAAACGCTGTGTGTTTTCGCGCACATCGGCCTCTTCGTCGGAAGTGCGTGAAAGCTCGACCGCGGACTCGAAGGACAGGCGGTATTTGCGGCGCTCGCAGTCCCATGAGAGGAAGCCTGGAACGACGGCTGCATCGGTTCGAAGAGCGAGGCGCGCCAGGCCGGATGTAGTGGAAGCCGGAATGCCGAAGAAATCAACGAAAACGCCTTCTTCGAGGGAGGTATTGTGGTCCGAAAGGACACCGACGGTGCCGCCTTCGGAAAGCACGTGGAGAACTGCTCGTGCGGACCGATTTTTATCGATCGGCCGATTACCAGAGAGGCAGCGGTAATGGTTGATGAGCGCGCCGACTTTCGCATTGGCAATCGGCCGCACAAGAAAGTGCAATGGATTGCCGTAAAGAGCTTGTGCAAAAGGCGCGAGTTCCCACGCACTCATATGCCCGGTGAGAAATAGCACGCCTTTGCCGCGGCGGCGGGCGGCGTCGAAATTTTCGTAGCCGTCGAGAACAACGACCTGCTCGATATTGGCGCGCGTGTATTTTGGGAATTGAGAAAATTCGCCCGCCATCCAACCGATCTGCTGGATCATGTTGCGGACGGCGCGTTTGCGTTCTTCGTCAGCCCACTGGGGAAACGCGAGTTGCAAATTGAAGATGGCAGCGCGGCGTAAGGGCGGGCGCAGATAATATGCAGCAGCGGCGCTCGCCGCTCCTACGAAACGGGCCGCGGAGCGCGGCAGAAGTCCAAGAAATTTGAGGCCTGTCCAAGCAGCGGCGTATTCGAGAGATTCGCGCATCGCGAGCCATTATGCGGGAGGCTGTCGCGCGAAGCCAGAGCGCCGAGTGCTAAACTATCAGGTTTGAAACCGATAGAAAAATCTGAGAGACGCAGTCCGCTGCCCTCCGTGTGCGTTGGTCTGGTCATTGCGATTTGTCTGTTTGGGCAGCTTGGGGCGATTGGGCTGACCGGCCCGGATGAGCCGCGGTATGTGTGGATCGCGCGGGCGATGGCGCGAACGGGAGATTGGATAACGCCACGACTCTACGGCCAGCCGTGGTTTGAAAAGCCTATTCTCTACTATTGGGCGGCGGCCGTTGGATTCCGACTAAATCTTCCAGCTGAGTGGGCGGCGCGGCTGCCTGCGGCGTTTGCGGCGCTTGCAAGCGCGATGGCGATCGCGTGGCTCGCACGGCGCTTTTACGGAAGCAATGAGAATTGGGGCAGGAATGCGACGCTAATTGCGCCGCTGATTTTTGCGACGAGCGTGGCAGGAATCGCATTCGCGCGCGCCGCGACACCGGATATGCTGTTCAGCACTTGCATTGTTCTTGCGATGGCTTGCGCGGCGGAGATACTTCGGCGAGAGAAGGTGATTCGCGGGCATCGCGCATTCGAGAGCAATTCCGAAGGATTCAGGACACTCGGCGACAAAGGGGCGCAGCAAGCAGCGCCCCTACAATCTAACGGAGAGCGATGGCTGCCTTTCCTGGTGTTGTTTGGTGCGTTTTTGGGCGCGGGGGTGCTGGCAAAAGGGCCGGCGGCTGTGATTCTCGCGGGAGGCGCGGTTTTGCTTTGGGCACTGGCGACGCGTCGGTGGCGAGAGGCGTTGCGGCTCTTGCATCCGGCCGCGATTGCAGCGTTCTGTATCGTGGCAGTGCCATGGTACGTGATATGCGCGCTCCGGAATCCGGATTTTCTGCGCGTTTTCATCCTGCAGCACAATTTCGAGCGGTATCTAACACCGATGTTTCAGCACAAGCAACCCTTCTGGTTTTTCGGGCCGATATTCGTGGCGGCGCTGCTGCCATGGTCGATTTTGCTTTGGCCGGCCGCACAGGAGGGACTCCGGATGTGGCGAGAAAAAACGTGGGGCGATTCGCCGGGATTCTTTTTCGCGTGCTGGATGGGATTTCCAATTTTATTTTTTAGCGCGTCGCAATCTAAGCTTCCGAGCTACATTTTGCCGGCAATCGCACCAGCAGCGCTCGTATGCGCCGTGGCGGGCATTCGCGCCTTCGACCGAGCGCAACAGTCTGCCCGAGTTATTGCCTTGGGACTAGCGGGCACATGGGCCGCGCTCGCAATTGCGGCGCTTTTCTACTTGCGGAGGATTGACTGGCACGCGAACGACCCTTTTGCGACGTCGAATACCGCACCCACTAAAATCTACTTTGGGCTAGCGGTGCTTTTCGCCGCCGCGGCGGCGATGGCAATTTTTGGGCTGCGCAGGAATGCGCGATGGACAATTGGACTCTGCGCGCTTTGTCTCGCGGGAAGCGTGGAGGTGGCGAATACCGCCGTGTTGCCGCTCGTCGACGGCCGCTATTCGGCGCGGCCTTACGCGGAATTTTTAAAGAACGATCCTCATCCCGACCGGATCTTTACATATGAGTTGCCGCGGGCCTGGAATTACGGATTGGATTTCTATTTTGGCCGTGAACTGCCCGAATGGTCAGCGAATGATCCAGACCCGGCATTCGTATTAGCGACGCAGAAAGGCCTCGCGGAAATTCGCACCCTGGGACGGTCGAGCGGCACGCTCGACCTAACGCAAGGGGGGCAGCAAAGTCTCGTTTATGTGCCGGTGAATGCCGCGCCTCGAACCCACCGTTAGCGGCTTCTTTTGTCGCCCCACTCGAATTTGGACCTAATTCGGAAATTTCATTTGCTTTACTAACTGCGCGAACTGCGAGTCTTCGCGAAGCGAGTCGAACCAAGGGCTTACCTTGAGGTCGACGAGGTGCGGATCGTGTTGCTGATACGCTCGTTGGAGCCAGTTCAAGGCATCCGACGTGTCACCTGAGTTGGCGTACACGATAGCGTACCAATAGGGAGGAACGTAACCGCTCTGATCGAGACGGCGCAGCTCACCTAGCTGTTGCGTGGCAAGCGAATTTTTTCCCCATCGCGCGTACGCTGCACCAAGGAGGGCGTTCGCATGCGGACTATCTCGCTTTGTTGCAGCGGCATCTTCAAACTCGCGGACGGCTTCCGCATATTTTCCCTGGAAGAAAAAGGCCGTACCCAAGGCTTCATGGCCCGGAACGCTGGTGGGATTCATCGCAAGCAGCTGATTGGCCTGTTCAATCGCCTGATTGTATTGGTGGGCGTTGACCCAGATGTTGGCCGCTCTGTAATAGACGGGAACCGAAAGAGGATCAATGTCGTGCGCTTCGCGGATTTGCTGGACGGCGGCGTCGACGTGCGACTCACTTGAGAGAAGCGCGGCGTATAAGCGGTGGGTGCGTTCGACGCCAGGGTTTAAAGCAAGCGCGTGCCGAAACTCTTTCTCGCTCGCCGACCAATCCCAATCGCCGTAAAACTCGGAAACCGCAAGGGCCGTATGCGGATAAGGAATAACACTGTCCAATTCGACTGCTTTCGCCGCATAAGACTTGGCGCCTGGCATAGCAATTTCCGGTGGAATCGACCCGGTATTCACGTAATAGTTCGCAAGTCCAGCATACGCCTCTGCAAAATTGGGCGCTTCGGCAACCGCTTGCCGAAAATATCCGAGAGCGCGGTTTCGCGAATTTTCGGTCTGTTGAGAGAGACAATACACGCCCTTCTCAAACGCCTCGAACGCTTGTGGGCTTACCTCTTGCTGCAAAGCGAATATCTCTTGATCTTGGGGAGACAGCGGCACTCTGGCTGCGCGGATAATTCCGCGAGCGACGGAACGCGTGAGCAACGGAAAGTCGCGAAGCTGCTGCTGGTAAGACTCGCTCCAAATCGTCGAGCCTCGTGAATCGACCAGTTGAACGCTCACTTGGAGATCGCTATTTCCGATGTGTACAGCGCCTGTGGCTATTGCGTCCACGTGAAGGTCGCGCGCAATCTGACGAACGCTTGCACTCGCACTCGCATACGTCGCGACGGCTTTGGGCGGGGCTACGGTAAGGTCGCGGATAGTGGAGAGTCTGGTGAATACGGCATCGGTGACGGCCGCGCTAAGGTACTGTCCGCCGATACCGTCAACAGGATTGATTACGGCAAAGGGAAGGATCGCCACAGAACCTATTCGACCGCTCGCATGGCTAAAATGCCGCCACGAGAACGCAGCAATAAGAAGCAACGCCATGGCAGCCGCCGCAATCCGAGGCCAGCCCGAAAATTTGAACGTTCGCTTGGCTGGAGTTCGTCGATTGACCGGCGCTGCAAAACGATAGCCTTGCCGGGGCACTGTCTGAACGAAGCGTGGACTATCTGCTGTGTCCGACAATGCACTTCGCAAACGGCTAATGGCGTTGTTTAGGCCGTTGTCGAATTCGACGAATGTGTCAGTCGGCCAAAGACGCTGCCGCAGCTCAGCCCTGCTAACCAGCTGCCCTGACTTCTCAACGAGGGCCAAAAGAACATGAGCTTCGCGAGAACCGAGCTTGATTGCAATGCCGTTTTTGCGGAGTTCACCAGACTGCGGATCGATTTGAAAGGCACCAAATTCTACAATTTCCCGATTTGAAACACTGGGCATCGGACATACCCCCTTCGTACTCTGGGTAAGACATATAGCACCGCGCGCTCCCATTGACAACAAGTTTGTGTAATAAAGTCAGTCTTTTCAGCGCGATAGAGGTAAATTAACAATTATTGACCATGTAGATAAATCGCTACCCGCCAGCTATTACCCCATGTCATTCGCCCCGGTGATCGGACATTTCCGACCGGATTTTAAGCAAAAGATCAGGGTGCAGGAGCTCCTGTTGATAAACGTCTCCACACATATCGAGGTTTGTGGGTGCGACTCTCTCTATAGATCGACTTTCAATAGACCGAAGGAGTTGGCCGGGCGTCATCCGGCATTATCTTCGAGAGATGGAATAAGAGAAACCCGTCAACGGCGATCCATGAATTGGCAAACTGGGAGTAGATAGGAAACAGTGAAGGCGAAGTTAAAGCAGTCCCTAAATTCCCAGCCAAGCGCGCCTCAAGAGCGTGCTAACACGAATTCCCTTCATTTTAACGACGTTCCAGCGACGTAAACGGCGCCTATACGGTCCCGATACCTTTTCACCGCACCATTAGAGCACCGCGAATAAGCGTCTTGTTTGTAATGATCTACCCGTAAAGAAAGAATTAAGACGCGTGTGATTGACGTCTGCCGGCCCGCAAGAATATTCCTTATTCCCAGAAATAAACAGTTTCAATTGGTAACAAGAGTTCGCAAGGCGGGTCCTTACGGAAGGGCGGGATTGTCAGCGACAGAGTGAAGCGATGCGCCCCTGTGTCTGACGGTCGTGTGCCGCGCGTTCCTGTTGAAAGACCGGCGAAATCTCCCGATGCAGGGGAGTAGGTCGGCCTTGGGTGGGACGCACGGGCACAAAGCCCTTGTCGCACATTTTCATCGCTAAGGGGTGGATAGATGAGAGAAGAAAAGGGTTACAAGCGCCGCTTCAATCGGTGCTTGAAGTTAGGGGCATGGGCGTGCGTTTTGGCGGCTCTCCTCCTATATATGGGGAGCTTGCAGGGTGCGTTGGATGCTCAGACGGTCACCGGACAAATCACCGGCACAGTTACCGACCCGTCCGGAGCGATCATCGCAGGAGCAAAAGTCACTCTGACCAACACCTTGACACAGCAGGTTCGGAGCCTGACCAGCAACGCGTCTGGTGATTTTCAGTTTACTGACGTAGTGCCTGGCACCTACGAACTTCAGATTACTCAGTCCGGATTCAGCACCTACAACCAAAACAACATCGTCCTAGGAACGCGCGAGGCCCTGGCGCTCCATCAGATCCAGCTGCAAGTGGGCGCCGTGACAAATGAAGTAACGGTTTCGGCAGTGGCAGCGCGCGTCGAGACAGATACGTCTGGTCATTCCGGGCTCGTCACCGACAGCCAAATTACAAGCATCCCCGATAAGGGCCGCAACTTTAAAGATTACCTACAACTGTTGCCTGGAACAGTGAGCGGCGGTCAGACGGACGCCCCCGGATGGGGTTCGGGCGCGGTTCAGTTCAATGGTGGCGACGCCGGTACCGTTCTCGTCCAACTGGACGGCATCGCCAGCCAGGACACTGGCGCACCAACGAATGGCGGTTATATTTCCCCGAGCGTGGATTCCATTCAGGAAATGCGCGTTCAAACAGGAAACGAGAATGCTGAATTCGGCGGACGCGCTGGTGGCACTATCAACGTCGTCACCAAGTCCGGTACGAACGCGTTTCATGGCGACGTTTACGAATTCAACCGCAACAATTTCTACAATTCTAACGACTACTTCCGTAACCAGAATTCGGACCCGGCCATCAGCGGCCATCCCGCGCCTTACAAATTCAATAACTTTGGCGGTACGCTCGGCGGCCCTATCCTGTTGCCCTTCACGCAGTGGAATCGGAACCGGAACAAAGCATTTTTCTTTGTTTCGAGCGACAATCTGCACCGCACGACGTCGTCGAACCCCTCGAACCAAACGATGCCGACTCCGGCAGAGCGCGCGGGCGTCTTCACAAATCTGACGAAGCAATTCACCGATCCGGCCGGGATAGCACCGACATGCACGGGATCGACCCCAAATATCACCTGTACCTTCCCGGCTGCAGATATGAACACGGCAGGGCAGAAGTTTCTTTCATTGCTCCCACTGCCCAACTGCCTGAGATCAGGTGATACGGCGACGGGTCTCAACGCGCCTCTCGCCGGGTTGCCTAACTGCCCGACTGACTCTTTTAATTTCAATTACGTTAACGTGACGCCTCATCCTTGGTGGAACGACACGGCGCGGCTCGACTTCAATATCTCGAACAACGAGACCTTCTATATCCGGTTGCTTAAAAATTACGAGCAGACCCAGGGGCAATTCGGCTTCCTGGGCGGCTCCGGCAGCTGGCCGCAGTCGCTGATCAACTACACGATTCACAGCGATGGCGCGGTAGGAACACTCGTCTCCACACTGCGTTCGAATCTGGTCAACGAAGTCACGTTCGGCACAAATTACGCTCTTCAGACGGTCGACCCATACAACAAAGCCGCCTTGGATAACAACAACCGCGCGCTACTTGGCTTAGGGCCAACTGTTCTTCCTGTTCTCTTCCCCGATGCAACAAATGGGGGTGCACAATCGAAACAGGTGAATGAACACGATCTGATTCCAAACGTATCGTTCGGCAGCTTCACAAACGAAAACGCTTCCGTCGGCGGAAACGATGCCCCGGGCAAAGGAACGCTTCCGAATTCCCCGGGCTTTAGTTTTGAATCTCGTTACCCATTCTTCGGGACGGACAGCGATTGGACGATTACCGATAATCTCTCGTGGGTGAAGGGAGCGCATAACTTCAAATTCGGTGCTTTTTACGAACATGTCTCTCGCACCACGGCCACCTATTCCAACCGAACGGGCGCACAATTCAATGGCGTGCTGAACTTCAGTTCGTCCAGCACAAATCCGTTCGATACCGGCAACACGTTTGCGAACGCTTATACCGGTGTATACGAACAGTACGCCGAAGATAACGCCCGCAGCGACGCCCACGGGTTGAACTATGACATCGAGTGGTTCGCCCAGGACACTTGGAAAGTAACCCGCCGCCTGACACTCGACTACGGGATGCGCTTCAGCATTCTTGTTCCGGATTACCTGCGCAACGGCGAGAGGATCGCTCAGTTCACACCCTCTGTCTATAAGCTCGCACTCCAACCGGGCTTGATTCAGCCATGCCTCAATACCGGTGGTCAACGCGCGGGTTGCGAAAGCGACGGGACATTCGTTTCCCCCAGTGTCATCGGACTGTTTGATCCGACGACGTATGCCTCAAATTGCAGCATTACCGGCAATGCAAAGTGCCCGTATCAGGGTATGGTCACATTTGCAGGAAAAGCCTATAACACGCCTCCCGTTGCAATCGGCCCTCGCTTCGGTTTCGCGTGGGATGTTTTCGGAACCGGCAAGACGGCGGTTCGCGGCGGGTTCGGCATGTTCTACGACCGCACCGGCGGCATCGATGACGTGCTGACACAAGTCGACCAGCCACCTCTCATCCTCGGGCCGTCCATCTACAACGGCACGATCGGGCAACTTCTTGCAACACCGCCGAGCCAACTCTTTATCGGTCCTCAAAGAGCCTATGGCAACTTGCGAGACTTCAGCAGCCCGCAGGTTTATGACTTCAACCTCGGCGTGCAACATGACCTGACGCACGGCGTCTTGCTTGACATCTCCTATGTCGGCAATGTCTCTCGTCACGGACGGCGGACCACGGACCTCACCAACCTGCCCTATGGAGAGGACTTCCAGTCGCAATACGCCGATCCGACGCAACCCGGCAAGCCGCTTCCTGCAAACATTATCCGCTGCATGGATGCGCAGCTCGTCTGCGGTTACAACAGCCAACCCTTCGCCACATTCGATGCCAATTCCAACTACAACTCGCTGCAAGCGACCGTCACCAAACGGTTCGGCAGGGGTCTGACGACCGGCGCGGCATACACGTACTCGAAAGTGCTCGACGAAGGCGGCTGCTGCAACCTGTGGCTCCCCGACAGCTATTATTACGGGCCGGGATCGCAAGATCGCAGACACAATCTCACAATCAATTGGTCGTATAACATCCCTAACAGCCATTTCGAGAACCGGTTCGCCAAGCTGGCGACGAATGGCTGGACAGTGCAGGGTGTTGCGTCCTTCATCTCCGGTGCGCCAGGCACCGTTTCTTGGTCCTATAACGGCGATCCAAACGGAGCCACGAATGGAGGCAATCAGGGCGGTCCCACCACGCCCAGCCTAGTTGCTGGCAAGTCCGCCTACGGCTCGCGGGCATCTGCTACGAAATTCCTGAACGCCGGGGCGTTTCAGGCTGCGCCGAACGGGCCGGGATCCTGCGTGCTAAACGAGCCGGCGACGTGCGGACTCGGCAACGTCTCACCGCGCGACGTATTCACGCAGCCTGGCGTCAATAACTGGGACATCTCATTGTTCAAGAACATCCATTACAGCTCCAATGAAGCGCGCTACATTCAGCTTCGCTGGGAGACCTACAACACCTTCAACCACACCCAATTCAACAATCTCGGCGGCTCCAGCACGAACGCCAGCAGTTCATCGTTCGGCAAGGTCACGTCTGCGAAGCCTCCGCGAATCATGGCGCTGGCTGTGAAGGTCTATTTCTAAGCGGGACCGAAGAAGGGGTGCGTCCAGCAAGGCGCATCCCTTTTTCACTAACCGAGCAAATCAATCTGGGAGAGAAGGGCCATGAGGACGAGTCGGTTTGAGGCGGAAGAAATCATCGACTTACTGAATGAAGCGACAGCGGGAGTTCCGGTGCGGGAAATTTGTATCAGGATCGGGGTGAGCGAGGCCACTTTTTACAGGTGGAGAACGCAGTACCAGGGTCTGCCCGCGAGTGGCATCCGGCGTCTGAGAGAACTGGAGCAGGAAAATTCGCGGCTGCGACGGGACTTGGGTAACAAGAATCTGGAATGCGATGTTCTTAGGGCCGAGTTAAGTAGCGGTCAGGTACATCAGCTCGCCAGTCACCCGTAAATCAGGACGTCTGGCGTTCGGTAAGCTAGAGTCCCGCCTTTCTGCTTTCGGTTTATACTGCTGCGCGCATGAAACCGTCCACAGCGCTGCGCATCGTCACCGGCGGGTCGATTCTTGCCGTCATCTTAGCCGGCGCATTGATCGCTCAGCAGAAAAAGCCCCGACGCACGGCTCCCGGTCTTACCGTCGACACCCACACCTCAGCAAAAGCGGCTGCCAATAACTATGTCGATCCCGGTTGGTGTGCGCAATGCCACGCCGATATTGCAAAGACGTATTCGCTGACGGGCATGGGTCGATCCTTTTCTAAAATTAACGCGGACACGATGAAAGAGAAGTTTCCAGCGTATTTCCATGCCGCCTCGCAGAGCCATTTCGCGATCGTCAAGCACGACGGAGAGGTGTTTGAACGTCGTTGGCAGAGCGGCTTTGATGGACACGCAACGAACGTAGAAGAGAAGCGGATCGACTATGTTCTGGGCTCCGGCAATCACGCGAAAACTTATTTGCATCTGACTGCGCGAAACACCCTCCAGCAACTGCCGCTGGGTTGGTATGCCGAAAATGGCGGAACTTGGGGAATGATTCCCGGTTTTGATCGGGCCGATTATCCGGGCTCGACGCGGCTGGTCCACTATGAGTGTATGTTCTGCCACAACGGCTATCCCAAAGTTCCGGACGGGCATTCGGAGGAAGACGCCGAGCCCGTTTTTCAGCAGCCTCTACCGATGGGAATTGATTGCCAGCGATGCCATGGACCGGGCCAGAGGCATATCGAAACGGTCGGGAAACCGGACGCAACTCTGGAAGAGATTCGCGCTTCAATCGTGAATCCGGCGCGACTTTCTCCCGAGCGCGAAACGGAAGTCTGCATGGAGTGCCATCTTGAAACGACGAGCCTGCTGCTGCCACATTCGATTCAGCGCGTGGGTCGCGGGCCATTCTCATATGTTCCCGGACAGCCGCTTGCCGATTTTCGACTGTCGTTCGACCGCGCGCCTGGCCAGAACACCAGACTTGAAGTGGCAGGCGCCGCGTACCGGCTACGCGAATCGCAGTGCTTTGTCCAGACGCAGAAGAATGACAACGCTCATCGGATGACGTGCACCACGTGTCATGATCCGCACAACATCCCACGTGGCGAGCGCAGCGAAAACGCATTACGACGCAGTCTGCAATGAGTGTCACGCCACTGCAATCGCGCAGGCCGTCGGGGCCGGTTCACATCCGTCCGATACGGACTGCATCAGTTGCCATATGCCGAAACGGCGCACGGATGATGCGATTCATATCGTGATGACCGACCATCTTATCCAACGCCGTCCACCAGCGGATTTGCTCACCGCGAAGAACGAATACTACGAAACTCCGGCGACTTCCTACAAAGGTGAGGTGGCCCTTTATTACCCGCCAAAACTCGATCCGACTCCAGAGAATCAGTTGGATATCGCCGCGGCTCAAGTGAAGGATGGCAGCAACCTGCACGAGGGCATTCCACGACTCTCCGCGCTTATCCAGAAATACCGTCCCGCAAGCGCCGCATATTACGTGGACCTTGCGGATGCGCTTCATGCGGCAGGAATTGCCGCAGAGTCCACGGCGATGTATCGCGAAGCTTCGCGGCATGCTCCAGACTCGTCTGTCATCCTCTTGAAGCTGGCGGCCGCGCAAATCGATTGGCAGCAATGGTCGAATGCGGAAATGACGTTGCGTGGCCTCGTCGACAACACAGCGAACGATGCGGTGGCATGGGCACTGCTCGGCCAAGCACTATTCCAGGAAAATAAAAATGGAGAAGCCAAAGAAGCGCTAACAAAAGCCGTCAGCCTCGACGTTGATATGGCGGAGCCTCACAACTATCTTGGCGGACTCTTTGTCCGCAGCAACGATTTAGCAGGCGCTGAAAAGGAGTTTCGCGAAGCGGAGCGGCTCCAGCCGAATCATGCGGAATGGCAGTCGAATCTTGCCGGCCTGCTCGCGGAGGAAGGCAAAACGCCGGAAGCGCGATACCTTTTTGAATTGAGCATTCGGCTCGATCCCAAATTTGCCGGGGCACGGCTCAATTATGGGAGGCTCCTTGCGGCGTTGGGCGAAAACACGGAAGCCGAAAAACAGGCACAAGCCGCAGTTGAAGCGGACTCGAAGAATCCTGCTGCGCACGAACTCTGGGGATACTTGCTGGCGGCTACTGGCAACGCAAAGAGCGCAATTCGCGAGCTGAGCACGGCCATTCGGCTTCAGCCGGATTTCTGGCGCGCGCATTTTGAGCTGGGAGCTGCTTTGCGACTCACCGGCGATGCGACCGGCGCCGCTGAACAATTGCGAATTGCGGCAAAGGGAAACGATCCAGAAGTACGGGCAGCAGCACTTCAACTGCTGAATGCCGGACGGTAACGATAGAGCAACCGGATCGATGACGAAACAAATACAAAGCTATGACAAATCACAAACACGAACCGGCGTGAGCAAGGCTAAAAGACCTGTGGATTTTGATGCGGACAACTGCGCGTGCTACCGTGACCACCGCGGCGTCGCTACCCGATAGACCGTAGAGAGAATCTGTTGGAATTGCGGGCCGAATGGTTTACTATGCGGCAGTTTTGGGCCAGCCCACAGTTGCCACCAAGACTCCGAGGATTCTGCGTTGGTCATGATTTGTGGTTTCGTAGACCTGGGAGTATAAGACCGTAGCCGCTGTTCCAGGCGGGCTAAACAATCCATTCGGTGCAGGGCCAGAAGGAGAATCAGTCCATGAGGCTCTTCCTTCGCTTGCGAGTGCTTTTGTCCTTTCCGCTGGTATGCGCTTGCGTCCTCTGGGGTGCAATTGCGCGCAGCCAGCCTCTGCCGCAAAGTGCCGCCGCGATTTCCGCGCAAGCTATGCCTTCGCCGCAAACCTATGCTGCTGCCGCTGAACAACCGAGGCAAGATCAGTCCACCAATTACCTTGTCATTCCGGGCCCCCTACGGCCATTTCTAAGGATGTCCGGGATCAGCCAGCAAGTAACGCCAGATCAGGTGTTGCCGCTTTTCGGCCATTTCGTCGAGACGTATGGATTTGAAGGTTCAAAGGAGAAGTCACCGAAAGCCACGGAGGCCCTCCTTATATTCAGACGCTATTTTGTTCAGGCGAACACGCTATCGTCGCTAGCAGGAGCCGAAGAGACACTGGGATTTTCCGATTGCGAAAATTCACGGCAACTGCTCGCGGATCTGGGCTATAAGCTGGAGAATGGATGCAAAGGGATTCCCGCAATTGAAGTGGACGATGCCGAAAAGGCGTTTATCACTGTCGATTCCGGATTTCCGCTCGCAGATCTCCAGCTTGCACTGCAGCAAGGAAAGCCCTTCACTACGCCGTACGCCTCAACGCGAGTTCCCCTGATCTACACCAAAACAGACTGGACCGGTAAGGCGAGCAGCACAGACCTGGATGTGATCGATGCGCTGGACCAAAATGCCTCTCTGTCGCGCCTGTATTGGGGACTTTCGCGCGTGGACAATAACACGCGTGAAATCCTGCTGCGTAACGGGGGAGTGCAGAAGTTGCTACCGTATGCCTCTGTGCTGGATTTCTATGGCTCGACGCTTGCCGTGCGTGACGGTCGCGTCGCGGTTCCCGGCGGCAGTGCGGCCGAAGCTGCGTGGAGGAAGTTGGTTGGCGTGGATCCGGGCGACCCCGCCAAATTCATCTACGGCTTGCTGGCGAAAGACGGCGGCTGGCTAGCCGAGTATTATGACGCCATTTCACGTGCGCCCGACCGCCAGCTTCAATACTTCACGACAGATGGACGCTTGCAGCGCTTTTACGATGCGTTCCATGGCAACGACACCTCACATGACTCAGTACGCTCGATCTTCCGCCCCGGAGCCGATCTCTTGCTGCTTACGGCGCGCCTTCCGCTCGATGAAAAGAGCGAACCAGTCGTGCCTGGCGGGATAGCTGCCTGGGCAGGCGCCTTCCACAGAAAATCGGACTCGAAAATGGAGCGCGAACTCTCCCGGAAAGTCGAGCATTGGAAAAACTCAGATCAATTCGTCGAGGGAATGTTCGCTCTCGCACGCTTCAACTCTACGGACGGCCCGCTCGAAATGTACGAAACTTTGGCGGAAGTCGACCGAAACCGCGCCGGCGCCGACCCGCTCAGTGTCGAAACAACGCGGCTTTTAATCGCGCACTATGGGAAGCTGCATGACCAATACGGCATGTTTGCGGAATTTTCGGGTCTGAACGATGCTTCGATCTCGCTGTTTGTGAAAGCGACCGAGAAAATCGATGCCATCCGTGAGCCGTTGCTTCGTGCCGATACCATGGGAAGTTTCGAAGCGAATATCGGGCTGTGGCAAGTCTTTGCACGCCAGGGCCAAATCCCCGCCGCGGCGCTCAATACAAGCTGGCGGCAAACCATTGAACCATTTGCCACCTTTGGCGTTTCTGCGCAGCTTTTTGATGCAACGCGCAATTCGCTGACTGCCGTTGTGACGGCGGCTTCCGGCGATTCGAATATTTCTCAGGAAAGAATCATCGGTTTGCTTGCCGGCCCGCAGATGCCGACCGTGGATTCGCGTCAGGTTCATGACAGGCTCGCGAACGACATTCGCAGCGTGATGACCGATCAGCGTCTGATTCCACTCGATACGCTACTTGAACTCGGCGACGATTTCGCGGCTCTGACCCACACGCCTAACGGCGTTGACGCAGCGCGTGCGCAGGGTTTGGCGGAAGAACTGGAAGAGGCGCGGGCGCCACGTGCGATGTTCACCGAAGCCGAACGCGCCGAGTGGGCGCCCGGGCACGAACCGAATCATCATGTGATGATCGAGCTGCATAGCGATTTTCGCAAGGCAATCAGCGGATCCGAACCGCCAAAACAGGCGGCGCTGATGCGAGGCGCTCTTACACCTTTCCTGCGCGATACTCTAGTTGGGCTGAATTATGCTTATTACGAACCACCCGGAGCGCAGATTCTGCACAATAGCCCTCTTCTGGTGCGTGAGCACGATTTCCTGGCGTCGGAGTCCGTCGGTCAAAATCGCGCGTGGGAAGCGCCTCAACTCTTTGGCATCGGATTGACCGCGGGCAACGGTACGCATCTTTCCGGTTCGCTCGCCGGACTGCCATATGCGCTGGCCGAAATAGAGCAGGATTTTATTGTTCCCGAAAACGTCCAGGCATTGATCTGGCACGATACTGCTGCAGACTTGCTGACCTCGAGCGTCGTTCCCCGCTGGTGGTCGACTTCCCAGGACGCTCTTCACGCTGCCGCTCTTTATCAGCAAGCCGGGGAGGAGCTTGTAGACCACGCGGCAAAAGATTCTTCGCTTCGGATTGAGGTCAGCGCAATCCTCACGGATCGCCTTTCGCCCGAGTCAATGGACGCGGTAAATGCCCAACTCGCCGCTGGCCGGGCAGATGAGGCGATAAGGAGGATCGCTCCCGCCGACGAGTTCTACCTTACGGAAGAGTTCCGTAAGAAATTCCCCCAACGCAGCGACGTCTGGGGAACGGCTGGCGCCGAACTGGAAGCACTCGCCAAACGAGACCCTTCGCAGGTTGACCCGAAGGTGCTCTCGCACGATTTCGGCGTGCCCCATCCGACAATTACGCAAAATTATGCCGATTCGATTTTGAACCTGCGGCCGTTTCCGTCTGTGATGGACTATGCCAGTGAACTGCTCGCGGAGTCATGGGAATCGACGAACCTCTATTGGGCGCGCCTGGCGGACGAGATGGGTTACACGCCCGTCATGCTCAACGAGCTGGCGCCGGTGCTGACACGCCGCATGGTCGAAAAGATCTTTGGCAGCGATTTTGACGATTGGCCAGCGCTTCTGCGAGCGATGCGAGAGACCGGCGCCGAATTTCGCAAAGGGCAAGTTGCCGGCGTGCCAAAGATCAATATGCCCCTTCCCTGAGGCTTTTGGCGGGCGGCCGCTGTGAAAAAAGTTTGACGCCGATCCGGAAAGGGTTCGCCCGCGATGGGCGTGTGAGGGAAACATGATTGCGAGAAAGTATCTTTTTGCGTTGCTTATACCGGGTATTGTCGTCGGGTCCGCGGCCGTAATAACGGCCCATGCGGCACGGCAGAATCCACCGGACATCCGCATGAGCGTTGAAATGGTGCAGCTCAATGTTGCCGTGACGGACCGCCGGGGTAAGTACATCACGGGTCTGAAACCGAGCGATTTTTATGTCGCCGAAGATGGTATCGCGCAGAACATGGCCATGTTCGCGGAGGGTGACAATGCTCCCAGGAGACTTTCCGAAGTAGCGGCCGCCAACGATCCAAAGGATCCACAGCCTGGCGCGCCGACGGCATCGCTGCCCGTCGCGCCGGAGGCGAGCGATCCGACAGACAGCAACGACTCTCCTCTCGCGGGCGCAAACGTATTCGTCCTGTTCGACACGAGCAATTACATGTATCACGGCTTTGTCTATGCGCAGGACGCGATCGCCGATTTCGTGCAATCGCTGCAAGGACCCGATCGCGTGGCGCTCTACTCGTACAGCCGCGATCTTTTCCGAGCTTCGTCACTGTCTCCGGATCGGCTGAAGGTTCTGCGCAGCGTACGTGAAACGGTGGCGGGTGACAATGCAGCCCTCTATGACGCCATTTTGCTCACTCTTCGAGATGCCGGCACCATCACGGGCCGGAGGGTGATCGTCGTGTTCTCAAACGGTCCGGACAACGCCAGCCTTGCGCCGCCGGAAGACGTGGAAGAGCTTGCTCAATCCGAAGGAGTGGCGATTTACATGATCAGCACCCATCAGGCTGAGCAGGATCCGCTTTCTAATAAGGTTTTCAGCCGCATTAGCTCGTCCACGGGTGGCGAAGTTTACTTCGCCAAGAATTGGACGGAGGAGAAAAAGGCGTTCACGGCGATTCGCAATGATTTGTCGCACCTCTACACCCTCTACTATTATCCGCAGCCGAATCCCAATCGTGGATGGCGCGCCATCACGGTAAAACTAAAGGGACCGGGTGTAGGCAAATACCGCATCCGTGCACGCAGCGGCTATCGTCCACTGCCCGTTCATCAGGCGGCCGGAGAAGACGGCGCGACGAGCTAGGGTTTTACATCGGAATTCCTTGCGCAACCGGTTTGTAACACTTCATTCAAATCGCATCAACGCAAATATTTCACTCTTACAAGGAACACCCGATTGTTCCGCGCGATTCACGCGCTTAGTTTGAGAGCGAAAGTGAGGCAAAGTTCATGGACAATAATCCGTCAAACGATCAGATCGAAGCGCGCGCCTATGAAATTTATCTCGAACGCGGCCGCGAAGATGGCCACGATATGGAGGATTGGCTGGCGGCCGAAAAGGAGCTTTCGCAGCGGCGCAAGGAGGTGAACGCTCTTTTCGAGCAGGAGCAACCTGAGTCCGCGAAATTAGGATACGCTGCCAGCGCGTCGGGACGGCGGAAGTAACGCGACTGATACGCTCGCTGAATTTAACCGAGTGCGGGCGGTTCTTTCCGGCGGATTCTGATATGCTTACTTTCCGTGCGGAAATCGCTTGCTCTCTACGTCATCGCTTTTTTTGCACTCGCCGTTGCAATTTGTGCGCCACTGAAAGGCTTTGACCTTCGGGCGACGGCGCGCCTCCCGTTCTCTCAGTCGTCTGCAGCACCGGCCCAAGTTCCCGTTTCTCCCACTTTGCCGCCGATTATATCCACGTCCCCAGGGGCGCCCGCTGAACCGCCACTAACTATCGTGATCGACGCCGCCCATGGCGGAGGGGACGACGGAGCCCGAGGGGCAAACGGCGTAAAAGAGAAAGACGTCGTGCTGGCCCTCGCCCGCGGATGCCGCGCCGAACTTACGCAACGTGGCTATCGCGTCGTAATGACTCGCGACAGCGATTCCGACCCAAGTTTTGACGACCGAGCGACGATTGCCAATCAATTCGCGAACGCATTCTTTGTCACTCTCCACATCGCATCGACCGGCACACCGAACACGGTGCGCGTTTATTACGACCGCGTTGCCGTACCGTACACAATGCCTGCCGCCACAGGGGCGCCGGTGACGACAAATCCGCCTGCATCAGCATCTCAGATCGAGCTTTTGCCGTGGCGTCAAGCGCAGGCCTCGTTCAGCGATGCCAGTCGCCGCTTCGCGGATTTAGTTCAAACTGATCTGACGCAAAACTTCTCCGGGTCGCCTGCGAACGGCACGTCCGCTGCCATTCGCGACTTGCGTTCCATCGCGACTCCGGCCGTTGCAATTGAAATTTCGAATATCGGCTCACCAAACGTGAGCGCGCTTGAACAGATGAGCCCTACGATCGGTTCGGCTATCGGGCAGGCCGCAGCTGCGATTCATTCCGCGCCAAATGCAAACGGAACTTCCAATGCCACGGGGGTGCCCCGCTGATGCCGCGGCCTGCAAAAATTGTGCTCATCGTGCTGGCGGTAGCCGTCGTGATCGGCGTCATCAGTTTTCGTGGCCTGCGCCGCCGCGTCAGCGTTCTTAAGGTCCAGGACCAGACAGCCGATGAACAGGCACGCCAAGCCGTGCTTGCTCCGCCAATTTCGACGCCCACGGACCAAGAGGTGCCGGCCACCATTTTCTGGGCTGCTGGCGCAAACAAAATTGCGCCCGTGCAAGTGCAACTTCCGCTTTCCGCCGATCCCGTGCAGCGCGCCCGGCAAGTTCTATTGGCTCTAATCGATAACCCACCCACGTCTGGTCAGCGAACCGTTCCCGCGGACACGGAACTTCTCGGTTTTTATGCCTTGCCTGACGGCACCGCCGTGGCGGATTTCTCCGATGCGCTTGCGTCGGAAACACCGTCGGGCATTTTGAGCGAGCAAGAAGCCGTAGATTCGATCGCGGAGACTCTTGCGACCAACGTACCCAGCCTGCGCCGCCTGAAAATTCTGATTCACGGCCAAGAGGCTGACACGCTGGCGGGCCACGTCGATCTGACGGGATTCTTCGATTTGAATACCACGCCGACGAGCGGGCCCATCTCATCGTCCAGTGGTGCCGGGGGGACGTCGCATTGATAAAATTGCGCCACTTGGCTGTGCTGGGATTTGAACGTCGTTGACACTGATGATTGCGCTCGTCAGACTGTACGCGGGCGAACACCAAGTATTTCGAAAGTGAGGATTAACGAGTGGCGCGAGCTGATGGACGTTCGGCTGATGAGCTTCGGCCGGTAAAAATTACGCCGGATTTTATTACGCAGGCCGAAGGCAGTGTGCTGATCGAGACGGGAATGACGCGCGTGATCGTGACGGCAACGGTGGATGATGGTGTGCCATCGTTCCTGAAGGGCACAGGCAAGGGATGGGTCACCGGCGAATACGGAATGCTGCCGCGCGCTACGGAAGAGCGAACACCACGCGAATCGACCAAGGGTAGACAATCCGGACGCACGTTGGAGATTCAGCGGATGATTGGGCGCACGTTGCGTTCCGTGACGGACCTGAAGGTGCTGGGGGAGCGCACCGTCTGGGTTGACTGCGATGTGATCCAGGCCGACGGAGGAACGCGAACCGCTTCGGTAACAGGCGCATTCGTGGCGCTGGCTCTCGCGTTTGAACGCATGAAGGCAGCGGGCATTCTTCGTGACGTGCCGCTTCGCGATTCGATTGCCGCGACCAGCGTAGGTATCGTCGAGGATCAACTCCTGCTCGATCTGGCTTACGAAGAGGACTCGCGCGCCCAAGTGGATATGAACGTAGTAATGACTGGGTCGGGCGATTTCGTCGAGGTGCAGGCGACCGCTGAAGGCCGGCCTTACACGAACGAGGAGCTCGGACGGTTACTCGATCTGGCGGCGCGAGGAATACGCCAGCTTCGGGAAAAGCAGCAGGAACTGCTTCACATGAAATTTGCGGCGCGAGCCCGGTAGATTTTCAGGGCATCTTTCGTGCCGCTGCGACTCGCTTTCTTCAGCGGACCTCAATGAAAATCGATCGGCTCCTTTTGGCAACTTCGAACTCGGGAAAGCTGCGCGAATATCGACGGCTAGCGCCGAGTTCCGCTGTTACGCTCGACTTGATACCCGGTTTTGTCGATTTGCAGATTTTTGATGAAGGGGCGCCGACATTTGCGGAAAATGCCGCCGGAAAAGCTCTCTACTATAGCCGTTTTGCGGACGGCGTAGTCCTTGCGGAGGACTCTGGCTTGGTCGTACCGGCCCTGAACGGCGCACCCGGCGTTAAGTCAGCTCGGTACGCCGGAGAAAACGCGACGGATGCTGGCCGCGTTCGCAAACTTCTCGGCGAAATGGTTGGTATGCGCGACGACGAGCGCGCCGCGAAATTTGTCTGCGTCACCGCGCTGGCTTGCCAAGGACGCGCGATCGCGATCATATCGGATGACGTGCGCGGTTCCATAACACCTGAGCCGCGTGGCGTGAACGGATTTGGCTACGATCCGGTGTTATTTGTTCCTGAAATTGGCAAGACGTTCGCGGAGACAACGGCCGAGGAGAAAGATCGCCTGAGCCATCGCGGTAAAGCATTTCGCAAGCTGCTAGCTTTCGTTATGAACGACGATATCGATATAGCCGCCCCTCAGCGCAGGTAACGGCGCGATTTTAGCTCCGATGTTCCGCTGTGATATAGTTTGCCGCTCAATGGCACTTGCGAAAAAAAGCGAAAAAGACTTAGGACTTGCGAAACGTAAAACACCTCCAGTAAAGAGGCCACGTGGGTCTGACCCCGCGCGGGTCCGCGCCATACTGCAGAAGCTCGATGAGGCCTATCCGAACGCAACCTGTGCGTTAAAACACGCCAACCCTTTTCAATTACTGATCGCCACGATTCTTTCCGCGCAGTGTACTGATGAGCGGGTAAACATGGTCACGCCGAGGCTCTTTCAGAAGTACAAAGACCCGAGAGGCTTTGCATACGCAAACCCTGCGGAAGTCGAAAACGAGATTCGCTCCACGGGTTTTTTTCGCAACAAAACCAAGTCCATAATCGGCGCCAGCAAAAAGATTGTCGAAGACTTTCACGGCGACGTGCCGAAAGCGATGGACGAATTGCTCACCCTGCCTGGAGTGGCGCGAAAAACGGCCAACGTCGTTCTTGGGACCGGATTCAACGTCGCGTCCGGTGTTGTGGTGGATACGCACGTTCTGCGGCTGTCGGCGAGACTCGATTTAACCACACACACCGACCCAAAGAAGATCGAGCAGGACCTGATGAAGGCGATTCCGCAAGAGCGCTGGATTTTGTTCGCCCATCAACTCATCTGGCACGGCCGCCGCGTCTGCATCGCGCGCAGACCCCGCTGTATTGATTGCAACCTGAAAACGATCTGCTATTCAAAGGACAAGACGATTTGAATCGAGAAGCTCAAAAGACGACAATCGCGCCGATGCTCTCGGTACGGCGTGGTGCGGACGCCGTGGAATTTTACAAGACTGCGTTTGGCGCCCTGGTATTGTTCCGCGTGGATGCGCCGAACGGAGCCGTCGTCGCACGGCTCGGTGTGGATGATGCCGATTTTTGGGTTGCGGACGAATCGCCGGAAAATTTAAACTTCAGCCCGGAAACGCTCAATGGCGGCACGGTTCGCATGGTTCTGACGGTCGACGACCCCGACGCTACTTTTGCGCGCGCGGTAGAAGCCGGCGCAAAGGTTGTGTGGCCTGTTGCCAATCAGTACGGATGGCGACTCGGCCGCGTCGTGGACCCTTACGGGCACCACTGGGAAATCGGCAAGCCGCTGCCAGACGGCAAATAGGTCCAGCACATCGTCGTTTACGGGCCGTAGCCGGAGCTGGGTGGTGGAACGTAATCCTCGCCGTACTTATTCTTGTGGTTGAGGGTGACTTCCGGGCTCACGGCAATCTGAACACCGTCGATTGAGCGCAACTGAGGAGAAATCGTAACAGTGCGTTCGAGGCTTTTGAGCTCATCCGCTGTGCTTCTTTCATAGAACGCGTGAAACGCGTAGCGCCCGTTCGGCACGTCTGTAATTTCAATATTACCCGAACGATCCGAAATGCCGTAGTAGGGCGTAGCAACCGTGATAACGACCGCGCTCATGTTTTCATGTATATTGCAAAACAAATAGCTGACGCCGAGCTGATCGAATCGCTTCGTCCTCGTTGTGCCCGCCTCGTATAGTCCCAAATCGAAGCGCTTGCCGTTATAAAGGGAAAATACATTGTGGAAGAACGGATCCTCGTTTGGAAAAGCGATCGACGAGCCGACCTGTACAATCGTCACGTGCGGTTCAAACGTTTTGTTCTTCTGGATGATGACTGGTTCGGCTTTCGTCGATTCAGCTGCCGAAGGCGCCTTCGTATCGAGTGGAACGAGCCATGCCGCAACGTTCGAAGAGTCCGGCAGCGCCGCCTTTTTATTCTTCGCTGGCGGTGCGACAACATTTACGTGAACCGAAACGGGGGCTTGCGCGAACGCCGAAAGCGCGACAAGCGCCGCTACCAGCCCTGCTGTACTACGCGCGAACTGTTTCCACATCGCTGCTCCTAGAATTTGTATCCGATTGTTGCGTCATAGTGATTCGCCGATTGCGTATCGTCGTTGAGATACATCGTCCTCAAGTGCCGATACTCTACGGAAATCTCCAGATCCGAACGAATCTGGTAAATAAAATTCACCAGCGGGCTCTGGTTGCGCGTGTAGAGATAACCCGAATACGTATGCGTGTTTGGAAATCGATCTAGCTCTCTCGCAAATGGATTATCCTGGCCATACGCCGCGTTGATTTGGAAATTCTCGCGCGGCTGAAACTTCAATTGCATCCAACCGCCCATTGAATCGAGCCCTTTGATGACCGATGTTGGATTGAAAATCGAACCGGACATTAATACGTCCTGTCCAATGCCTCCCCATAAGCCGGCGACTGCGCGTCCGCGGTAGTATTCCCCCGTAAGCGAGAAGGCTTTTGTAAGCGGAATCGAGACGTCCAGCATCGAAGCCCAACCATCGACACTGCGACCGTATCCCCAGAATTGACGCCCATAGTAACCGCCGGCTCCAAGCGTCAGATTCTGGCCGTTCAGCGCGTGCGTCCATGCGACGCGCGCCGCATATGCAGGTTGCCCCGACTGCTCGCCCCATGAAGGATTCGCGTCCTGCCGATCCACAGGCTGCACGTCTCCGGTAAGCGAATCCAGCATTCCCAATTGCAGCATCATTGAGGACTTGTCGCTGAGGGGAATTCTATGCTCTACGCGGACCTGTGGCGTCCAGCTCCAGAGATTGCCGGCGTACGAAAGAGCCGGTGTGGCCAGTGTCGCTATCGAAGTTGGAGACAGCGGACTGAAAAACAGAAAGTCCTGCCCCCCCACCAGCGACGTATTCTGCCAATCGAAACGGACCACGCCGGTGCGCAGCCGCAAGACGCCCATAGCTTCGTCATTGATCGTATTTTGCGGAAACCCTCCGGCAAAGTCGAAATCAGCGCTGGCGCTGGTTCGCGCACCCCCAATTTTTGGCCCAAAAGCTTCGATTCCAATTTGCGACTGCCGCACCGATCCACCGAATGACGCGCTGGAAAAAGGCTGTTCGCTTTCAAGCGCCAGACTCGGGAAATCCGTACTGTCTACAGTGCCGCGATTTTCAAAGAGGTTGAGCAGCACAATGCCTGAAAGGCGAACTCGATATTTCGAGCCGCTCTCGACTTTCGTCTGGCTCTGGTCAATCAATTTCGAATTCAGCAGGTCCTGTCCTTCTTCCAAATCTGACACGCGGTCGGCAAGACTCCGCGCCTGATTCTGATCGCTAGTCGCCGTCTGTGCTGAATTCATTGGCGTCGCCGAAATGTCAGGTTTTGATGGAGGTCCGTAGCTCTGTTGTGAATCGGACCCAGCAACTTTTGTTGCGACACTCTCAGCCGTTTTCGGCGCTGCTTGCGGTATCGGCGACGAAGCCGTGCTTGCCGCGACTCGCAATTGCTCTTGCAATGCGCGCACTTGGTCGTTCGATTGCGCTTGCGCGGCACGCAAGTCAGCGATTTGTGCCCTTAGCGCGCTAATCTGCGCCTGAAGCGCGTGCACGGTATCGGCAAGTGCCTGAACATCGGCCGAACTACCAGTAGGGCTGGATTCGCCAGGCGATGTAGCAGTGCGGCTCTCCTGAGCGCGCACACAGACAGCACATAGTAGTAGTCCCGCTGCGCTGACGCACAGAGGACGCGCCCAACTTCGCCGTGTTATTTGCGCAGCCACGATTTCTCGCCCCTGCTCCCTTCACGTCTCATCAAACTGTGCGGGCGCCCTCCCGCTCCTCAGCGCGATCGCCCGATTTCTTTGCGAGCGCTTCCCTCACAATGCCCACTAGCGAGGCAGGTGAAAACGGCTTCTGCAAAATCAACGAGCCTGGAAAGACATCCGTCAAATCGCCTTTCAAATACTCCGAATAGCCGGTCATGAAAATCACAAAGATCTCCGGACGCGCGGCCTTCAGTGCTCGAATCAAGTCAGCGCCGCCGATTCGCGGCATGACCATGTCTGTCACCACCGCATGGATGGACCCTTTGTGAGCCGTAGCCACTTCGATCGCGTCGGCTCCGTCTTTCGCCTCGAGGACGCTGTATCCCTTCACACGCAAAAATCGGCACGCAAGCTCGCGAACATCCGGCTCGTCCTCGACAACCAGTACTGTTTCGTGAGCCCGCGCAGAAACCAAGGGCTTCGTCTCTCCCTCGACGCGCATTACAGGGCCGGAAGCGAGTGGGAGGTATATCTCAAAGGTGGTACCTTTGTGGGGTGCGCTCTCTACCCAGATAAATCCGCCGCTCTGCTTCACCACGCCGTAGACAGTCGCAAGCCCAAGGCCCGTTCCTTTACCGACTTCCTTTGTAGTGAAAAATGGCTCGAATATGTGCGCCTTGGTCTTTTCGTCCATTCCGTGGCCGGTGTCAGTCACGGAAAGCCGGACGTAGTTCCCGACGGCCATGGGAGGCCGCTTCGCTGCCTCGGAATCGGACATCGCAATATTTTCCGCGCGCACCGTCAATGTGCCGCCATTGGGCATTGCATCGCGCGCGTTCACCGCCAGGTTCATCAAAACCTGTTCGATCTGGCCCGGATCGGCCTTCACTGCGGACAATTTCGGGTCAGGCGCGAAGACATATTCAATGTGCTCGCCGATCAGCCTAGGCAGCATCTTGCCCATGTCTCCGATAATCGAATTCAGGTCGAGCACCTGCGGCTGAAGCACCTGCATCCGACTGAATGCCAGCAATTGACGCGTCATTGACACGGCGCGGCGCGCGGCTTTCTGTATCTGTTCAACGCAGCGCCGGTGGAAATCATCAGCTCCGGCACGATCCAGCAGTAAATCGCTATTCCCGCCGATAATCGTCAGCAGATTATTGAAGTCGTGCGCCACCCCGCCGGCGAGACGGCCGATTGCTTCCATCTTGTGCGCCTGTCGCAAGCGGCCCTCGAGATCTTTCTGGTCCTCCTGATTTTTTTGTAGCGTCGTACGCATCCGGTCGAAAGCGGTGGTCACTTCGGCGACCTCGTCGCCCTGCGCGACATTTAATGGGTATCCGTAATCGCCGGACTCGAGCGCCCGCACTCCCAGAACCAAATTGGACAAAGGCCGCGTGAACGTATCCGAAATCAGGAAGACGATCAGACTGCCCACCAACAAGCTCAAGACCCCTAGGCCGATCAGCACGCGATTCAGCCGGCTCAAAAATGCCGTCGCCTTGTCGAGCGATTTGAAGACAACCAGCGTGACGCGAGGATCGTCAGAAAGATTGAGCGCGGCCGCGACGTAATGCTCCTTGCCGATTTGAAGCTCCGGAGCCTTGCTCGACGCGATCCCACCGCCCAGCTGAGCCAACAGGTTCGAGCCATCCAGACCTGCTACGGTGCCTGCAACCGGCACATTATTCTCGAAGAAGGCGACATCGCCCGCGGCGATTGCCGAAAAATTCTTGGCAGCCCGATCGTCAATTCTTTCGCCGAGAATCAAAAAGCCGATTGTGCCTTCGTCGGGTCCGGTCGAAATTTTCTGAATCCATACCTGGTAAAGATGGCTGCCACCATACCACCAGTCGTGCGTCGCGCCGCGCTGCAGCGAACCGTGCAGAAGCCGCTGCGACTCCTCGCGCGCCAAACTGGAATCGGAATTCCGTAGGCCCTCTACCTGACCCATGCGGTCCGCCATTACGAGCAGGTCGGCGCCGCTTCGGCGATAAGTCTCTGCGGATGCATCCTGAATCGTGGCTGCATCCGTCATCATTAGCGCCTTCACGTTCGGCAGATTCGCGAGCAGCTGCGAAGAACTCGTGAACGCCTCGCCGCGCTGCTTTTGGAAAATTTCGAATGTGTTTACCGAGGCGCGCAGGTCTGTGCGCAAGTTGTCGCGCATGCGCATCCGAACCACGTTACTGACCACGATAAGCGTTCCCGCCGTGAGCATTGCAGAGACGGCAAGCAGGGACAGAAGGAACTTGGTTCGTAAGCGGATGCTTCGCACTTGGGAATCCTCTCGGATCGTCGGCATTCGCCTGCGCGAGTCGGCCCCGGCGACGTCGCATCGTGGCAAGCCTGTGGAACAAATTTAGCATTGGGCGAATGACAGGCGATGAAACGGCCTTTGCGCCCATGTCTAAACGTGTAAGGCTTGCCGCTTAGGGCACGCTCGCCCGCGATGCTCCGTAACCAAATGCCGCCAACGCTTCTTTCGTCGCATTTAGTTTTGGTTTTCGCCTTTCGCTTTCCTCCTCTGGCGATTGCGATTAGAACGGGTCGCTGCCGTTTGTTTTCAGTGAGTTACATCGATTTTTAATTCTTTGCAGTTGCGATTAGAAAGATTAAGGTTGCGGATTTTGGGTTGTAGGCGGCAGGTGGCTGAACAATTCCCCCTTTTTTGTCGATTAGAAATCGGAATTTCGTTGAGAGCGTTAGGGTTAGGCCTGATTTTAATCGGCAGATTGTCGATTAGAATCGGGA
>JBOGMU010000101.1:0-52563 GCA_050746865.1 Candidatus Acidiferrales bacterium
TTTTGATACAGATGGTTCTCCTCAATAAGGCCCTGAAGATGAGTGCGGCTGAGGATCTCGCCCTGCATGCTGGCCAATCGGCGATTCACGTCGTCGCTTACGACCGGTTTTACGATGTCATCGGGCACAATCGGAGCTTCGACGAGCACACGCGTATGCGAGGTATATCGCTTTGGGAACGCAAAAGAAGCGGCGAAACCGACGACGGCACACAACACCGCCGGTAATATCAGTTGCCACTTTCTACGCTGGAGAATCCCGATCCAGTCCTCAACATTGAGCTGCCGATGGACAGTCATTGCCGCCTCGTATCCGTTGAAAAGATATCCTGCGCGCTTTTTCTGGTGATGATCTGTGTGCTCGACCACGCCTTGCAGTTCGTCAGCACACTGCGAAGGGTACGCGAGCGAATGCTTCGGGCCAATCCGGTACTCATCGCAAAGGGTGTGCCGGAAAACCCGCAAGCCAAGCTAGGGGGATTTTGTCTCATAAGCGAGGACACGGTACGCATTACAGCCGCCGTTCTCCAATCCGATAGAACAGGCCCACAGAGACCTGGTTCGAATTCACATTTGCACCTAACGGTACAAATTGATTGGTCCTCTGGCGCATGTAGTCGTACTCGAAACGAGCGCTGAGCTCGCCAACGATCGGGCGTTCAAACGCCGTCCCGAACGTTTCGCCGCTGACCTTTCCTTTGCTTGATTCGCTTTGCAACGCAACAGAACGGTTATAACCACCGGTGACAACGAAGTCCCAATTGTCGGTTAGTTGGTGGCGAACCTCGGCACCTTCGTAATCGCTCATCACTGTCATCAACAGGCCGCCACCGCTTGAAACGCTGTGTTCTGCGCTCACATTCAAGACGGTTCGATCAGAGCGAAGCGAAAATGTGCCACCGAAGGCAGGGCTTAGCACGCTGAACTGTGCTGAAGGCTCGTTCACCCCTCCAAGGAATTGGGTCCCGACGGCCGTTGAATAACTTGGACCACCATATACATCCAGACCTACGTGTTCCGCCGCGTCCCAATGAACCGTGATCAAACCCGTGTGACTTTGGTCAGAGCCACTTTGGCCGTAGCGGAAATGTTGATACACATAGCGCAGCCCCAGCGTGATTCGTTGCGTATAGCGGTAGCTATAACTCGCTCCGCCAGTGGCTCCGTTCGTATCTAATAGCGCCGCTGACAAGACGCCCGGTGGCAGATTCTTGATTCCGGAGAAATCCTGCAAAAGATAACTTCCCGTCAGGTCAAACGATCCGCGCGGGCTCACTTGATAAATAAGATCTCCTTCCGATTGGTTGGAAAGATCGTGGCTCGTCGGAGCGATGAGGGTGTTAACGCCAGTAAATCCGACAGTGGGCAATAAAAAGTATTGGTTAGAAGAAGAAGGCAGGAAACCGGTGAAACTGTCGAATGTCTCGGTGCCTTGGAGTCGAAATCTCTGCGTAAAAGCGTAATTGCCGGTCAGCACGAGCCCCTGATCAAAAGTATCGAGCGAAGACTCATGTTGATAATGCAAAAAAGTCGGGCGGTACTGCAAAGCGAGATTCCAGCGCGGCTGCGCCTTCCAGAAATTTATCAGCGCCCCCCCCTGATAAATGAAGTCACTGGACGGTTGAGCGTTGTTATTGAACACATTGGTATCTCGCATCAGCCGTGTCTGCAACTCCGCATTTATTCCACTTGGGGAGGACGGCTGGGTCGCGTAACCGGAGTCCATGGGCGAGTTGAGCGCCCCATCTTCGATGGTCTGAACTTGCGCTCTTAATGGAGCGCAGACCCACAAAACCGCGATAAGGCACGCGCCGAGCGATAGAGTGTTAGGCTTTTTCATAGGGCCTCACGGCACAATGACGGTATCGCCGGTCTGTAGTTGGACGTTCTCGCCATCGTCTTCGCCGGCGGCGACTTTTTTATAGTCGAAGGGAAGCCTTGCGACAGTCCCGGAGGCATTTGTACGCAGAACGTAGACCTTGTTCTTTTTCGCAAACTCATTGAAGCCGCCGGCGAGCGCCAGGGCATCCAGCACACGTGTCGGTTTGTTCAGCGGGAACGCGCCTGGGTGCTGCACTTTCCCAAGTACGTTGAATTGCCGGCTGTTCATCTCTTCTACAACAACAGTCACCGACGGGTCTTTCACGTAGTCTGTGAGCTTTTTTGTTATTGAGGCTTGGAGCTTATCGGGAGTGAGCCCGCTTGCCTCTACGTCGCCGATCAGAGGGACCGTGATCATCCCATCGGGTCTGACCGGAACCTTTCCTGTGACTTCCTGCTCGTTCATTACATTTATGGACAGAACGTCGCCTGGCCCGATAACGTAATTCGCCTTGGTTACGGGTGCGCTGGGGCTCGGGATATTCGCCGGGCTTCTAACACCAGCTTCCTCTGTGACAGCATGGGACTGCGCGTTTAGGGCAAGCGCCATACCCGCCATGCCGAATGCCACCGCTGCTCCGACTGTAACGATTTGCTTCAACGCATATCTGAACCCGCCGCCCATCGTTCCTCCTCTTGGTTTCAGGGGCTGATCTGCCGAACGACTGACTGGTTGGCGGCTGACAAAGGTCGAAGACAGTCCAACCTATTGACCAGCACACTCTCGAGCGCGGCCCCCGAAACAATTCCTATCCATAGCCCCGCGCCGCTGCTCCGCAGACCCGTGAAACTGCGCATGAGTCTAAGAGCAGCTGCATCGAGGAACAATCCGATGAGTACATCAATATGAGGCAGGTAAAAACCACTAGAGAAGCCCCCGATTGCTCGTGACGCGTCAGCGAAAGCATCGGCGTGGGAAACAATATGCAATTCCTTTCCATTCGGAGCGTAAGTACAGCCGGTTATGTAGGGCAAAAGCCTGGTCAAGCCTCCAATGAATACAGCCCGCACGGGTAAATCGTTTCGCTTATTTATGAGGATGCAAAAGTTCGCTATCGCCTAGAGGGGTGGCTTACGTCTACATGTGGTGACAAGTGATTACAAAAATTCTCGTTGCTGACGATCATGCGATTTTCCGAAGGGGCTTAAGAGAGACGCTCAGGGGAGAATTCCCAAAGGCGTCATTCGGTGAAGCGCGCACCGCTGATGAGGCCCTGGAGCATATTCGCCAGAAGGAATGGGATATCGTCGTACTCGACATCAGTATGCCGGGGCGGACGGGATTAGAAATCCTGAAAGAAGTGAAAACGCTGCGACCAGCGATGCCAATTCTGATTTTGAGCATGTATCCAGAGGAACAGTTCGCTCGACGAGCGTTGAGGGCCGGCGCCTCCGGTTATCTTACGAAGGAGAGTGTCCCGGAGGAACTGACAGAAGCGGTCCGCAAAGTCCTGCACGGCGGCCGCTATGTGAGTGTTAATTTGGCTGAGAGGCTCGCTTCTGATTTGGGACGCCGGAGTGACGTGCCCCTCCACGAAAGGCTGTCTGACCGGGAATTCCAAGTCCTGAGGATGATCGCTTCCGGAATGACGGTAAAAGATATCGCCGAGAAACTCGAGGTGAGCGTCAAGACAATAAGCACGTACCGGGCGCGTGTCCTATTAAAGACCGGTTTGAGGAGCACTGCCGATCTGGTTCGCTATGCAGTGCAAAGCGGACTGGTGAATTGAGATCACTTGGCCCTTCGCGTTGCTACGGTTCCACGAGCCCGCGCCGGATTGCATAACGCACGAGGCCCGCAGTTTCATGAATATCGAGTTTCTGCATCAGCCGCGCCCGATGAGACTCCGCAGTCTTTACACTGATGCCGAGCAGAATGGCCACTTCTCGAGTCGATTTCCCTTCCACTATCAACTGGATCACCTGTCTCTCGCGTGCCGAGAGAGGATCGGGCGCCACTTCCTCCTTCGATAGATAGGCGTCTACGACAGCGCGTGAAACGCTGGGACTAAGATAGATTCCGCCTCTGCACACTTGATGAATTGCATGTACGAGGTCCGTGGCGGCTTGATTTTTCAATACGTATCCCTTCACGCCAGCTCGCAGGGCCTCTGTCACATACTGATCCTCATCGTGGCGCGTGAGCAGAATTGCTTTAGTCCGGGGCGAGACCTTCCGAACCTCGCGCGCTGCCTCCAAACCATTGAGGATGGGCATTCCGATGTCAATGACTGCAACGTCCGGCATGACCTTTGCGGCTAATGCAATGGCTTCTTGCCCGTCGGATGCTTCGCCTACAACCTGTATCTCCTCGCGTTCGAGAAGTCCCTTCAGTCCTTGGCGCACTACCACATGATCATCGGCAAGGATAACTCGAGTCGGCATGTCAATCTCCCAGAGGAACTGTGATAGATAGTTTGCTGCCGCGCCCTAATTCCGAATCGACGCGGAACGTGCCTTTTAAAACATTCAGACGTTCTTGAATCCCAATTAGGCCAAGGCCCTTTTTTCCACTTCTGGACAGTACGGAATCGACGTCGAAACCGACGCCGTCATCCTGCACAACGCAGCGAACGTGTGCCCGATTTCGTTGCACGCTGATCTTCGCGCTTCTTGCTCGCGAATGTCTCGTAACATTCGTCAGCGCCTCCTGTACCACGCGATAGAGTCCCATCTCGATTGCCGGAGGCAGGCGCCCGTCGAACGACGATGCGACTTCAATCTGAAGCCGCCGTCGCTTTGAAACACCCTCTGCCAATGACCGTATCGCTGGGACAAGCCCGAGGTCATCAAGCATCATTGGTCGCAGCTCGTGAGAAAACTCGCGTAAATGATCTTCGGCCTGGTACAATAGCCCAGTCACCTCGCGAAGCCTCCTCTGTACTTCGGGCCTCGCGCCTGACATTACTTCAGCGATGGCCAAGTGAGCTGCCACCAATAATTGCCCCGCTTCATCGTGAACCGTATGAGCGAGCCTTTTGACCTCCTGCTCCAAGAGTTCATTCAGATGTCGCAGACTCAAAACGGTATCGCCGTAAGCGCGGCGTCCCAACTCGTAGGCAGAGAACACTTCAGCCAGGAATTGGCCGCTGAGTCTAAGCAAACGTTCTCCGTCGCCGCTGTGCTCCTTTCGAGGCGACAGTTCCACAAGCACCGAATGATGCAGCGATACGATCTCGAGGATTCCGACGTTCGAATAAAATGCGGTTCGGCCTAACTCGTATGCGCAGACGAGATCTTTCTCTGCTGCACCCTCGAGAAAATTTTGGAGTGCCCTTTCATATGCAGGCCTAAGATCAGTTTTTTGCGCCTGCTTCGCAGGTGATCGCAGAGTCATGTTCCGGAGTCCCTATAGCGGGCCACAAGTATCAGAGCGTCATCCTTTCCTTTTGCATAGCGCGCCAGAATATTGTCTGCGGCCCGACCAGGAGGCTGGCAGCGGACGCACGAGTAGTCGAAATTGCTCTCAACTCCGTCTGTCGCAAAAGCAAGCGAGTCACCCGGCGAGATGGGCAGTACGGCAGCTTGCAATGACGGCAAATGGCTACCCACGACGCCAGGCCGTAACAAAAGCGTCTCTTCTGTATCATTTCTGCCGCGGTCTACGCGCAGCAAAATGCCCTGAACGTTTCCGACGCCCATCCATGTCATCAGTGCATTACGAAAATTAAATGACGCTAGACTCATGGTCGCGCCCCGCGTGGTCTTCAGTTTGGCATGGCACTTCTGCATCAGTGAGATGACATTGTCTCCGGCGTTTGCCTGAAGAATGGTGTGGGCTTCCGCTGCTGCTGATGCCGCCTCGGGACCGTGCCCCAGGCCATCCATGACCGCCACGAGTGTGCCTTCATCAAACGATTGAACAATGTGTCGGTCTCCGGATTCTGAAAAGCCCGGCAGTGCAATACCGGCGACGCCCCATTCCAGAAAACAGCTCATCAGACTTTCCATTTCCGTATCGTCACTGTGGTACCGCGGCCGTTGCCAGAAACTATGTCAAATTCGTCGACAAGCCGCTTAACGCCTGGCAGCCCCAATCCGAGACTGCCGGATGTAGAAAACCCATCCTGAAGAGCAAGCTTGATGTTTGCGATTCCGGCACCATTGTCTTTGGCAATGACTGAAATCCCTTGTCTGCTCGTGTCTTTTTCGGCTCGAATCCGGAGCTCGCCTTTTTTTGCATATGTGACTATGTTGCGGGCCAGCTCTGAAATCGCGGTTGCGATTAGAGTCGAATCCGTTTCCGAAAACCCGATGGACAGAGCCAAAGTTCGTCCTTTCTGTCGCGCGGCGACAATGTCCTTGTCCGAATTGATCGGGACTCGGATTGTTTCATTCACGGATCGAATCTCTTATGCGTTGTTCTTGAACTTATGGTTCAAGTATTCAAGACCCTCTTCAAGATCCAAGGCCGTCACCACGCCTTCGAGCGTGATGCCGAGCTGGACCATGGCAAATGCAACTTCGGGCTGAATTCCAACAATCACGGTTTCCGCTCCACGCAACCTAATCATTTGTGCGATCTCCCTAAGCGTGCGGGATGCGAACGAATCCATGATGTCCAAAGCAGTGACGTCGATGATTACTCCGAGCGAGCGCGAGACAACGACGCGCTCGACCATTGCCCTCCGCAGCTGAACTAAATCGTCGTCGGTAAGCGCAGCCTGAACCGTCGCAATGAGAAAAGGGCCTTGTTTGAGGACTGGGACTTCCACGAACCAATTCCCCCGATGGCAGTGATTACTGCCGTCAACCAGCCGCTTCGATCGGCACGACCTTGTACCCCAGCAAGCGTTCCGCCTGCTCAATGCCACCCTGAAGATCGCCGACAGTGTTCATCTTGCCGAGATCAACACCGATGGTGACCAATGTCTGCGCGATTTCGGGTGAGAGCCCGGTGACGATCACGGTCGCGCCCAATAGCCGAGACGCCTCGACCGTCTGTACAAGGTGATTCGCGACGGTCGCGTCCATTGCAGCGACACCGGTTATATCGATCACCACTACCTTGGCCCGATTCGTTCGAATGCCTCTGAGCAACTGCTCAGTCAACTGTCGCGCCCGCTGCGGATCAATTACGCCGATGATGGGCAGAATCAGCAAGCGTTCGCGAACCTGCAGCACTGGGGTGGAGAGCTCGCGGATTGCTTCCTGTTGTTGGCGGATCACACGTTCGCGTTCTTGTACGAAACCGACCGCAACGGTATTCGCGATGCGATTTGCGGCCGGCTCGTAAGCGTCAAGAATGCGGTCGAGTTTTCTGAAATCTGCCTGATATTTTGCAAACAGCGATCTTGCAAGGACGTCGCGAAGTAGAAGAACGATGCCTACTACCTCGTGAGTCTCTACTCCTCTAGGAATGATCCTCTCTGAAAGGCTCCGGGCATAAGCCTGCAAAGCCTCAAACGTGCCTGTTTCCAGCGCTTCAACGTACTGATCGTAAACCGCGGTCGCTTCCGCGAAAATCTCGTCTTTGCTCATCGCGGTCAGTAGCTGCGCCTCAGTAATGCGCCTTGCCCATTCTTCGCGCAGCTGCGTCCTGTTCTGGCGCAAATGGCTAACCAGTTCGCGCAGCAGCACGGCGGTGGCATCGTGCGAAGATGGCTGGTCCATCTGGTGCCGCATCGCGCCCCGTTGGGAGCGTTCAGCGTCCTTGGCCATAAGTTCGCTTTCTCGGGGAGTCCGCAGAATCCTCTATAGCATTAACGCCGAACCCACCTCTCAACTCAATTAGGTAACAGTCAGCGCGGTTACGACATCCGGTAAAAGCCTTAATATCCGGTACCGCAAGACATTGAGGCGGATCGTAGTAGCCGATCTTTTGTTACGCGACGAATTGGAGGAAAGCCGGCTTTGGAGCAGCAGTCAGCACGGGATGTGAACGACGACGGTTGTGCCCTTTCCCGGCACTGAGGAGATCTTAAAGTCGCCACCGAGCAAATGCGCCCGCTCTCTCATTCCGAGTAAACCGAGTGAACCCTTTCGTTCTACTGCGGAAACTTCGAAGCCGACACCATTGTCATGAGTGATCAGCGCGATCTTGCTGTCACCAACGACCAGGCTCGTCTGAACGGTCGTCGCGCCAGCATGGCGCGCAACATTGGTAAGAGTCTCCTGAAAAATGCGAAAGATAGCGGTCGAGCGCTCTTTATCCAGAACGAGATCTTTCTCAGGAAGAAAGAGCTGACACTTAATCCCGGTGTGCATTTCAAACTGTTGCGCTTGCCATTCGATGGAAGCGACCAACCCGAGCGCGTCAAGTGTGCTGGGTCGCAATTCTGCGGACAATCGGCGCAAGGATTTGATTAAGTCTCCCACTAACTTTAGTGCCGCGTCTGATTTTTCGGCGAGGCGCTTCTCCTCCTTAGGTAGCCTTTTGGCGATCCACGCAATATCCATTTTCAACGCGGTGCACATTTGGCCTAGCGCGTCATGGATTTCGCGCGCCAGCCGGGTTCTTTCGTCTTCTCGGACACGCTCCTGGCGCGCCGCGAGCGCGCGCAACTGTTCCTCAGCGTTCTTTCGTTCCCGAACCTCGGATTGTAATGCTTCGTTTAAATGAAGGAGTTCCGCAGTGCGAGCTTCGATTCTCCCTTCCAGATGTTCATTCAACATACGGATCGATTCCTCGCGCTCGCGTCGCTCTGTCATATCGCGCGTGATCTTTGCAAAAGCATACAGTTGCCCCTGTTCGTCGCGCAAAGCACTGATGACTGTGTTCGCCCAAAATGCCCATCCGTCTTTACGCACGAGCCAGCCTTCCTCCTCTAATTCGCCGGACTCGGCGGCTCGATGAAGCTGGATTTCCGGTTTTCCTATTTGGCGATCTTCCGCTGTGAAAAAGATGCTGTAATTCCTTCCGATGACTTCCTCGGACTTATATCCCTTCAACCGCTCCGCTCCCTCATTCCAGCTTAGAATTTTTCCGAGAGGATCCATCATGATGATCGCGTAGTCTTTTACACTGTGGATTAGAAGTTGAAAACTCTCTTCGCTTTGCTTTACGGCTTGTTCTACAGCCGCGTGCACACTTCTGTCCTCGACAGTAACCACGAAACGATTTTCTGAGATGGGGATCGTACGAATTCGCAGCTGACCAGGTAGGTTGGCACCATTTCGATTTGGCCGCTGAAGGTCCATTGATTGACCGGAACGAAGTGCCAGGCCGAAGCCATTTAATGCGCTCTTCCCGAGCAAGCAGGTTAGATCGGCAAGACTCTCGCCTTTAACAATGGATCGCGATTCGCCAAAGAGGTGCGCCGCCACAGAATTTATCTCGATAATTGTTGCGGACGCCAGATCGTCAATGGTCGGCACGCTCAAAATTAGGACGCCTATTGAGGGCTTGATTCGGGTAGCAATGGATAAGTTGGACGGGCGTCGCCCTTTCGATGTGATCATCTTGCGATGCTTTGCTGTTTCGGGAAAGCGCCTACTCATTGATATCCAAACCTAACATCAGCCGTGTTGATCGCAGGCCATCAGACTCGGGCTTCCGAACGACCCGAACCATCAGTATCGTGCGACCGCAGCTGGAAATGCTACGTTATTTTTCAGGTATCGGAACTCAGGATAGATGCACGTCATGTAGAGCTTCGCGGGTATGGGATTTTCCATTCGAGCAAGCTTTCATCCTCTGTATTTCGCAGGGATCAACGATATCTCCTGCAGCAAAAAAACATAGCCGCAGATCCCTACCAGCAGCACAATCGTTGCAGTTGCGAATGCGGCGGAAAAGGAGTGCGTCAGAGCGATGATGTAGCCCGTAACGATTGGCGCGAAAATCCCCGCTACTTGACTGCAAAAATTTGCGACCGCGCTGACAACTCCCACATTCTGCTGCGGCACGATCAATGACGGCACTGTCCACGCAACCGGAGCGGCGATCGATAGGCCGCATAGCGCGATCGTAATCCAAAATAGCGCTCCTGCGGGAGTGTGAACGCCTCGAGCGCCCCAAATCGCCAGCCCCAGGCTCATTCCGAGCACCATCGCTGTCTTGCGAACCCGCTGCGCATTCCAACCTCGTTGAATCAGCAGGTCAACAAACCAACCGCCGATGAAAATGTCCGCAAATGTTGCAAGAAGCCACGGGATGCTCGTGTACATCACGGAATGCAGTAAGTCTAAGTGGAGTGCGATCGATAGATAGCTCGGCAGCCACGTAAGCAGGAGGTAGAAGCTATAGTTGTAGGCACCCCATCCGAGAGCGAGTCCCCAAACTTTTTTTTTGTGGATCAGTTCGCCCGTTGTGAATACATTCTCCGCTTCGGCAATGTTTATCTGCTGCTCGCCACGCTCAGCAATGTATTTGAATTCCTGAGGCGACAGCTTCCGGTCTTCACCGGGATCCCGGTAAATAAGGAAAAAGAACACGAAGTAAATAAAGCTGATGACACCCGTCGCGACAAACGACCATCGCCAGCCAAAGTGGATAAGCAGCAAACCGATGAAAGGTATGCCGACAGCCGATGAGAATTTCGCCGCGCCATCCGTGATCGCCATCGGAAAGCTTCGTTCTTTTGGCGGGAACCACGCGCCGATCGCCTTAGCGTTCGCCGGAAATATGGGCGATTCGGCAATGCCGAGAAGAAAACGGGCGCCGAATAGCGCAGAGATGCCGGTGGAAACAGCAGCTGCAAACGTGGCGCAGCTCCAAAGAAACGTGCCCGCTCGGCCGACTTGCTTGATGCCTAAGCGATCCAACAGCATTCCTGCGGGCAACTGCATCGCCCCATAAGTCCAGCTAAACGCACTAGACAAATAGCCGAACCCGACAAGCGATAATCCGAATGTCGCGTTCAGGGCGTCCCGAGAGACAGATAGGTTGATGCGATCAAAATATGTTACGACCACGCCAATGCCGAGCAAGAACGCCATTAGCCATCTGCGTTTTGGCACGCGCGTACTCACTGAAGCTACAATCGGGTTCTCGGCGGGAGAGATCACTCTGGTCCGAGTATACGGGATTTAGAAGATGCCGAGCAGCGTTCTGCCTACTGATTTACTCCGCTTGCAAGAAAACCTCCATCGACGCAAATGATTTCGCCATTCACGAAAGCGGCGGCGTCGGAGGCAAGAAAAACGGCAGCACCGGCAAGCTCATCCGTTGTGCCGAAGCGCTTAAGCGGCGTGCGCATGAGTAGTTCGTTTCCGCGAGGAGTGCCGTCGATAAGCTTTTCATTTAGCGGTGTCTTGATCACGCCAGGGGCGATCGCATTTACCGTAACGCCTTGGCGTCCCCATTCAATCGCTAGAGATTTTGTCAGAGCGCCAATGCCTGCTTTACTAGCGGAGTAGGCCGCGACTTCGTAGAGGCTGACAAACGTGGAAAGAGACGCGATGTGTATGATGCGTCCATAGTGTCGGTCGAGCATATGGCGGCCAAACACCTGCGAAGCACGGAGCGCGCCGGTAAGATTCGTTTCAATGATGCTGTTCCACTCCGACTCAGGCAGGTCGAGGGTAGGAGTTCGCTTGGTTCGTCCGGCGGCATTCAACAGAATATCGACTTTTCCAAACACTTTGACGGTCGCGTCCAGAAGCCTCTCGAGAGAAGCGCGATCAGTTACGTCCGACGTGACCCGCAATGTTCGACGGCCAAGCTTTTCAATTTCGCGCGCCGCATTTTCAACTTCCTCCGAGCGGCGAGATGTGGCGGCGACGTCCGCTCCGGCGTTTGCGAATCCCAGCGCAATCGCGCGCCCTATTCCAGAAGTACCCCCGATTACGACAGCGGACTTTCCTTCAAGATTGATGGAACCAACCGTCACAATTCACCTCACCAATTCCACATGGTGCCGTCAAACTTGCGATTCACGGGTAGGTATGCGCGCTCATACGGAAATTTCTCCGCGAGCTCCTCATTGAAATCGACGCCGTGTCCTGGCGCATCGCCCGGATAGAGGAACCCACTCTCGAAATAATAGTGATGAGGGAACACTTCGTCGGCTTCCGGTGAGTGTCGCATGTACTCCTGAATCCCGAAATTTGGTATTGCGATATCGAAGTGCAGCGAGGTGCCGAACGTGATTGGCGACATATCCGTGGCGCCATGGCAGCCCGTCTGCACATGAAACATATCCGCAAATGCCGCAATTTTTTTCATGGGAGTGATACCGCCGCCGCGGCAGACCTCCATGCGTAGGTAATCGATCAATTGTTCGCTGATCAGAAGTTTCGCATCCCAAACAGAATCGAAAATCTCACCAACTGCGAGTGGCGTGGTCGTGTGCTGGCGAATAATTCTAAAACCTTCCTGAAGTTCGGCTGGAGTGGCGTCTTCGAGCCAGAATAGGTGGTATGGTTCGAGTTCTTTGCCGAAGCGGGCGGCCTGAATCGGCGTGAGCCGATGATGCGCATCATGGAGAAGATGAACGTCTGTGCCATAGCGGGAGCGAAGCTCTTCAAAAAGCTTTGGCACGAAGTTCATGTATTTCTCCGAGGACCAGTTTTCCTCGGGCGGCAAGCCTTTGCGGGCGGGCTCGTAGAACATTTTGTCTTTCGAAACGCCATATATGGATGGTATGCCTGGGATGCCTGTCTGTGCGCGAACGGCGACATATCCTTTTTCTATGAATTCACCGACCGCATCGATCGTTTCTTTGAGATCGCGGCCATTTGCATGGCCGTATACCGTGACTTTTGCACGGCTCTTACCCCCTAACAGATTGTAAAGAGGCGTATTGAGAGCCTTTCCCTTTATGTCCCAGAGAGCGACGTCTACAGCGCTGATCGCCGTCATTGTTACGGGGCCCTTGCGCCAGTAGGCTCCACGGTAGAGATACTGCCAAATGTCCTCTGTATCAGCGGGGTCGCGGCCAACAATACACGGGAGAATGTGCTCGGTCAGGTAAGTTGCGACGGCGAGTTCGCGTCCGTTAAGGGTGGCGTCGCCAATTCCGTAGATTCCTTGGTCGGTGTAAATTTTGACGGTTACGAAATTTCGTCCCGGTGAGCAGATGAAAACTTTGGCATCCGTAATCTTCATTCGGCGGTCCTTACGCGTCGAAATGTAACAGAAGTTTGATGGAAAGACTGCCGATCACTGTCGATTAGAACCTATCGTCCTCTTTTGATTTCAACGACTTACGTCGCTTTTTAATCCGAGTACTGTCGATTAGAATCCCGACACAAAGCGTCTCGCGATACGGAGCGTATTTTGTGCGGAGCGCAGCATAATCACCGCATTATTTTATCACACGACGCAAATCGTTCTATGTTCCATGGCAGCGCAAATCTGCCACTGACAATGGCTTAGGCCTCAAAAAAAACTGCGGCCAACTCCAAATTCTACGGGCTTTGCGCGGCGGGCGCCCCAAAAACCAGACTCACGCCGTGACCTGGATCCGTTTTACCGCTCCTGCCGCCTTATAAATCCGCTCGACAAGCTCCAGGCTGCGCCGACCCTCGCGGCCGTCGCAATCAAGCTTGCCGCCCTCGCGGACGGCTCGGATAAAATTCTCGATCGCGGAGCGATGGCCGCTGATGTCATTCACGACGGCGGAAGTGGCACGCTCGCCGACACCGGCCGAAACCGGTGGAGGGCTGAGCAGCCCCTCGCGCTTGTGGCGGAGATCCGCCGCGGCGATGCGGTCACCCTCAAGCACCACCGTCCCCTCCGTTCCCGTGATTTCGACCCGGCGTTCGTAGCCGGGGTATTCGGCCGTGGTGACCTGCAGCGTCCCGAACGCGCCGTTTGCAAATTCAAGAATCGCAAGAGCTGTATCTTCGCATTCCATCTGCTGGAGCACCGTGGCAGTTCGCGCCTGGACATTCGCAACGTCGCCGATCATCCATAAAAGGAAATCGACAGTATGCACGCCCTGATTCATAAGCGCGCCACCGCCATCTATGGCGCGAAGGCCATGCCAGCGGGACTTGGTGTAATACTCCGGCGGACGATACCACGGCACGTGAGCATTGATCAAAAGCAGGCGGCCCAAGCCTCCTTCATCAGTCAATTTCTTGATCTTGAGGTTCTCCGGATGAAAGCGCTCCTGAAAGATGACGCCGCAGCGAACACTCGCGCGATCACAGGCGTCAATGAGAGCATCGGCACGTTCCGTTGAAATGTCGATTGGCTTTTCGACAAGCACGTGCAGGCCGTGCCGGGCAGCCGCGATACCCTCGTCGGCATGCAAACCGGATGGGCTCCCGATGATGACCATTTCCATCGGACGGTGCGTGAGAAGGGTTTCGAGGTTGCCGTAAACGGCGGCGTGATGCGAAGTGCCCAAGTTTCCTGTCTTCGCCGGATTGGGGCCGTAGACGGCGACGACTTTGGCGCCGGGAATCGAATCAACGGCACGCGCATGCGTGCTGCTGATGTTTCCGCCTCCGATGAGGCCGACGTGAATGGTCATGATTAAAGTCCCAGTTACGACATTCGAGAGACGACAAGCGAAGCTACAGTCGAAACATCGGCGACGAGACAAAAGGGCGCAGCAATCATGCGCCCCTACCGTTCTGGGCGTCGGGCGACTTTTAGCTTAGAATGCCGGCTTTGGTCAGCTCTTCTTTCATTCCGGCCCAGCATTGGCGCGTCGATTCTTCGGGCGTGCCTCCGCCGCGCCAGTGAGTTTCGAGACTGACGGCGTGACGATAGCCGTCGTTCTTAAGCGCGCGGAACTGACCGACCCAGTCGATCAGGCCCTTACCCATGCATGCCCATTCATAGCCGTTTCCATTCGGCTTTTTTCCCGCGTCCTTGACGTGGCAATGGTTGATTCGGTTCTTCGGAATATGGCTATAGCCATCGGGATAGGGCGTCTCACCATGATATTGGGCATTGCCGGGATCCCAGTTCAGAAAAAAATGAGGAGATTGGACCGCAGCGAGGAGCCTTCCGGATTCTTCGCCAGTAGCAGTGTTGCAGGAGGGCTCGTTTTCGAGGACGAGAATGAGCCCATTATCACCGAGCTTGTTGGCGGCGTCGAGCAACACCTTGTCAATCGCATCGCGGTAAGGCTTCTGATCTTCGAGACGCCAAAAGTCGAAGCAGCGAACGCGGGGAGAACCGAACATTTTCGCCAGTTTGATGCTGTGATCCAAAACGTCTTTCTGCTGATCGAAGGCGAACTTCGCACCGAACTCATCGCGTTTGGGGCTGAATTTCGATTTCGGAGCGTCGGGCCAATCGACCTTGTAAAGCGGACTGGCGATGTCGATGACGCGGAGATTATTCTTTGCGATGATGCTTTTCGCTTCTTTTAATTGATTGTCATCGAGATCGAAAAGGTTTTTACTCCATAACTCGCGGAGTTCGACGTAGTGCATACCGAACTCTTTCGACACGATGTCGCAAGCGTGCCCGAAGTCCTGAGTGATTTCATCTGAGATTACGCCAACCTGAAATGGTGAATCCATATTAGCCCTCGCAACTCCGCCTGCTAAAGACAATGCCCCTAATGCGCTCATCCCCGCGATAAAATCGCGCCTGCGAATCTGAGTCATCGTTTTTCCTCCTGTCTGCAAACAACCCTATAAGAACAAACCGCTTCCCTCTGCTCTCACGCACGTCCGCCTTCCGCTGAAACCGTTTCGCCGCGGAACTCTTTCACAATCTGCACAAATTGCTTCGCCTTCTCAGTGATTTGCGCGTCTTTGTCCTGCTTCAGAGCCGAGACGCTGACGAGATCGCTGCCTACGCCTAAGGCATCCGCGCCCGCATCGAGAAATGACTTGGCAGTAGATAGCGAAACGCCCCCAGTGGGAATCATTTTGATGTGAGGAAGAGGCGCTTTAACCGCCTTGAGGTAGCTGGCGCCGCCCACCTCACCAGCCGGGAAGATCTTGACCATATCCGCACCGAGATTCCATGCTGTGACGATTTCAGTCGGCGTCAGGGCGCCGGGCAAGACTACCACGCCTTCATCCTTACAGTAGGCGACGGTCTTCGGATTAAGCGCGGGACTCACGATAAATTGCGCGCCGGCCGCGAGGCATTCTTTCGCTTTTTCCGGATCAAGAACGGTGCCCGCACCAATAAGAGTCTCGCCACCCATCTCGTTTGCTAACTCCTGAATCATACGTACGGCACCAGGGACGGTCATGGTGATTTCCAGCACGGTGACGCCGCCCTTTTGGATAGCGGTGACAGCGCGACGCGCGAGTTCCGTGCTATCGACGCGAACAATGGGGATGATACCGACTTCGCGGATCCATTGCAGAACTTCGGATTTTGTGAGGCGTTTCATTTAGGTTTTGTATGTCTTATCGCGCGTCCCCAATAGCGGTCAAACTCAGCGTTCTTTTCGACCTTCGTAAAAATCGAAGTCCTGTCAAACCCCACCAATTTCGATCGGTGCACGTTTGCTGCGGCACGACACTCGGCTACGTGACCGGCTGAAAACAAAGTCGGCCGCTACAAAACCGACCGCTCAACGGGCGACGCGGGCACTGGCTCCTTTCATGACACGTTCAACTTCAGAGAGCGTTGCCATCGTCGTATCGCCCGGTGTGGTCATCGCGAGCGCGCCATGGGCAGCGCCGCATTCGACCGACCAGTGCGGCCCGCGGTTCACGAGAAATCCATAAATTAGCCCGGATGCAAAAGAGTCGCCACCGCCGATGCGATCGAATATTTCAAGGTCCTCGCGCAACGTGGCGCGATGAAAATTGCCTTCGGCCCAGCAAATCGCGCCCCAGTCATTGCGAGTCGCACTTTTCGCATTGCGCAAGCTAGTGGCTACAACTTTCAGATTCGGAAAGGCAGCCACGACCTGCTCGATCATGCGGCGAAAGCTATCGGTGTTCAACTGAGAATAATTTTCGCTGACACCGTGCGTTTCAAAACCGAGCGCGGCCGTGAAGTCTTCTTCGTTGCCAAGCAAAACGTCGACGTAACGCACCAACTCGCGATTTACTTCAATCGCCCGCTTGCGTCCGCCGACTGATTTCCACAGCGACTCGCGATAATTCAAGTCGTAGGAAACGATGGCACCGCTTTCCTTCGCCTTCCGCATCGCTTCCTCGGCAACGGCTGGCGTTGTCTCGGAAAGGGCGGCAAAGATTCCACCTGTGTGAAGCCAGCGCGCCCCTTCGGATACAAAGACTTTCTGCCAGTCGATTTCGCCCGCTTTCAATTGCGAAACAGCCGTGTGGCCGCGATCAGAGCAGCCAAGAGCCGCACGGACTCCAAAACCGCGCTCGGTGAAATTCAGGCCGTTGCGAACCGCGCGACCAACACCATCGTATGGAACCCACTTCACATGCGACTGATCGACGCCACCCTGATTCATGAAGTCTTCGACGAGGCGGCCGATGGGATTATCTGCGAGCGCTGTGACAACAGCCGTTCTCATGCCGAAGCACCGGCGCAGCCCACGCGCAACGTTGTATTCGCCGCCACCCTCCCATACATGGAATGTGCGCGTGGTGGCGATGCGGACGTCACCTGGATCGAGGCGCAACATGACTTCGCCAAGACTTACGAGATCCCAGCGGCATGCGTCTTTCGGTTTAATTTCCATCGTTTTCAGGCTACTTCGAGATTAGCCGGTTCAAGACGCGGCACAATCAGATGAATGACCAACAGGGCCGTGAGATACGCACCTGCGGCGATGGCGAAAATCAAATTGTAAGAACCCGTCTTCTGAAGCAGCAATCCAGTAGCCTCGGCGATCAACATGCCGCCACAGGCGCCCGCGGTGCCAATTACGCCGGTCACAGAGCCGACCGCGCGGCGCGGAAACATATCCGATGACAACGTGAACAGATTCGCCGACCAGCCCTGATGCGATGCAGTGGAAAGGGCGAGAATTCCTACTGCTGCCCACAGGCTGGAAACGCGCGAGGCCATAACAATCGGCACGGCGCCACAAGCGCAGACAAACATCGCCGTCTTGCGCGCTGCATTGCAGCTCCACCCGCGATTGAGAAGCGCTCCTGAAAGCCAGCCGCCGAACAGGCTACCTATTGTGGCACCCGCATAGATCACGACGAGAGGCAAGCCGAGCTCGAGGAGGCTAAGACCGTGGGCGCGATGCAGGAAGTCCGGAACCCAGAAAAGGAAAAGCCACCAGACGGGATCGGTGAGAAATTTTCCGATCGCTATCGCCCACAATTGACGGTGCGGCAGAAGACGTGCCCATGGAATTTTCACGGGCCGCTCAGATGGGTCACTGCGAATGTAAGCGAGCTCGGCACGCGAAACGCTTTTGTGCTCTTCGGGCGGGCGATAGATGAGCAACCACGGAATAATCCAGCAGAGATTGATTAAACCGGTAAGGATGAAACACCATTGCCACCCGTAGCGGATGGTGATCCAAGGAATAATGATCGGCACAATGATGGGTCCGAGATTCGTGCCCGAATTGAAAATGGCCGTAGCCAGCGCGCGCTCTTTGCGGGGGAACCATTCGGCCACTGTCTTAATGGAAGCCGGAAAGCTACCGCCTTCACCCAGCCCAAGCGCGAAACGCGCCGCACTGAAACCCGTAACCGTACGCACGGCCGCATGTGCCATCGCTGCGAAGCTCCATATCAACGCGGAAACTGTGTAGCCTTTGCGGGTACCGAGCCGATCGATCATCGGGCCCATGATCAGGTAGCCGATGGCGTAAGCGAATTGAAACATAAGGATGATATGGGCGTAATCGAGGTCGGACCAGTTCAGTTCGCGCTTTAATGTGGGCTCAAGGAGACCGATAACCTGGCGGTCGATATAATTGAAAGTGGTGGCGAAGAAAAGCAGGCCGCAGATGATCCAGCGCCAGTGGCCTACAGCCGCATGCAAAATGGATTTCTGCTGCTCGGCCTCTGTGCTATTGACGGTAGCTGCGGCTCGGTCGGGCGAGGGATTCACTCGAAGCCTTTCTCCGATGCACTGCGCGGCAGTCTGGGAGCCGGCTTACCCCCGTTGCGCACACGGACGAGACCGATAAAGCCGAGCTGCCGCGAAATTTCGCGGCAACTCTGGCAAAGCGCGGTACCAATTTCACGCTCCTGGTTCGACATGCGCCCCGAGGGACCTGAAATGCTGATCGCGGCAATGGGTTTCTCGGAATCGTCGAAAATCGGCGCGCCGATGCAGGTTACACCGGGCTCATTTTCTTCGCGATCAAATGCGTAACCGCGGTCGCGAGCCGTTTCCAATTCCTTTTTCAGCTTTTTCGACTCATTGGGCGAAAGCGCTTTGAGAAGACCGCTAAGCTCCTCTTCGCGGGCGTGAGCGATCATCGCCTTACCCAGCGACGTAGTGTGGATGGGCATTTGGCTGCCCACGACCGCGGCCATCCGAAATGGCTGAGAGCTTTCAAGGATATTAAGGTAAAGCAGTCTGCCGGCGTGAATCACAGCAAGGTTCACCGTCTCGTTAAAGTCCCTGCGCAAACGTTCCATAAAAGGAAGCGTGCTCTGTTTCAAGTCCCGGCGGAAATGCGCCGCGCGCTCGAAGAGCTTAAGGCCGAGAGTGTAGCCCAGACCGTTGGGCGTGCGCTCGACATAGCCGCGGCGAGAGAGAGTGCAAAGCAAACGAAACGTGCGGCTCTTGTTGAGGCCCACGCGTTTCGATATGGCGTTGAGGCTGCTCTCTTCGTTGCCGTGGAAAGCCTCGAGCACATCGAGTGCGCGATCAACTGCCTGTACGACGTAACGTTCATTGGATACGCGCCGTTCGGTCATATTGGGGTCGGTACCGGTTTCGTGTTGCGTCAAGGCGAGCGTTGGATGCAAATGACGGGGGCGGACTAAAGGAAAACCCCGGCGGGGAGCATACAAACGCGGATTTCGCCAAATAAAATGTCGTTTCCTTCGAGCCGACGATAATCCACGGATTACCCGCTTGTCCAGTACTTTTTAGAATACCCAGCGCGGCAGATGCGCGCTGGAAAAACCAGAAAGCGCCATCGCAATTTCGTTGACAACCAGTATTGCCCGGTGCTTTGCTTGCTTCCGCCGAAGGTTACATTAAGGCAATACCCGCATCGGCCTTTGTGGATGACGTGCTTATGAATTTAGGAGGAAGAAATCATGCGTTTCACAAGACGTGAGTTCGGGAAATTAGCGGTTTCGACCTTGCCCGCTGCGGGCATCCTGGGAGCATGGACGAGCGATCTGGTGGCATCGCCTGCAAAAGTGAACTCCACGATCCGGGGCGTGCATCTGGGAATGAATGTGCCGTACAACTTCGATCCGGCCAATCACGCCATGGATCCGGACGAAGTCCTTTCAGATTGCGTAAAACTTGGCGTCGGCTGGATCGAGCTGCGGTCGCAGCCCGTGGAAGTATTTTTGAATGCGCCTAAGGTGCCGCCCGGACCACGCCGCGGCATGCAGGAGACGCCGGAGCAAAAGGCGCAGACGGACGCGGCACGCGAAGAACTGCGGAAATTCCGCGTCGGGATTTCGATGGACAAAGTAAAGCCCTTCCGCCAGAAGTATGAAGATGCCGGTGTGATGATTGCCGTCGTGAAGTTCGACAATATGGAGCAGCTAAGCGACGAGGAAATCGATTATAGCTTCAACTTGACCAAAGCGCTGGGAGCACACGCACTTTCCTGCGAGATGGCGATGCCGCTAGCGCAACGGCTCGCTCCGTTTGCCGAAAAACATCAGATGCGCGTCGGCTTCCATGGCCACCTACAGGGAACGCCTGCGGCGTTTGCTCAGGCGATGAGCTACGGCCCGTACAATTGCGCCAACCTTGATATTGGCCATTTCCTTGTGGGCAATAAGACGTCGCCGGTACCGTTTCTTAAAGAGAATCATGAACGCATCACGCACATCCACGTGAAGGACCGGAAATACGACGACGCAACAGTGCCGTTTGGTCAAGGCGATGTGCCGATCGTAGAAGTGCTGCACCTAATCCGAGACAACAAATGGCCCATCCCCGCGATTATCGAGTTTGAATATCCGGTGCCGGCCGGTTCGGACCGGATGACCGAGCTTGCAAAGTGCATGGACTATTGTAGGAAGGCGCTGGAATCCTGAACGCAGTACGCATTACTCGTGGATCGAGGCGTCTGAGGATAGACGTTGGAAGACGCGCTCGACGACACGGTCGCAACGCGCGCCCATGAATGGCAGGGCGTCCTTTGCGGCCGATCCCACACGCTCGTAGATTCCCTTGCGCATCAGAGCGCGGCCACGGTGAAGCCGCATTTTCACGTTTTCTTCCGTGATGTCGAGGGCGTCGGCGGTTTCGCGCGTCGATAGACCTTCCACGTCGCGCATCACCAATACAAGCCGATATCGCTCAGGCAAAGCGAGCATGGCGCTTTCGAGCATGCGGCCGAGCTCCGCCTTCGAAGCATTTTCTTCGGGATTTAACGATTCACTGAGAAAAATCACGCCAGTCTCTCCGTTTTCGATGTCATCTCCCAGCGGCTGCAAGCGATTTCGGCGGCGCAGACGTGCGAGCGCTTCGTTTATGGCGATGCGCGTGAGCCATGTGGAAAAGGAAGACCGGGCTTCGAATTGGTGCAGGTGCTGGTAGACGCGGACGTATGCCTCTTGCATCACGTCTTCAGTTTCCGCATCGTCGCGGAGTATCGCTCGAACGATGCGATACAGGCGTTGGTTATAACGACGAACGATAATTTCGTAGAGGGCCGTTTCGCCCGCCAGGACGCGTTCGACAACATATTCGTCCGGCCAGCCCTCCACTTTGGCTCTGGTCAAAATCTCGAGCGCTTCCATAGGGCCTCTAGAAATAGAGTCCGCGGCAGGAAAAAGGTTACAGCCGCATGTGGGCTCGTTGTACGTAAATTATTGTAACCAGGACGGCGTAGCGGACTCTTTAAATGCGGAGGCCACACGGACACTCTGGGCCTATGGATTGGCAGGCGCAGTGTGTCTGTAGCCGAATTGCTTGTTTTAACCTGCAAGGTATCCGCATCTGCATCTATCCCCAGAGTGCGTTGTGTGCAATTACGGACACGACACGCCTGCCATTGCGTTTCATTGCAAACAGATACACCCTCTGATGAACTAGCCTAGAACCAGCGCTTCTCCTTAAAACCAGGGGTTCTGACGGAATGGCTCCCGGACAAGCACCGATGCCAAGCGCTGGGCGTGATTAGGCGCAAGCAGCGTGCTGCAAATTGAGATTAGCACTTCAAAACCTGTTGCACGATCGAACGCGCATGGTGGCGACCTCTCTGGGCGTGGCGTTTGCCGTGTTCCTCATGATTTTTCAGACAAGCCTGCTCATCGGTTTTTTGAGAGCGGCGGGGAAAATCATAAACGTCACGGATTCGGACATCTGGATCACGCCGCGCGGAGTGGTTTGCTTCGATTTTGCATCCACGATGGATGGGCGTCTGAAGGACATCGCACAAGGTGTTCCAGGAATCGAGTCCGTAAGCAGCGTGTCGGTCAACTTCGTCTCTTACAGGATGCCCGACGGGCAACAACGGATCGTTGTGCTGATCGGAGCCGATCCGAGCGTCGGCCTACTTTTTCCTCTTCCGTACCTGCGAGGCTCGCTGCATGCAATGGAGCCGGAAGCAATTCTTCTGGATGAAACGAACGCACGGGAACTTGAGGTGTTTACGACGCCTCAGGATGTGGAGATAAACGGAATGCGGGCGCACGTTGCGGGCACGGTGAGCGGCTTCTCGTCTTTTCTTGGATCGCCCTATGCGTTTTCCTCTTTCGAAGATGCACAGCAATACGCGGGACTTGGAAATGGCAAGGTCGCATATTTGACGGTTCGAGTTGCCAAAGGCTACGACGTGAACGCGCTGCGGGCGAAGCTGGCTGCCAAATTACCGGAAGTGGATGTGCGGACACATGCGGAATTCGAGCATCGGTCCCAGCTTTACTGGGTTGGCCAGACGGGCGCCGGGGCCGCAATTCTAACGGCTGCGTTTCTGGCATTTCTGATCGGACTCGTGCTCGTCTCGCAGACGATCTATGCCACCACACTGGAACGCCTTGAAGAGTTTGCCACACTCAAGGCACTAGGGGCCTCAAAGGGCTTTGTTACGAACATCGTTGTCGCACAGGCGCTGGCTTTCGGTATTGCCGGAGGCGCTCTGGGGGCGTTGTTGGCTATACCGGCCGTGCAATTCGCGCAAGAGGCGGTTGCGTGGATCTATCTTCCACCTTGGCTAATCCCGGCCGTTCTCGTTCCAGCGTTTGCGATGTGCGTGCTTGCATCGATCGTCTCGATTCGGACAGCGCTATCGGTGGAACCTGCGAGAGTGTTCCGTGTCTGATTGCCGGCTGTCGGTGGAGGGAGTCAACGTAACGCTCGGAAGGGGCGAGGCTTCGGTCCGCGCTCTGAAGGACGTTTCGCTCGCATTTCCGGCCGGAACCGTTACGTTGATCATGGGGCCCTCCGGCAGCGGGAAGACGACTCTGCTTTCCGTACTCGGCTGCCTTCTGAAACCACAAAACGGCCGCGTCCTCGTAAGCGGGAAAGAGGTCACAGGTTTGCCGGAAGACGAGTTGACGAATATCCGGCGCGAGCAAATCGGGTTTGTGTTTCAAGCCTTCCGCTTGTTTGCTTCACTGAGCGCTCTGGATAATGTGGTGCTCGCAATGGAAGTCTGCGGGAAGAAAAGGCACGATGTTCTGCCTAAAGCGGAAGAATATCTGGACGACCTCGGGTTGAGCGGCAAAAAGCATCTCAAACCCGATGAACTGAGCGGCGGTGAGAAGCAAAGAGTAGCAATTGCGCGCGCGCTCGTACGCGAACCAAAAATCTTACTTGCGGACGAGCCAACGGCGTCCCTGGATTCGAAATCCGGCGAAGCGATCGCCAAAATCCTGCATGACATTGCCGAAGTTGGCAAACGCACGGTTGTGATTGTCTCTCACGACGAGCGACTTCGCGTTTTTGCAAAGAACGTGGTGGCGCTGCGAGACGGCAAGGTGAATGGAGGGCTGAACTAATGCGGAAGCTCGTTGCCATCACGGTTGCGGGCCTGGCTTTGCTGATCCCTTTCTTCTTATGGATCAAATCGGCGCAACAGGCAACGCCTGTGGAGGTTCACGAAGCCTCCGGTTCCGCTGTGCAGCTCGCAGCCCTTGGCCGAGTGGAAGGACGCGGCGAGACGATTTCCGTGGGCGCGGCGACGGACGGGGTTGTGAAAGCAGTGCTCGTCAATGAAGGCCAGCAGGTGGGCAAAGGGACGCTCCTCGCGGAGATAAGCTGCGACGATATCAGTGCGCAAATTGAACTTGCAAAGGCGCAGGCCGATAGCGCGCGGCAAGCGCGTATTCGACTGTTGCGGGGCAATCGCGAAGAAGAGCGTGCGGCGGCCGCTCAAGCGACGGACGCGGCAAAGGCCGTGATGTTGCAGGCTCAGGGTCATCTGGCGCGGATGGATGCGCTGTATCAGAAATCAGAAATTTCGCGCGATATGTTCGATCAAGCGAAGCGAGACTTCGACGTTGCGCAGGCGAATTTTCAAAGAGCTCAGGACGAGCAGAATCTGACAGACGCGCGGCCTCTGCCGGAAGACGTGTCGCGCGCAGACGCAGAGGTGGCTGCCGCACAGCGCAGCATCGCCGTCGCAGCGGACAAACTAGAAAAATGCAACGTGCGCGCGCCCATTTCGGGAATCATCCTAAAGGTTTTAACAAAGGCGGGCGAATCGTACAGCACTCTTGTACCTCAACCTCTTTTTACCATCGCAGATGAGTCCGTGCGCCGTGTGAGAGCCGAGGTGGATGAGCGGGACATCGGGCGCGTGAAATTAGGCCAGCAAGCAATCGTCACCGCGGATGCGTATCCGGAAAAGAAATTCGATGGCCAGGTGGTAGAGATATCGCAAGCGATGCAGTCAAAATCCGTTTTGAGCGACGATCCTTCGCAGAAAACAGATCGCGATGTCCTCGATGTGGTCGTGCAGTTGAAGCCGTCGAAGGAAGAACTTCCGCTTGGGTTGCGGGTCACAACTCAAATGACGGGAGTGGTGAGCCCAATGCCACAAGTTGCGCCGCCATCCGCGGCGACTGGCTCTGCTGCGGTCAGTGCGTCCGGTTCCGATGTTACGAACGTTCGGGCGGCGCAGACAACTGGCCCAACCGAGACTGGTACGCGCCGTGCGGGATTCCTGCTGCAAGCCGGAGCGATGACGCACCCCGCAAACGCGGACGCGCTTGCGGCCCTTTTGAAGAGTAAGAGCTTTCCCGCCTTTGTGATGACGCGGGACGGGGATTCTTTTCACCGCGTGGACGTGGGGCCTTATCCCGATCTGGCGACCGCAACCATGGCAAGAGAACAACTAAGCGCTAGCGGCTTTGAAACGATCATCAAGCACCAGGCGTCCAGTCCTGCGCAATGAGACGAAAGCCAGCTTCCGGGCGATTTACCTGCAGCCGTAAACTCTGAGTTCAGACCCCTCTTTTTCTGCAAGCGGATTGTGCTTGTCACGCGCAGCCGCCAAGAGAATGCGCGCCTGCTGGCAATTTCTGCGAACTCCCTCGCCTCGTCCATAGACATCGGCTAGCTCTATTTCGGCATCGGAGCTTCCCTTGGCAACCGCAGCCCACAGCAATTCCGCCGCTCTGGCCTTTGCGTCAGGAGTATGCGCAGCGCCGAGAGAAGCGTGAGCGACTTCGTACTCAGCTTCACCGTCGCCAAGGCTCTGGGAAGTTCCCGCGGTCGCATTTTCGTGCGGGGCCTGCTGTGCATGATCTTGGGGCTCAGGTTTGGCTGAATTGCTCGAAAAGCGATTTGTAGAAGACTCCGTAGTGCTATTGGCATCAGGAACGGAACTGGTCGCAGTCTCCCCACCTGCCGACAGAGAAGGCGGCGTTGACGATGCAGGCTGAGGCGGCGGCTCTGCTGGCGGATTCGGCGGAGCCGCCACGGCAGATTTTGCCGTCGGCCCACCGGACATTTTTTCACCCAACCCAATCAGGGCGTTGCCGACCTGCGCTCTATAGAAGAAAAACAGCGTTCCGATCGCGCTTGCAAAAAGCAAGGCCACCACGATGACCGGCGCGTGCCCCACAAGCCGATCTGACCAGGATTCGTTCCAGTAAGCATTGCCTTCATAGTCCAGCGGCGCCTTTGTTGATCTCTTCCAGCGGCTAGCGTCTCCGCCAGCGAACGCAATCGAAGGCAAGGAGCCACTAGGTTCCTCGTTTGCTGCAGGGGCGTTGAACGAATGCCATTCAGATGCCCGTTCTTCTGCTGATTCTTCAGGCTCACGTTCTGCAAGCTCGTGTTCTTCAGTTTCAGGCTTTGCCGCCGGAGGCGCCTGGAGCGCCTCCATTAAACTATCCATCCACGGCTTTTCCATTTTGTTCAACCTCAATGCTTTCGCAGCCGCGCTTGTGGCGCCTTGACTAAGAGTCGTCGACGCCCATTTCAGAGCAGCGTGGGAATAGACCCCAGGGGAAGCGCCAGTAGCGCCTCCCTTCTTGCATGTCCATGGTCAACCGGCTGGATGACCGCAACGACGCTGCCAGACTTGTCGCTTGGCCGTAAACAACTGAGCCGAAGGCTACTTATGCGACAACCGTGCTGTCACGCACACAAACGCTCGATTCATCGAGCAGGAAATTCCTTCACACATAGTGGCTTCCTTCCCTACTAAGGCAGAGTACAGAGTTCCTGTTATCCGCGAAGACGACGCTCCCGCCGATGAGAAGAAGACTGCGTCCAAATGACGGTTTGTCGCAGCGCCGGAGCGGAATTCCCTGCAAACTGTGCCTAAATGAATATAAAATCGCGGGGTTACTGAACGCGGGGCCCGTAGCTCAGCGGTTAGAGCAGCGGACTCATAATCCGTTGGTCCAAGGTTCAAATCCTTGCGGGCCCACCAGCAAACCAGGCGCAAGCTAGCGAAGAGTGATATCTTTGGTGGCGCGATTACGATGTTCGTTCCGCAATCCGGGAACGGATCGTTGGGAGCGTGATATGAACGTGAACTGGAAGATTGGAATGTTGGGGGTTGCCGCTGCACTGCTGTGCGCGGGGAGTTCGCTTTTTGTGCAGGCTCATGAGGCCGGTGCGGCAGCTCAGGATCAATCGCGCGCGATTGCAAACGGTGGAATTTCCGCTCCGGGTTGGAAGGGGGAAGTTGACGCAAGCGAGGCCGGACGCGGCATGTCCGTGAACGACGCAAAACTCACCGACGAAAGCGGGGTACTCCACGTGACGACCGGCCCGGCGATAACGTACTGGGATCCGAAGAACGTGGCGAGCGGAAACTACACGGTGAAGGCGACTTTCAATGAGCCGAAATTCATGAACTTGAACTCGCATCCGCATCCTTACGGTATTGTGATCGCAGGAAACGATATGGGCACGCCGCAATCCACTTATCTTTATTGTGCTGCCTACGGCAATGGCACGTTTATCGTGCGCGGAATGGGACCGGGACCGTTTCAAATGAACGGGCGTGGTGCGGCAGCTTCGTCGATTCACAAAGCGGAAGCGCCTGGCTCTCCTGTAACGCAGGAAATCGCGATGAGCGTTTCTGGTGACAAAGTCTCTTGCTCGATCAACGGCGCCGAGGTTGCGAGCTATCCCAAGAGCGAAGTGGTCGGTGCGGGTAAGTTGAAATCGACCGATGGCGTGTATGGAATTCGCTTCGCACACAATACGGAAGGCACTGTGTCCGGCCTGACGATGACGAAGCAATAGTTCCACTATCGAGATTCCAACGCAAAAGGGCCCGGCGATGCGATTCGCCGGGCCCTTTGCTTTTTGAATTAAGGTGTAGCGATAGAAGCAACCATGAGATTGTTTTGCACGCTGAAGACGCCGGGGACAGAGGCGGCCTGCGCGTAAGCTATTTGACGATCGGTGGTCGATTTGACGATACCGGCCAGTTCGACGCGCCCGTTCTCGACGACAATGCGTATCGGTGCTTGCGGATCAAGCGAATACATTTGCAAGCTCGGATGGCTGTAGATGGCCCGCGCCAACCGAATCCGCAATTGATCGTCGAACGTGGATACCGGTGCGACGTCAATATCATCCACGATGTCCTTCACCCCGGCCGTGGTCTCGAGAATGGCGAGGGCAGAATCACGGTCCGGGTAATCGCGAACACGTCCACCGATGGTAACAATCCCGCTGTCGACAGCCAGAGTCAAATTGTTAAACACGATACCGTAACCAACGCGGTCGTAGCGGAGCTTGTCGGCCAAGACCTGTCGAAGGTCAGCATCGGGCATTTGCTTACCGGCGATCTGTAAGCGGTTCCGGACGCCATCGACGCCTTTGATTTTGCGAACTCCCCTTTCGGCGTTCGCTTTGTCGATCAGCAAGTCGACTTTCCCGGAGAGTGTGACGATCCCGTCCTCAACAGACGCCGATACCGCGTTGAATTTGTCTTTCTTCTGCAGTTGCTGCGTAGCCAGCTGCTGAATTTGCTGGTCGGTTTTCGCACCCGTGTACCGTGTGCCCGGACTGCCTATCAGCGGGGCGCCGATGATCAGCGCGAGAGCGAGAGCCGAGGCCGCTTTGGCAAAGCTTTTGAAGCGCATTGTCTTTCCTCCTCGTAAGTTTTGTCGAAGCCTCCCTCTCTGAAGGTCGGCATCGTATTTCGAGGGTAAGAGTACGGCGCGATGAAAATCTGCGGTATCCCCCGCAGGCGGTATTCCCGGTGCCATTGGTGGGTAGGCACAATGACGCGATGAGGTGGGCTTTTCGCCGACGGCGGCGGACAGTACACTATCGGGCCAATGAGGAGTGAATGACTAACCACGAAGGTTCGGCAGACGTTGCCTCAAGCGTGAGACGTAGGCTAGGCGCTCGAAGCGCACTGATTGCAGGCTTTGGTGCGCTGCTTATCCTGATGGGGTTCATCTGCGTTGATTCGCTGCACACGCTGGCCGCTTTTGCGTCAAACAATGGACAAATTCGTAAGGACTTCCTTTATCGCGAGCAGACCCTCGCGCAGGTTCGGACCAGCCTCTACGAGTCCGGCGTGATCGTGCGGGATTACATCCTGGCTGAGGCAGACCCGGCAGAGCAGCGCGCGCTCGAGGCGGAGCTCCGGTCGAGCAAGGAGCAGACTGCGTCGGCGTTGGAAGATTGCGTTCGGACGCTGCCCACCGGGGAAACCAAACCCTTTGAGAATTTACAGCAGGAGATGGAACGGTACTGGTTTATGGTGGATCCGATTTTCGCGATGAGCGAGAGCGAGAAGAAAAAATCGGGTGGTGCTGTACTAAGAAACGACGTTGCGGCACAGCATCTTCGCATTCTCGCGATTGCGGGGGATGTGAGCAACATCAACAGCGACAATTTGCGCGAAGCCGACCGTAGAACCACGGAGGTGTCTGCTCAATTTCGGAAACGCTTATTGGTGGCGGTAGGAATCACCTTCGGACTAGGGCTGATTCTGGCGGTCGCCACAATCGTTTACGTCGGTGGCTTGGAGAAAAGCGTCGAAGACAAATACAAGCAGAGCCAGATGGCGCGGCGCGACCTACAGGAATTGTCGAAACGATTGGTCGACACCGAGGAGCGTGAGCGAAAGGCGATATCGCGCGAATTGCACGACCAAGTTGGGCAGTCGCTTGGCGCCCTGCTACTCGACGTCGAAGCTCTGGCTACGCTGCCCGATCAAGGAGGTGGTTTTCGCGACGGGCTCCTCAACATAAAGAGGTTGGCGCAAACGTGCGTCAATGAAGTCCGGAATATGTCTCTTTTGTTGAGGCCATCTATGCTGGACGATTTGGGTCTCGTGGCAGCAGTCGAATGGCAGGCGCGCGAAATATCGAAAAGAACCGGTATGCTCGTCGAAACCGTGGACGAGAATGTGCCGGACGATCTGCCGGAGGAACATAAGATTTGCGTGTACAGGATCGTTCAAGAAGCGCTGAATAATTGTTCGAAACATGCCGGCGCGAAAAGAGCCAAAGTAACGTTGAGGCGAGTACCAAATCAGCTGCAGGTGATCGTGGAAGATGACGGGAAGGGCTTCGACGCGGAGCGCGTGCGTGGACTTGGATTGATTGGCATGCACGAGCGGGTAAGTCAGTTGGGAGGCGACCTAAGAGTCGATTCCCGTGCCGGGCGGGGAACGCGCGTTTCGGCGGATCTGCCGCTTCCAGGAGATTAGAGTGCCATGAAGAAATTGAAAATCCTATTGGCAGACGATCACGTGGTGATGCGGTCTGGGTTGCGCGCCCTGCTCGAGCGCCAGCCACATCTGGAAGTGGTGGGCGAAAGCGAAAATGGGCGACAGACCGTCGAACTGGCTGCGTCGCTCAGGCCAGACGTTGTAGTAATGGATGTCGGCATGCCAATCCTCAATGGGATTGAGGCGACCAGGCAAATTGTCAGCGAGCAGGCAGGTACGGCCGTCATTATCTTGAGCATGCACGCCGACGAATCGTATGTGATGCGCGCACTTAAGGCGGGAGCGCGCGGATATTTGCTTAAAGATTCCGCCGCCGGCGATCTGATGAATGCAATTCAGGCCGTAGCTCATAACAAATCCTTCTTCAGCCCTAAGGTAAGCCATATTCTGGCCGAGGATTACGTTCGCGTGCTGAAACAGAAGGGCGAGGTAGACAGCTACGACCTCCTCACCGATCGCGAACGCGAAATCCTTCAACTGCTCGCTGAAGGAAAAGCAAACAAAGAGGTTGCCACTCTCCTGAACATAAGCACGTATACGGTGGAGACCCATCGCAAGCACATCCTGGAAAAACTGAATCTCCATACTCCAGCCGAGCTCATTTTGTATGCGGTTCGAAAAGGAATCATCAGCTGACGCTGAGATCACGACGCGTCAGGCCTTGAATGCCCAGCTTCGACTCTACGAATACCCTTCGGGCGGTATAGCCGCGCATACGCGCGCGCTCTATGTTGATGTCGAAGCCAACGAAGCCCGGCGCGCGGAAGTTCTGCTGAAGGGAACGAAGGGCCGCGCGCCGGAAACAAAGGGAGGAATGGGTCATGCAAATTCAATCCAAGTGGGCCACGCGAATTGGGGCGGAGGAATCACTCGTCAAAGCCGGGATGCGCGGACCTTCTCCAATAGAGGGAGAAGCGACGAACTATGCCGTCGAAAGAGCATCGGAATTGCTCTTCAAGGTCCAGGATGAGGCAACCACGCTCATTCTCAATGCCGAAATCTTACGAGCGTTAACGAGACAAGCAGAATCCGATCTGGAGGGACACTTAGGCTACCTACACGAAATCAAAACGCGCATCAATGCAATTTGGGACCGCACATTCGATCTCCGCCGAATCAGCCCAAGCACTTTAGCGTGGCAGCGCGACACGATCGCGGAATTGAGTGCTCACGGTTCGCAGATCGCAATCAGTACGGAGGCTGCAATCAATTTTCTTAGCGAAAGCCGCCACTCGCTTTTCAAGCCCGAATACCGACACCACGTGACCCTGCTCGCGGACGCTTCGCAGAGGATTCGCGGCACCATGACCAGGTTTTTCGACCGTTACATGATGCAGCAGCGGTCGCGTCGGGAGACTGCGCTGGTCCTCTCGACGGAGTAGTCAAAGCGCTGTCGATCTGACCCGGAGGGAAACGCCTTGACGTAAATTGCGATGCCTGACGCTAACTGTCCTGGAGTTTCCCATTCCGGCTAAATGCAGTCCACATTCTCCTATCGGTATCCATATCAAATTGCTTCTTACGAGCTCGCCTACCAAGCAGCTTCGCACCGTGTCGGCGAATTCCTGAGCGGATCCAACGCCTGCCTTTGCATATTTGGGAATCACCACAATGAAGCGCGCAATTACCCTGTGGAGGGGATAGTTTGATGAAGCGTAAAAATCTATTCTCTCTGCAGAGGTCACAAATCGGCGCGGGAGATCTTCGGGGCACTAAACAGCAGCGGCGATCTCCCACGCCGAAGATCACAAGGAGAAAACGAAAATGCAATTCAATTGGAAGCGAATCACCGCAGTGGGCGCCGTGTTAGTGCTGTTCTGGACAGGGCTAGCCTTTGCTTCACCGCGAATGACACCGGGTGAACGGTCTATGTATGCGACTGAACGAGCATCTCGACTGCTTACCGAAATTCAAAATCAAGCGGCCGACCTCACAAAGCACGCCGGAACACTCGAATCGATGGCACGCCAGCCGCAGTACAGCTGGGAAAGCCACGCGTTCTATCTTGAACGGGTGAAGGACCATATCAACGCTGTCGGTGTTAACACCGCCGAACTGCAACGGATTAGCGCTGATGCCCAGCCATGGCAGCAGCGTGCTATCTCTCAGGTAACCTCCCACGCAGCCCAGGTGGCGGCCAGCGCGCAAGCTGCCATCGTGTACCTGAACGATAACCATAGCCGCCTTTTCGTCCCCGAGTACAGGGGCCATGTGACAACGATCGCGGACAGTTCACAGAATATGAAGCAGACGGTGGACCAATTCCTCGATTATGAAAAGGCGGAGCAGAAGTTCCAGCATTTACATAACACGCTGGAGTTGGGTGAATGACGAAGACCATTAACGGGGAAGCGAACGGGATCAATTCCGTCAGAACCCTGACGCGAAACACCGGTCCTTCCCCGTTGCGTTACGAGTCAGATTGGAAAAACCTCCTGTGGTTAGACCGCGACTTTCCTTGAGTTTTTGTTCGTCGAAGGAACTATCGTTTCCTCTTTGAGGCGGCCTGCCTCAGAATATCCATTGGCTTTTTTCGATCGATTGGACGGCAATGGCACACATACTGGTAACAAATGACGATGGAATAAATGCACCCGGGTTGCGGGCGCTGGCAGATGCGATGCGAAAGCTCGGAAGGACTACGGTTGTGGCTCCTCTTAACGAAAGGAGCGCCGCTTCGCAATCGTTGACGCTGCGGCAGCCGGTGTATTGGGAAACGATTATGGACGGCGAGCACGCCGTGGAAGGCACTCCGGCAGACGCGATGATCGTCGCGTTTACGACGATGTTGAAGGGCGCGGATAAGCCGGATCTGGTCGTTTCAGGGATCAATCGCGGCGGGAATTTGGGAGAGAACATCCATTATTCCGGCACAGTAGGTGCGGCGAAGGAAGCAGCCGTGCATGCAACACCGGGAATCGCGTTTTCCGTGGTCTTTCGGAAACTCGACATCGACTATTCGCCTGCAGCGGAGTTTGCGAGGCGGCTCGTACCGTTAGCTCTCAAAGAAGGATTGCCGCCTGGAGTGGTCCTGAACGTAAACGTTCCGCAGGAATGGAACGGCGGTCCCGTACGGATCACGCGGCAATCGCCGAAAGTGACGCGGACACTGCTACAGCCGGGCGTAGATCCGCGCGGGCGACATTACTATTGGATTTCGGAAGAAAAGGTGAGCGCGGACGTTGCGCCCGGAACGGATCACGCTGCAATTCTGGCAGGTGCCGTTTCGATTACACCACTGCGACTAGATCATACACATAGCGAGTCTTTGGATCATATCGCCAGTTGGGCGAAGCTGCTCGAAGGATAGGCACGCTCCCAAGGAGAACTTTGGCGAACACCGCGATATTGCTGGTGAGTTGTCCGGATCAAAGAGGGATCGAAGCGTCAATCGCTGATTTCATTTTTCGCGCGAATGGAAATATCGTACACGCGGACGACCACCAGGATCGTGAGCAAAATCTTTTCCTAATGCGCGTCGAGTGGGACCTGGACGGGTTCGCGATCGATATGCGCGAGTTCGCCGCTGCGTTCCAACCGATTGCGGACCGTTTCCACATGCAGTGGCGCGCTGCGCTCTCCGCGAGCCAGCCGAGAGTTGCCATCCTCGTTTCCAAGTACATGCATTGCCTCGTTGATCTGCTCTATCGACACGAAACAGGCGAATTGGCCTGCGAAATACCGCTGCTGATTGCGAATCATCCTGACGCGCGACGCTGGGCAGATTTCTACAAAATTCCATTACACGTGATTCCAGTAACGAAGGAAGCGAAACAAGAGGCCGAACAGCAACAGGTCCAGCTGCTTCGCGAGCATGAAATCGATCTCGTAGTCCTTGCCCGCTATATGCAGGTTCTTTCTCCGGATTTTATCGCGGCGTACCCTTCGCACCGGATCATTAACATTCATCATTCATTCTTGCCTGCATTTGTGGGCGGACATCCTCACCAGCGAGCTTTTGAGCGCGGCGTTAAACTTATTGGTGCGACGAGCCATTATGTGACCGAGGTGCTCGATGACGGACCGATCATCGAGCAAGATGTGGTCCGGATCTCGCACCGCGACACGCTGGATGATCTGATTCAGAAGGGGCGCGATCTTGAACGGGCTGTACTATCGCGCGCGGTAAGATGGCACATCGAAAATCGGATACTACTGTACGGTAAGAAGACCGTAATATTTGATTGAGACGACTTACGCCAGCCAGTTTTTGATCCTCAGGCCTTGGACGCGCCGAAATTCCCGCTCATTATTCGTGACTAGGGTAAGTCTGCGGCGAGCGCGTGCGCTGCGATCCACAAATCATTGTTGCCAATCATTTGTCCACGCGACTCAAGACGTGCCCGAATGACGCCGTACGTTTCCCCAGCATTGATTGGCAGAGACAACGCAGGCAGATACTGACTCAATTCGCGAAGTTGTTCCAGCGCCTGCGCCCGTTTGGAGCTCTTTTCAGCGCCGTAAGAGTTCGCCATACGTAATCACCGACAGCGCGGCTTCGCTGGAGCGAAGATTCTCGAAGTGCGCAGGATCCCTCTAGGGCGAGCCTGACGGATATAGATGCAGATATTTGTGTCGAGCAAATAGCGAGTTTCCATTAAAGTCCATGTCGCTTCTGCGGCCGATCCTTACCGGCGCCAGGCCGCTTAAGATCCGCGGGAAGCGAAGCAAGCAGTTCGAAGGCGCGCGCCATAGTGTTGCGCCTCTCCCGGAGTACGATTTCGTCTCCTCGGCGAAAAATCTCGACTTCCTTGCTTTTCAACCGGAACTGTCTCGGCAAGCGAAGTGCCTAACCATTTCCAGATTTAAAGACGCGCGCCGTTGTCATCTAAAGGCTCCTTATGTATATACATCAAGTATAAACACAACTTGAAGCCTATGGAATAGAATCGCGTACTAATGGCGCCGGCTTTATAGGACATGGCACGTTCAGCGCGTCAAGACGCCTTTTATTGAGCCGCTCACTGTACTGTGACCGTAATTGTTGCCGGCGCGGGATTTGTCACAGTCATTGATCCAGCCGCAGTCGCTTTTGGCGCCGCCGTGACGACGTAGGTTCGCGTGGCATGGTTCGAAGGCGCGTTGGGCGGATCAGACGCCCCGGTGCAGGCGACTAAAGACCCCGCCAACGGGATCGCCAGTGCGAATAAAAGCAGCGCCAGCCCGCGTTTGCGGCGGAAAATAAACGGCAGGCCTATAAGAAAAGCGCAGAACACAGTCGTGGTGCCATCCCATGGAGTTGAGGGGGTGCGATTGGATGCGCTCTGGTTGGCCGCAATCGTTACAGTGGATGTTCCCGATCCGCCGGGCGTCAAAGTGACGGCAGTCGCGGTCGCCGTTAGATCTGCGGGCGTGCCATCCGAGGACGCAACGCTTGTGGTGAACGACACTGTGCCTGCGTAACCGTTCGAATTCAAAACCAAGGTCGCGGTGCCGTTTGCACCCGCGCTAATGGAAATTGTCGGGGTCTTGGTCGAAAGGGTGTAAGCGGCCGCCGTGGCCGAGACCGCTGTGCCGCTCAACGCAATCGTCTGAGATGCCGGCGTCGCATTGTCGGCGAGAACCACGGTTCCGTTGATCGTGCCGGCGGTTGTTGGTGCGAACTCTACGCCCAACGTGCAGCTCTCGGCATAGTTAAGGCCCTCCCCGCTCGACAGGTTGCACGAGGTGTTGGGACCTCCAAGCGAATAGCTTGCCGGGGTAGTGATCTGGCTGACATTCAATGGTGCGTTTCCCAGGTTCATCACGGAAACATTCTGAGAAGCGCTCGTCGATCCAACCATGGTAGCGGCAAAAGAAAGCGAAGGCGCGTCGGACACATCGATCTTTCGCACAGCGCCGTTCTGTGAATCGGCGATGTAAAGATTGCCGCTCTCGTCGATAGCAAAGTCCGATGGACCATTAAGTTGCGCTTTCGTTGCGTCGCCGGCGTCGCCGCTGTAACCGGCACTCGCCGTGCCCGCAATCGTTGAGATTACTCCGGTAGCCACATTCACTTTTCGAATTACGTTACTCGCGGGGTCGGCGATGTAAACATCGCCGGCGGCATCCACTCTCACCCCAAACGGGCTATTAAGTTGGGCGCTCATGGCCGCGCCGCTGTCGCCCAAATTGCCTGTAGCGCCGGGCGTGCCGGCAATCGTTGAAATAGGGTTGGGCGTTGTCCCGGTCAACAGAGTCTTGCGAATAATGTGATTGCCGGAGTCGGCCACGTAGATATAGTTCGCAGCATCCATGTCCAACCCTGTTGGGCCATTCAACTCGGCGCTTGTGTTGAGTTCGCCGTCGCCGTTGTAACCCTGCACTCCGCTGCCCACCTGCGTGAAGGTGTTGTTCGTGATTCTGTCGATTGTGCGTACGCGGTTGTCCAGTTTGTCCGCGATGTGGAGATTTTGCGCATGGCAAAATACGAGGCCAAGTGGGGTATTGAGGGTCATCTGATTGGCGGGGCAACCGTCGCCGACGGAATTCGTGGCAGTGGAGCATACAGCGGGAGGAGTCGTACCCGGCGCGTAGTATTGCCCGGCATACGTGGAAATCACTCCTTTCGTATCGACCATACGCACGACGTTGTTATTCGTGTCGGAGATATAGACAAATCCGCCACCATCCACAATAACGTCCGTGGGACCATTTAATTGAGCGCTCGTCGCGGAGCCACCATCTCCCGAAAAGCCGGCCACGCCGGTACCCGCAAACGCCGAGATCGCTCCCGTCGAAGTCACCCTCCACACCTTATTGGCCTTCTGATCTGCGACATAGTAATTGCCGAACCCATCGATTGCGACTCCCATGGGCCTCATTAGCTGGGCGCCACCTGCCGCACCTGCGCCCGCGCTGCCGCCAACAAGCGTCGAAATAGTGCTTGGCGCGAATCCAACCACGGGCCCTGTGCCCGCGCCGTCCAGCGAGACGCTCAACAGTGTCTTGCCACTCGGATCAGTGACAAGCACCACCCCTTGCCGCCTGCCGGGTTTCGTGGGCTGGAACTGCAGCTCGACCGCGCACGTGCCGCTGATGACGTTGGGGCACGTCGTCCCAGCCGAAACTGGCGTGAAATCAAGATTCGGCGCGCCAAAAGTCAACACAGACACATTTCCCAGCGTCGTACCCGATGGAACCGTGATGGTAAAGGTTTTCGTATCACCTGGCGCAAGAATCGCGTTGCCTGGGGACGAATAGACCTGCGCAGAAGCCGACGTTGCAATAGCTAGAAGACCCGCAAAAATTATTAAAGGTATTGAAACGTTAATCGGACGTACAAAGCGCACACATGGCCGTAGAATTCCACTAAACATCCTGAAGCTCCTTTTGCGCCGATACGGCTGCCGCTATGTACCCCCGCTAATATCGACGGCAACTTCCCCGGAGTGGCTCGGATCGACTCTCATGCTCCCGCTCCACTTCGACAAACAGTGTATGCAGGACGGCGACAAGGCCAATCGAATAGAGCCAGTAAAAGGCATTCCGGGATTTTCGTAGTACCGCGCGCCCGGAGTAAGGCTTCGCCTGCCGATCTAAAGTATTTCCTTCAAAACGTGGCGCGAGAACCAGGAGCATCGAGTGGAAGTCAATTGAGAAGTGGCGCGCCCACTTTCTAAATCAAATAAGCTAACAAAGCAAAAAGGCACGGCGAAGCGTCGCTGAAATGCGGAATTGGCCTGAAGTAAGGCGGCGATCCGGCGGTATCAGCCAATCCTTTTATAGACCGCAAAGTATGGCTGGTTTGAGAGTGTCTTGTCGAAACCAGGATGCATCCATGCCGCCGTTCCATCCGATAATTCAAAGTAATACTGAAGAGGATATACGGACGTGGTGTAATCAGCCGGAATCGTTGCGACGTACCGGCCGTTTTGCCTGCTCATGTCTTGCGAAATCCAACGCTCTGCCTGATCCACATGCCGATAATACAGACGCACCGATTTCGATGCCGACCCTGCAGCCAGTGCGGAAACTTCCAAAGCAAGCGCAAGCGGCTGCCCCGGCCCGAAGGTGTCCGGCGGCGTATGGACGCACGAGACGCTTGGCCGGCTTTGGCGACCGGTGGCTTCCCGAATGGCACGAGCGGCGTTCTTTCCGGCGCCCGATAATTGGGGCTCGGATGCTACTTTGGCCTGCATAGCGGCGATGTCTGCGTCAATGCCTGGCAGCCGGTCGTTCCAGTGGCCGCGCCGCTTCGGAATGCGGCCGTAAGAAATGTCTGAACGGTAGACCGCAGTTGCACGCGCTGCCATGGTCGCCCATGCTTGCCGAGCTTCGTTATATTGCGCAAGAGCCAGTTTGCCCGATTCAGGATCTCCCGTCTGCTGATAAATCTCGAAGAGCACTGCACTGCGCAGCTTGTGTGCAAAAAAAGTTCCAAGCCCTATTTGGATGAGGACGTCTTCTTCAATACGTCGAAACTCAGGCGAGCTCTGTGAGCTCACTCTTCGGCGAGCTTCGCTCAGCGAATCGCGCGAAACTGCCGCGCAATCTTCCACCCATTGCGCAACCTCTATAGGCGAATACTTCGCATCCGCACGGCCGGCAAGCAGCGTCTGCGTGTATTCAACTACGGTCGAGAACATCTGCGGGTCTAGCGGGCTCACTGTGCCGAAGCATTTTGGAGTCGGTGTGTCACTGTAGGGAGAAGGCTCACTTCCTACCACAATCGGCATATTCGTCGGCAGCTCGTACCAGAGATCGTGATTGCTGGCCGACGCCAAGTGTGCCGATGTTAAGAGCGCGAGGATGCGGCTAGCGTTGGCGAGGGAAATTTCAACCGCGTTTGTGCCAGGGCCGAAATCTGCCTGAAGATATCTGCGCCACGCGCCGGAATCCGCATTCGGATTGTAGAGCTTGCGTCCCCACACACGGTAGTAATACTCATATTTTTTCCAATCCGATTCCGGATTCAGCGATGCATCGAGATACGCGCAGCGTCCGCCAGCGGCGCCGGAGCCCTCGCGCCCCTTGAATGTGAGCGGCTCCATCAGATCCAAACCTGCGGCCCCACAAAAGCTCGACGCCCGCGAGTACGCCGCAGCCATTTCCGGATCGACGGACAACAGGTACCGCTGGGTACCGGGCCATAAGCGGAACATTAGCCGATAGCGAGCGCCTTCATGGAGGAAATCGCCATAGCCATACCGAGTGAATAGCCGCGATCCACTGCTCAGGCTGAACGGAGTTGATTGTGCGTTCGTCTGATTTGTGCGAGGAATTTCGAGAGCGCGAATATCAGCTTGCTGATATCCGAGGCTCTGATGTTCAGCCGAAAATTTCGCGCCCAGCTTGACGGGCATGCCGGTCGCCGCAGCAACGTCGATCATCGTCTGATCGACGCCTTTCGCGTGCATATCGATTTCAATTTTGCGCCCGCTATTCGAAATCGCCTCAAAAAGAGTTTTCCAGAAGTCATAACTTCCTTCCGGAATTCCGCTCTCGCCATGAACACGCATTGTAAGGCCCTGAATTTCAGGGCATTCCTTGAGAATGATCGCAAGGGCGTCGCGGCAGTATTGGGCGTGAATTTCCGGAGTAAGGCCGTCGATCCGATGGTAGGCATTCGGGCTATCCGTCCATTGGTAGGCATGGGTCCAAATACCCAATTGAAAGTGAAGGCCGCGGGCACCCGTTTCGGCTGCGATGTAACGCAGCATTTCGAAATTCTTCGCCCGCTCCTCCTTGCTTAGCGGCACAGGCGACACCAGCTTCGTGCCATCAGGGGAAGCAAGCTGCATCACGCGAACATCGGGATATCCCGGTACGTCGAGCAGATACGGATAGACAAAATGGAAATAGTCGTCGGTCACGCCGCGCGGAAAATCGTACTCAAGACCATAGGCAAAATTTAAGCGATTGAATCGGCAGGCGACGAGCGTATCGAGATAGCCACTCCAGAAGTTCTTGTCGTAATACCACGGTTTGTCTTCGATTTCGCTGCAGAAGTAGCGTCCTACGCTGCGCACTTCGTTCGCAGATTTTTCCTCAACGACTTGCGCGAAGTGCAGCGCGAGCATTGGATCTGGGCCGAACTGCACACGCTCGGCTAACTCCAGCAATCCGTACACAAAACCGCGGACATCTCGTGCGGAAACCAACACGGCCGCGGACGAACCGAATTTGCCCGGTGACAAACGCAGGCTCTCAGGGGCAACGAGCGCTGCATTCCGCGGAAACCCCTGGGCCAATTGCGAATCCGGACCAGCAGCAACGATGCAAATCGAGGAGCCCTCGGCCGCTTCGACTGTTTGTGCCGCGCTGCAGGAGACTCCTTTGGTCTCGAGTGCGCGGCGAACCCGCTCCATAGCTCGCTTCACGGGCTCACTCGAAGCTAGCAGATTCCGAGGATCGATAATTAGACATGCTCGATCTGAACTTGCAGCAAAGGAACTCTGGGGCAGGCCACACATAGCCGCTGCGCCGGCCACCTTCAAAAAGTCCCTGCGTGCAATATCGCCCTCAAAATGATTTTTCATGCGTAGAATCCACCCTCGAGCCGGTGAACCGTATCTGCGCCCGTCCGGCACATTCGCGCGTTGATGGTACGACCAATGGCAAATGGTGTCAAAAGACCCAGAGAAGCACACGCTTCGCCGAGGAGATAATGCCCACGCGGGCAAGAACTCCTTCTGTCGCAATGAAGGTCTCGCAACCCGATTTGCGGCTTGAGATTGATATACTTGACAGGATGTCGATTTGATCTGGCGATCGTTGCCGGAGGGGTAGTTTAATTTAGCTTGTGCCTGCGTCAGACCTATACCTGCTGTTTGCAGTAAGTTTCCTTTGTGAACGTCAGCAGGACGAGCGCGACTCCAGCCCACGCCACGATCAAAAGCAAGCCCATCTGGTAGGCATGCAATCCGTATGTGTGGACTCCGTTGGCTACGGCGCCTGTCCATTCTTTGTCTAGCACCCAGCCAATCGCGGGTTGAAGCAGTGCCGGCCCAACCATGTTGCCAATATTCACCGTGGCGTTTGACGCGCCTGAATACTGAGAAGGCACTGACTCGCGGCAATAGGCAAAACCGAGAATAACTGCTCCGCAAGAGAAGCTCGTGATTGCGGCGACGACAATGAAAGCGGTAAGCGGCAAACCCTTGGCAAAGAACATCACGATCCAGCCGACGGTGGAGATCAGGCCGCCCGCGAGGTAAATCGGTTTGCGACGGCCAATTCTGTCAGACAAATCTCCGCAAATGGGACTCGCCACAGCCCAGCAAATGATCATGACGGATGACACAGCGGCTGCGGTCGTCGGCTTTAAACCGAAGCGCGCCGTAAGAAATGGCACGGCCCACAAACCCGTGAACGCGATCATGGGGCCGACAAAGCCGCCTTGCGCGAAGAATACTAACCACGTGTTTCGGTAGCCAAAGATTTTCAGGAATCCCTTCCAAAGATCGGCCGTCTTTGCCTTTCGCCCCTCCTCCGAAACGGCAATCGCATATGTTTGATACCCCGCATCGGAGGGGTCGTCCTTTACGAAAGCCCAAGCAAGCCCCGCAAACACCAAAACGACCACGCCGGAAACAAGGATGACTCCCCTCCAGCCGAAGTGAACGATCATGAGCCGCAAGGGAACCTGGGCCGTAAGAGCGCCAATATTGCCAAAGAAGAGACCAAGCCCGGCGAGCGCCGAAAATCGGCGCCTTGGGAACCAATGCGCTCCGATTTTCAGCAGCACCAGCCATTCAACGGCCGTCGCGCCGCCGACGATTGCCCTACCAAGGCAAGCGAGATCGAAATTGCTGGTGGCTCCGAAAAGGAAAGTCCCGGCGGCAGCCGCCACTCCACCCCAAATAAGCAGTTTCCTTGGTCCCCAGGAGTCCACCAGAACGCCCGTGGGAACCTGCATGATTACGTAAAGGTAGAAAAAAATTCCCGACAGTGTTCCAAGGCCAGCCGCGTTGGTCTGAAAGGACCGCATCAGTTCCGTGGTCATTACGGCGGGCGAGACGCGGAGATAGTACCCGGAGAGATAGAAGAGCGCGCCGATGCCCCAAATCAGCCACGCCAGACGCAGCGGCGGTGTTTTTTCCCCGGTTATCGCCGGCGACGAGCTGTTTGTCGTGGATGGGGAAGACATAAGGGCGCGTTCAGCCGCGGAAGGGTAACACCGCCGGCTTGCCGCTCACAACCTTTTAACCGTATCCGACAGTGTAACCGGGTGACACGGTTAAGCCTGCCACCGAACTACTTGCGCCGATGCCGCTTTTGGCATAAATCACAGACATGCATAGACGCGAATTCTTTCAAATGAGTATGGGTGTGGCCCTGGCCGCAAAATCCGTAGGCGGAGCGCAGTTTCCGGGCGCTGCACCGGCCGCCGCTGAACCGCCCAGGGCTGCGGGTGCCAATCCGATGAAGATAGATGCGTACTCGCGTCATCTTCAGTGGCTTCGCACGCCGGACGAGGTAGCGCAAGCCGTCATCGACATGGGGTTTGACGGGCTCGATATCACCGTGCGGTCCTACCCGGGGCACGTGGACCCGACCCGCGTCGCGCAAGACCTGCCGCCTTTCGTCAACACAGTCCGCAAGCACGGAATTCTCGTTCGCACCATCACATGCCCGATCGCGGACGCGGACTCGCCAAACGCGGAGCAAATTCTGGCGACCGCCGCATCGCTTGGGATCACGCACTATTGGTGGGGCACATTTCGTTACGACACGAATCAGCCCGTGATGCCGCAGCTCGATGCGCTGAAGCCGCGCGTTGAGAAGCTCGCGAGGCTCAACGAGAAATACAAAATGAAGGCGATGTACCACACATATGAAGGCGATCGCACGGTCGGCGCAGCGATCTGGGATTTTCTCTATGTCCTCAGGAATTTCGATCCGGCTTACGTCAGCTTTCATTATGACGTCGGCCACATGGTCGTCGCGGGTGGCGGCAATACTTGGGCTCTAAACCTTCGCGCTGCGGGCCCCTATGTTGGTGGCGTCTCCGCGAAAGATTACACAATAGAACTCGATCTCGGGCTATCGGGTGGCGGTCCATACGCAGGGCAGCCTCTCGGCGGATTCGGTGCTCCCGGCGGTCGCGGGCGTGGCGGTCCCGGCGCTCCAGGCGGTGCCGCTGCAGAGGGGCCCGGCGCAGCTCCCGAGCGCGGCCGAGGCGCAGCTCCCGAGCGCGGCCGAGGCGCAGGTGCGCCTGAAGCGGCGCCCAACGCTCCTCAAGGCCGTGGGGCTAGAACTGCGAACGCTGCTCCCGGCGAACCGGCGGCCGGTGGTCGCGGCGCTGGACGTGGCGGTCGCGGCGGAGCTTTCGCCGGCAGAGGTGGAGCGGTTCCGAGTCGCGGCGGTGGTGGGATGCCCAATCCTTATCGAGTGAAAGCTGTTCCGCTTGGGGATGGATTGGCCAATCTTCCCGAGCTCGGCTCGATCCTAAAAGAGATCAATTTTTCGGGCCCAGTCGAAATTCAGGCCGAATATCCAAACGGCGGCGCCGAGAGCGCCCAGGACAAAATCACGCTTCCGCGCGAGATGATCCTCGGCGCCATGAAGCGCGATCGCCTCGTATTGAAAGCAGCCTTCGAACAAGACGGTTTGACGTAGGGGCCGACATGCAGTTCGGTCGGACGCGGTTATGGACAACCGCGCGGCTCGGCGCAAAGGGCATCCGGAGGGTGGTGGAAAATGAACAATTTATTCTCAAAGGTCGCAATTGGAGTCGTGCTTTCCGCGTCACTGGTTTACGCGCAAAGCGCCGGCACGGACTGGCCCGCCTACGGCAACGATCCCGGCAGCACCAAGTATTCACCGCTCAAGCAAATCACTCCAGCGAACGTCTCGAAATTGAGGCTCGCCTGGACCTATGACACCGGTGAAACGGGCGGCACGGACGAGATCACGCCGATCGTCGTGCACAACGTGATGTACGTCGGCACGCCGCAACAGCACGTGATCGCGCTTAATGCCGAAACCGGCAAGGAAATCTGGAAGTACGCACCCGCAGGGCAAGGTGGTCGATTCAGCGAATATCGTGGCGTTTCGTATTGGCCGGGCGATGCTCAGATCACGCCAAAAATCGTTTTTGCTTCCGACGGCAAACTGATCGAACTCGACGCGGAGACCGGCCAGCCTGCTCCTTCCTTCGGCGATAAGGGCATGGTCGATCTGATCAAGGGACTCGATCCCAAAGTTCCGGCGACGCGCTATTCCGTTACATCGCCGCCGGCGATTTACAAGAACTACGCAATCCTTGGACCGGAACTTGGCGAAACCGGCCGCTACGGTTTGCCGGGTGATCCGCGCGCATTTGATCTGCGTACAGGGAAAGAAGTGTGGCGCTTCCACGTGCTGCCGCAGCCCGGCGAAGCAAATCACGACACCTGGCCCGATGATTCCTGGCAGGACCGCTCGGGGCCCAGCCTTTGGGCGCCGATCACCGTTGATACGCAACGCGGTCTCGTTTTCTGCCCGGTTGGGAATCCTACGGATCAGGCTTACGGCGGCACGCGGCCCGGCCTGAATCTTTATTCCAGCACGCTGATTGCGCTCGACGCGGAAACGGGAAAATTGAAGTGGTACTTCCAGACGACGCATCACGATATTTTTGACTTCGATCTAAACTCGTCTCCGACGCTCATCACGGCGAAAAAAGATGGCGTAGACATCCCCGCCGTTGCGCAGATGACGAAGCAGGGCCTTCTTTTCATTCTCGACCGCGTGTCGGGAAAGCCCGTCTTTGGAGTTGAAGAACGGCCCGTTCCCGCAAGTCATATTCCTGGCGAACACGCGTGGCCGACGCAGCCGTTTCCAGTGAAGCCCGCGCCGCTCGCACGCATGGGTATGACGCGCGAAGAAGTGAGCAAGATTTCGCCGGAGACGCAGAAAACGTGCGAAGCACAATTCGACAATCTCGTTCAAGAAGGGCCATTCACACCTTATGGAATTGTTCCCACGCTGGTCTTCCCGAGTTCCGAAGGCGGCGGCAACTGGGGCGGCGCGTCGTTTGACCCGAATATGGGCTACATCATCGTGAACACGCGGAGTCTCGGGACCAACGCGCACGAAGTTCCAACCGACTCGCAAGGGATCGAGTCATACAGCAAAATCAAAGCGCCTTTTGAAGATCAAGACGGTTTGCCGTGCAGCGCCCCACCGTGGGGCGAACTCATAGCGGTAAACGCGAACACGGGCGACATTGTTTGGCGTGTTCCGCTGGGCGAATATGCCGACCTCAAGGCGAAGGGCGTGCCGATCACCGGCACGGCGAATGCCGGCGCGCCGATCATCACGGCGAGCGGCGTGATTTTTGTGGGCTCGACGACGGACTATCACTTCCGCGCGTTTGACGAAAAGACCGGAAAGGAATTGTGGTCCGTGCAACTGGAAAACAGCGCGATCGCGACGCCGCTCACGTATCAAGGAGCGAACGGAAAACAGTACGTCGCCACAGCCGAGGGCGGTGCCGGGCACCTCGCGCAATTCCTGCGCCCGAAGCAGACGGACCCCGCGCGCGATCTCGTGGTTGCTTATACGCTGCCTTAGGCTGTGAGTTGATTTTTTAAGATAGCTCGGGACCATGTTTTTTTTGATCGGTCGAGCCGGCCTCATCGCGAACCCCGCGCCGCTTGCTGGCATAAGCGGAATACCATTAGCCGGTCAATCTCGTCCTACCGGGCCACCGGGAAGAATCACGCCAGCTTTGCGGAAATTTTCGATCTCGTCTTTCGAAAACCCGTATCCGGCCAAAATCTCGTCCGTATGCTGCCCCAGTGTGGGCGCGGCAAAGGCGTCGGTCGGTTCGCTCGCACTGAATTTGATCGGATTCGCCATGGCTCGATACCTGCCGACCGTTGGATGCTGGAGTGTGTTGACTAGGTCCTGCGATAAAACCTGCGGGTGATCGAACATATCCTCGATTCGGCGGACCGCACAGTTTGGTACCCGCTCGCCGAAGATTTGCTCCCATTCGAGAGCGGTGCGAGCCAACAGCGCCGCGCGAATCTTGGGAACGATTTCGTCGGTTCGCTCTGCTCTTTTCCGCACGGAATCGTAGTTCGGATTTTCGGCCATTTCGGGCAGGCCCGCTAGTTCACACAATGCGCGCCAGAAGTGCGGCGTGTTTGCCGAAAGATAGATCTGGCCATCCTTGGTTGGATGGATGCCGCTGATTCCGCCCGAGCGCAGATCGCGGCTCACGTCGCGCGGCTCGCCTTCCGCCCAGACAAAACGCGTGGATTGCATCGAAAGCGCACTCGCGAGAAGCGAGATACTCACGGATTGCCCCTCGCCGGTTCGTTCGCGATGGTAGAGAGCGGCCGTCACGGCATATGCGATCATCGACGCTGCGTAGAAATCGACAGGCGAGCCGTAGACAATTTCAGGCTTGCCCTTCGATTCTCCCTGAAAAGTGCATATCCCAGTCATTGACTGGAGGACTTGATCGTAACCCGCCCTATCTTTCATGGGGCCGGCGTCGCCATATCCGGTCAAGGCGCAGTAGATTAGCCGGGGATTTATCACTTTGAGACGCGGATAGTCGAGTTCTAGGCGTTCTGGAACTGACGGCCGGAAATTATGGACAATTACGTCGGCGGACGCGACCAAACGCCTCAATATAAGTGCGCTCTCCAGCCTTTTTGCGTCAACCACTATATCGCACTTGCTGCGATTGATGCCCACGAACGCGCGCGACTCTTGTTGCAAAGACGAGGGATAATGGCGGAGTGTGTCGCCGCCCGGCGGTTCGATCTTGATAACCTCCGCGCCGAGGTCGGCGAGCATCGTGCAGCCGTAAGGAGCTGCAATATAAGAACTTATATCGAGGACTTTGATGCCGGCGAGTGGTCCTTTTGAGTCACGCATGTCGAGATTATATTCATAAGAACGTCCCGCTGTTGTAGAACCTACCGAAAATCTCCTGCTCGCTTGGCCGATCTTCCGGAGTGGGCCGGCTGACCCAGGTCGTGTTCATGAAGTGCTTAACCCCAATATTTTCACTAATTATGTTGCCGCCCCACGTGCCGCAACCGAGGCTCGCCGTCATCGGCATGCCATTTGTGAACGAACCCGCGTTACCGCGAACCTGCGGCTGGCGGACCATGATGCGGCTCACGGGCGCCATAAGTGCAAGCCTATTTATGTGGTCATCGTTGAAGGAATAGATGCCGCAAGAGTGGCCTTTTCCGCCGACCTCGAAGATCATCTCCACCATTTTCAATGCGTTATCGAAGCCCTTGTACTTGAAAATGGACAAAACGGGCGCCAGCTTCTCACCGGAGAAGACGTGGTTGCGGCCAATTTCGTCTGCACGAACTATGACGAATTTGGCGCGATCTGGCAGCGTAAAACCGGCTAATTGGGCAATTTTGGACGCAGATCGCGCCACTGTTTCGATTGTACGGTGGCCCTCAGCGTCCCACATGACGGCCTTCAGTTTTTCCTTTTCGTCCTCTGATGCGAGGTAACCACCTTCCTTTTGCAGCTGCTCGAGGAAGCGGTCATAGATGGACTCTTCGACAATGAGGTTTCCGTCGCAGGAGCAGCCGGAGCCATTATTGTGAGTCTTACTGACCCTGGTATTGGCTGCCGCCTCGGCGATGTCGGCGGTTTCGTCGATGACCATGGTGGCGTTGCCCGCGCCGACGCCGTAGGCGGGCTTCCCTGAACTGTAAGCCGCTTTGACCATGGCCGCACCACCTGTGGCGACAGTCAGGTCGCAGATCGACATCAATTCCTGCGCCAGCGGAATACTTGGTTTCTCGATACAGTGGATGATGTCTTCGGGAGCCCCTGCTTTTTGCAAAGCTGCTCGAAGAATGCGAGCGGTTTCGATCGCGGTGCGCTTGCTCGCTGGGTGCGGGGAAAAGATGACACCATCGCGGCACTTGAGAGCGTTGATCGCCATGCCGACCATGGTGACAACCGGATTCGTGACAGGAAGAAGGCCTGCAATTACGCCGGCGGGTTTCGCGTATTTGACGATGCCTTTTTCCGGAATTTCTTCGATCACTCCGACGCTCTTTTGGCGAAGCGCATCGCGCAGTATGCCGACGACCTTGAAGCGTCGTGCGGGCGCGCCGTCAATGCTGCCCATGCCGCTCTCCTCCACACTCATAACCGTGAGTGCAACGAAAGTCTTTTCGTTTGCGATGGCCCAAGCGACGGCTCGGGAGAGATCGTCTACTCTGGTTTGGTCATAGCAGTGGGTCGCCTTCATCGCGGCGCGGGCCTTCGCAAGTAACTCCTGCGCGTGGTTCTTCTCTTCTTCGGTAATGGCTCTTGCCATTTATTAGCTCCGGACGACTGAAAACGCTTAGATTAAGCCCTAATTGAATGAACCGTGCGAAAGCCTAGCATCGCTGTGAGGAGAGCAGCAAGATTGTTACCGTGTCAGGCTGGTCATGCTTTCACCCAGGAATAGCCACGGCCGAATCGATAATGAGATTTTCAGGTTAGGCAGCCGGGATTCAAACTGTAACCGTATGCCACCGTTACTTCGTTGTAGGTTTCTGAACAGGGATGGTAGCGTGAAGCTCGTTCTCATAAATCCAAATAATCTCTCGGGTGTATGAGATTCCAAACATGATATCCCGTGCCCGAACAGATCACGCAATTCTGAAAAGAGCGCAGCGATGACTGGAGCAATGTTCATAGCAGAGTGTTTGAAACAGGAAGGCGTGACAAAGGTGTTCGGGCAGTGCGGCCATACAAACTACGCTCTTATCGATGCCTGCCACCGACTGGGAATCGAATATGTTTCGTTCCGGCATGAGCAGATGGCGGCGCATGCGGCAGATGCGTATTTTCGCGTATCGCACAAGCTTCCAGTGCTGAATCTGCACCTTTCGCCGGGAATGACGAACGCCGTCACGGGTGTTGCGAGCGCGGCGGCGGATTCGACGCCCATGATCGTCATTACTGGCAATACCCCTTCGTATCATCAAGCGCGCGAACCTCATCAGGGAATTCGCTTTCACGCCGATGCTTCCCAGGGGGATATTTATAAGCCTTTTTGCAAGCGCGTATGGCGTGTGGACGATGCGAAGTTTCTCGTGGACGTGATGCCGCGAGCGTTGAACGTGGCGCAAACGGGTAGGCCGGGGCCTGTGTTGCTCGACATACCGATGGACGTTTTTTCGCAGCAGACGGACGCGACACCCCTAACAGTGCAGCGCCGCCCGAATTACGCGCGCGCAGCGGGACCGCACGACGGCATTTTGAAAGCGGCGGACTTGTTGTTGGTCGCGAAAAAGCCGCTGATTTTCGCGGGCAACGGTGTTCTGCTCTCGGAAGCTTCGTGCGAATTGAAACAATTGGCAGAGTTGACGGGCGCGCCTGTCGCAACGACTCTGATGGGAAAGGGCGCCTTTCCGGAAAAACATCCGCTGGCGCTCGGGACAACCGGAATCTGGGGCACGTCCGTCGCGAACGAAACAGCGCGCGAAGCGGACGTAATCATCGCGATTGGGACTGGATTCGGCGAAGCGGATTGCAGCTCGTGGAATCCGAAATATACATTCGCGATTCCACCTTCGCGGCTGATTCAGATTGACACCGACCCACAGGAGATCGGGAAGATCTATCCGGTCGAAGTCGGAATTGTAGGCGACGCAAAAGAGACCTTGCGCGAGCTGACTCGTGCCGTGAAGGCGGATGGGCGGCATGTCGAACCGTGTCCGTGCCGCACGCCAAAAGTGGAGGAGCGCAAGAAGAATTGGCGCGAACAACTGGCCGCGAGCCAGTCGGATGGCACGAAACCGATTCATCCTGCGCGGCTACTGGCCGAGATATCGAAGGCTGTGAGTGACGACACGATATTTGTTACAGACGTGGGCTGGAACAAGAATGGCGCGGCTCAGCAACTCCAGTGCTCGAATCCTGGCACATTTATTACGTCCGGCGGGCTTGCCACCATGGGTTTTGGGCCTGCAGCAGCAATTGGAGCAAAAATAGGCGCGCCGAACCGAAAAGTGGTTTGCCTCGTCGGCGATGGTGGGTTTCTTTCAGTTATCGGAGCGCTTACGACCGCCGTGGAGCTTGGCGTGCCCGTTTTATGGGTGCTATTCAACAATTTCTGCTTTTCCACGATTCGCACGGTCGGCACGACATATTTTAAGAATGCGTACGGCACGGAATTCCGCAAGCCGGACGGTACTCCCTATAACCCCGATTTTCCACTCCTCGCGAAGGCATTTGGAATTGAAGGCGCGCGTGTCGATGAACCTGATGATTTGCCGGAGGCGCTGAACAAGGGAATTGCGGCAGACGTTCCGTATTTATTGGAAGTAAGAACGCGGGGCGACGTACCCATGCCGAGAACGGGTTACTGGGATATCGCCGATTTCTTACGGGTCGGAAACGACTAAGCAGCACGCAATAATCGCACGGCCTTAAGCTGAAGGCACTGATCGAAGTTCGTAGCGCGTTTGCGTTCTAGCAACGACAAGCGACTGGTGTCCGTGTATCCGAGAGGGTGACCGAGTGTAGCGGTAACACTACCGTTACTTGCTTGTGGTTCTTGCCTTTGCAAATTAAATTGCGCCCAGCACTTCAAGTAAAAATGGGGGTTGCTACGATGCGACGTATTTCTGCGTTACTCCTTCTCGTGTGTTTGCCGCTCCTCTACGCGCACGCACAAGCGACGGCACAAATATCCGGAACTGTGCTGGATTCCAGCGGGGCTGCCATTGCTGGTGCGCAAGTCCAGATTACAAACACAGGCACAAACGCCACGCGGGCCACGCAGAGCAGCGCTGACGGGACTTACAGCTTTCCAAACCTCACCATTGGCCCATATAAGCTCGAAGTCTCGAAAGAGGGCTTCACGACTTACGTACAGTCGGGGATCGTGCTCCAGGTGGGCGTAAGCCCGACGGTAAATGCCACCTTGCAGGTCGGAGCAGTCACACAAACTGTCGAGGTGCAGGCCAATGCGGCCATGGTGGAGACGCAGAGCAACGCAGGCCTTGGACAGGTGATTCAGCCCGAGCAGGTTGTCGATCTTCCGCTCAATGGTCGGCAAGCCACGCAATTGATCGCGCTCTCTGGTGCGGCGGTCGTCAACAACGGCGGCGGGCTCACGGGCAATCTTGAATACCCGACTGCGGTGTCATTCTCGATTGCCGGATCTCAGGGTAATGCGACGAACTACTATCTCGATGGTTCGCTAAACATGGACTATCGGACGAATATTGGAGAGCCGATGCCGTTTCCGGACGCGCTGCAGGAATTCAAGGTGGAGTCGAGTGCGTCACCCGCTAATGTGGGCATTCGTCCCGGCGGAACAGTGAATGCGGCGGTAAAGTCAGGAACAAATGCGTTTCACGGCGATCTTTTCGACTACCTGCGCAACACTGCGATGGACGCCTATCCAGCGGTATTCGTTACGAGCACCGGCAAGCTTCCGCCAGCCGCACCAGACAATCTGAAGCGCAATCAATTTGGCGGGACAATCGGCGGTCCGGTCATCAAGAATAAGCTTTTCTTTTTTTATGGCTACCAAGGCACCCGGGAACGCGTTGCCGGCGGGGTACAGCCGACTATCGTGCCAACGGGTGCCGCTCTGAGCGGCGATTTTACTGCAATGCTCGCGCCCCCGTGCCAGTCGTCCCCAATCTTTTTGGGCGATTCCTACGTAACGGCGCATCACAGCAACGTACTACTGCCGTCGTTGCTAACGACGCCGTCGGCGTTGATTACCGCGAAGCTGATACCGTATCTTCCGCCGCCGACCGACGCATGTGGCGATGCAAGCTACAACACGCAAACGAGCGATGATGAAAACCAGAGCGTTATGCGTGCCGATTGGCAGCAGAGCCAGAACAACTCGATTTTCCTGCGCTACTTCATTACGAACTACACATTGTTCCCGTATTATGCGGATCATAACGTTCTCACCGCGGGCGCGCCGGGCCTTTCGGACCGCGTGCAGTCCGTCGATATCGGCGATACAAAAATCATCAGCCCCAACCTGATCAGCTCGCTTCGCATGGCATTTTTGAGGACGGCCACTGTGCGGACAGCGCCGATCGGAGTCCCGACGTGGAGTCAACTCGGGGCGGCTGTAACGACTCAAACGGCGAACTTCACCGGACAAAACTCGATTAGCGGCGGATATGCCACGCCAAACGCTCCCAGATACCCCGGCTACGATTACGAAAATACGTTTGAGGTTTCCGACACAATCGGCTGGACCCATGGCGCGCATCAGATGACGTTCGGCTTCCAAGGCGAACACATCCAGATGAATAACGACGGATTATTTCAGGTGAACGCGAATCTCACATTCAACGGCTCGCTCACCGGCAACGGCTTGGCTGACTTCCTAACCGGTAATGCAGTCAGCATTAAACAGGGCAATGGGCAACTAGGGCGCGATTCGCAGAATGTGCCATCGCTCTTTTTCCAGGACAACTGGAAGGTCAGCCGGACGTTCCAAGTGAACGGCGGAGTCCGGTGGGATCCGTTTATTCCGCAGTACACAAAGTATAAGCAGGCATCTGATTTTAGCTTAGCCGCATATCAGGCGGGCACGATTAGCAGCATCTACCCGAATGCCCCTCCGGGAGTTACTTTCCCAGGCGATTCTGGCTTCAACGAGAAGTCTGACACGAATCCGCAAATCTGGAATTTTGCTCCTAGGTTGGGATTTGTTTGGGATCCGCAGGGTAACGGTCGGGAGACTCTGCGGGCGGGCTATGGAATGTTTTACGATACGAGCGTTCTGTGGAATACGATGC
>JBOGMU010000102.1:0-16975 GCA_050746865.1 Candidatus Acidiferrales bacterium
CGAAGATACCGGGTTGCAATCGGTGTTTACGTCTGTGTTCCCCATCCAGGATTTCAGAGGGCTTTCACAGCTCGACTTTGTCGATTACGCGATCGGCAATTGGGAATGCAAGTGCGGCAACCTGAAAGGATTGCATCACCTGCGCGCCACCTGCCGCAATTGCGGCGCTTCGGTTGTCACAAACCCGTATAAATCGGGTGACGTCATTTGCGCAAAGTGCGGCGCGTTCAACAAGAACACGCCCACCTTCTGCAACAAGTGCGGCGATCCGGTCACACTGCAATTGAAGTATGACGTAAGCGAATGCGAAGAGCGCGGCATGACGTATTCGGCACCGCTCAAGGTGACCATCCGCCTCACGATTTACGACAAGGATCCGGATACGGGCGCGAAGACGATTCGCGACATCAAGGAACAAGAGGTCTTCTTCGGCGACATTCCACTGATGACGGAGAACGGCACGTTCGTCATCAATGGCACCGAGCGCGTCATCGTCAGCCAGTTGCACCGTTCGCCGGGCGTCTTCTTCGAGACGGCCAATAATCGCAGCTACTTCCTTGGAAAGATCATTCCATACCGCGGTTCGTGGGTGGAATTCGAGTACGACACGAAGAACATCCTCTATGTGCGCATTGACCGCAAGCGCAAATTCCTGGGTTCCATTTTCCTCCGCGCGCTGGGAATGAAATCAAACGAAGACATTCTTCGGACGTTTTATAGAGTGGAGCGGATCACGCTGAAGGACAAGGACCTGCTTTGGAACGTGTCCGAAGGCCTGATCGACCGCAAGCTCTCGAAGGAAATTCGCAATGCGAAAACCGGTGAGACAATCGTCGGAATGAACAAGCGCATCAGCGATGCGCTCTATAAGGAGCTCGTCAAGGCCAAGGTTGCGCACGCGGAAGTCGTTCACCAGGATCTCGAGGGTGCGTACACGGTGGGCGAGCTTGTAAACCGTGGGACGGGCGAAGTGTTGCTCGACGCGAATAAGCCGCTCACGCCCGAGCTTTGGAACTCCATCGCGGAGGCCGGAATTACGGAAGTGGATGTTTGCTTCCCCGAGCGCGACGACGCGGGCATCATCATTTCCCGCACGATCGACAAGGACTCAATCCGCACTCCAAAGGAAGCGCTGATCGAAATATACCGCAAGTTGCGCCCAGGGGATCCCCCGACGCTCGAAACGGCAACTGCGCTCTTCAACGGAATGTTCTTTGATGCGCGCAAGTACGATTTCAGCAAGGTTGGCCGCCTGAAATTCAATATCAAGCTGGGTCTCGAAACGCCGCTCGACAAGCGGACGCTTGATCCCGGAGATTTCGTCGCCGCGATCAAGTATCTGCTTAAGCTGCGCAAGAACATCGGGACGGTGGACGACATCGACCACCTCGGCAACCGGCGCGTCCGCGCGGTGGGCGAGTTGCTCGAGAACCAGTTCCGCATCGGCTTGGTCCGCATGGAGCGCGCGATCAAGGAAAAGATGTCTGTCTACCAGGAAATGTCCACGGCGATGCCCCACGACCTGGTGAATGCAAAACCTGTGATGGCGGCGATTCGCGAGTTCTTCGGTAGCTCGCAGCTTTCGCAGTTCATGGACCAGACCAATCCGCTGAGTGAAATCACGCACAAGCGGCGTCTTTCGGCTCTCGGACCGGGCGGTCTTTCGCGCGAGCGCGCTGGATTCGAAGTCCGCGACGTTCACCCGACGCACTACGGCCGCATCTGCCCAATTGAAACGCCGGAAGGCCCGAACATCGGTTTGATCAGCTCGCTTTCGTGCTATGCGCGGATCAACGAGTTCGGCTTCATTGAATCGCCGTACCGCAAGGTGAAGGGCGGCCGCGTGATCGATTACGTGCAGATCGTGAACGCTGGCGACAGCGAATTCACGGCGGGCGAAATCGTAGAGCGCGAAAAGGTAGAAGCCACAAACGAGGATTTGAAGCGGCGGCGCGTTGTGGTTGAGCCGCACTGCTTCTATCTCTCGGCTTGGGAAGAAGACCGTTACGTGGTGGCGCAGGCGAATGCTTCGATTGACGATAAGGGCCGCATTACAACGGAATTGGTGAACTGCCGGCAGGCCGGCAACTTCGTGCTGAAGGGCAAGGAGGAAGTGGATTACATCGACGTGTCGCCGAAGCAGCTCGTATCGGTGGCGGCGAGCCTGATTCCATTCCTTGAGAATGACGACGCGAACCGCGCGCTGATGGGTTCGAACATGCAGCGCCAGGCCGTGCCGTTGATCAAGGGCGAAGCTCCGCTCGTGGGCACGGGTATGGAACGCGTTACTGCGCGCGATTCAGGCGCGGTGATCGTGTGTAGGCGAGACGGTATCGTCGATCAGGTCGACTCGGAGCGCGTAATCGTGCGCGTCGAATCCGACCAGTCCGGCGTATTGAGCCGCGAAGTTGGTTCGGACATTTATCTTCTGACGAAGTTCAAGCGCTCGAACCAGAACACTTGCATCAACCAAAAGCCGCTTGTTCGCGCGGGTGATCGCGTGAAGCAAGGTCAAGTGCTGGCGGACGGTCCTTGCACGGATAAGGGCGAGCTCGCGCTCGGCCGCAACGTGCTCGTAGCCTTCCTGCCTTGGCGCGGGTACAACTTCGAAGACGCCATTCTGGTTAGCGAAAAGCTGGTGCAGGAGGATTACTACACCTCGATTCACATCGAAGAGTACGAAATCGAAGCTCGCGATACGAAACTCGGTCCCGAGGAAATCACGCGGGATATCCCCAACATCAACGAGAGCTTCCTGCGGAACCTCGACGAGAGCGGAGTGATCCGCATCGGCGCGACGGTGAAGCCTGGCGACATCCTTGTAGGCAAAGTTACGCCAAAGGGTGAAACGACGCTCACGCCGGAAGAGAAGTTGTTGCGCGCAATTTTCGGCGAGAAGGCGGGCGACGTTCGGGACGCGTCTCTCTACTGCCCACCGGGCATTGAGGGAACGATCGTCGACGTGAAGATCTTCTGCCGCAAGGGCGCGGAGAAGGACGAGCGTCACAAGGCGATTGAAGCGGCTCACGTGGCGAAGCTCGAAAAGAACCTCGCTGACGAAATCCGCATTTTGACCGACGAGCGTTTGAAGCGGTTGAATGACCTGCTCGGTGGGCAGAAGCTGACCGCCGACCTCCACGACGAGCGCACGAACAAGCGCCTGCTTACGAAGGGCACCGAGCTGACGCGCGACATCCTGGACAAAATCTCGACCCGCAACCTGAAGCGCTTGCGCCTCAACGACAAAGATCCTCTCCTAATCGAGAAGATCGACGAAGTCGAGGAGATGACGTCGCGCCAGATTGACGTGTTGCGCAAGATCACGGACGAGCGCATCGCCAAACTCAAGAAGGGCGATGAGCTTCCTCCGGGCGTCATCAAGCTGGTGAAGGTTTACATCGCAATGAAGCGCAAGCTGTCCGTTGGCGATAAGATGGCCGGCCGCCACGGCAATAAGGGCGTGATCGCGCGGATTGTTCCCGCCGAAGACATGCCTTATATGCCGGACGGCACGCCGGTGGAAATCGTGCTCAATCCGCTCGGCGTTCCTTCGCGTATGAACGTCGGACAGATTCTCGAAACACACCTCGGGTGGGCATCGAAAGAGCTCGGCGAGCGAATCGGCAAGCTTCTGGGACCCGAAGAGCGGGCGGAGTCGGTCCGGAAATATTTCAAGGATGCTTTCGGTCCTACGTCGGTGTGGAAGAGTATCAACGAGCTGGATGACGAGCAATTGCTCGACATGGCTTACGGCTTCCGCGAAGGAGTTCCGTTTGCGACGCCGGTATTCGACGGCGCCCGCGAACACGACATTCGGCACCTGCTCGAATTCACCGAGCTGCCGGAGAGCGGGAAAATCGCGCTCTACGACGGCATGACCGGCGAAGAGTTCGCGCAAAACGTCACTGTCGGTTACATCTACATGCTGAAACTGTCGCACCTGGTCGACGACAAAATTCACGCGCGTTCCATCGGACCGTACTCGCTGATTACACAGCAGCCGCTCGGCGGAAAGGCGCAGTTTGGCGGCCAGCGCTTCGGAGAAATGGAAGTATGGGCGCTGGAAGCTTACGGTGCTGCGCACATTCTGCAGGAGTTGCTCACGGCCAAGTCGGACGATGTCTACGGTCGCGCCAAGATTTACGAGGCGATCGTGAAGGGCGAACCTGGCATCGAGCCGGGCGTGCCCGAGTCGTTCAACGTGCTCGTGCGCGAGCTGCAGTCGCTGTGCCTGGACGTCGAGTTGATGAAGCGGCAGAAGCCCCAGTTGGAAAAGGCCGAAGCCGCCGACTAATGATGCGACGCGCGCCTGCGCGAGCAATCGCCGGGCGCGCACCACGGTTTTTTGGAGTCTTTCTCCGGCATAGCCGGAGGGGAGGATCATACCTTGTATCGTTCGAGCCCTTATGACCGAGCCAGCCAGATTGCGGATTTCGATTCCATTCGTATTTCGCTGGCGAGTCCTGAAAAAATCCGGTCCTGGTCCCATGGCGAGGTGACCAAGCCGGAAACGATTAACTACCGCACATTCAAGCCTGAACGCGACGGCCTTTTTTGCGCCAAGATATTCGGCCCCGTGACGGACTGGGAGTGCTTGTGCGGAAAATATAAGCGGATGAAACACCGCGGGGTCATCTGCGATAAGTGCGGCGTGGAAGTCACGCTCAGCAAAGTACGCCGCGAACGCCTGGGCCACATCGAATTGGCATCGCCCTGCTCGCATGTGTGGTTCTTCAAGGGTTTGCCGAGCCGCATCGGTTACCTGCTCGATATCACCATGCGCGATCTCGAGCACATCCTCTATTTCGAGACGTTTGTTTGCGTCGATCCCGGCGAAGTTCCCGGCATTCAGGAAAAAGAGATTCTGCCGGAGGAAAAAGTTCGCGAGTTGCAACGGGAATATCCGGGGCGCTTTGTCGCCACGATGGGCGCAGAGGCTATCAAAGACCTGCTCCGCCGCGTGGACGTGGATAAGCTGGCCGATGAGCTGCGCGAAAAGATGAAGGTCGATCCCAGCCTTCAGAAGAGAATCAAGTTTGCGAAGCGCCTGAAGGTGCTGGAAGCGTTCCGCAAGAGCGGCAACAAGCCCGAGTGGATGATTCTGGATGTGATTCCGGTGCTTCCGCCCGAGTTGCGCCCCTTGGTGCCTCTCGACGGCGGCCGATTCGCCACATCTGACTTGAACGATCTCTATCGCCGCGTGATCAACCGCAACAACCGGCTGAAGAAGCTGATGGAGCTTCACGCGCCCGATGTGATCGTCCGCAACGAAAAGCGCATGCTGCAGGAAGCCGTTGACGCGCTGTTTGACAACGGACGGCGCGGCCGCGTGCTTCGCGGAACGAACAATCGCCCGCTCAAGTCGCTCTCGGATACGCTCAAGGGCAAGCAGGGTCGTTTCCGCCAGAACCTGCTCGGAAAGCGCGTCGATTATTCGGGTCGTTCGGTAATTGTCGTCGGCCCAGAACTAAAGCTGCACCAGTGTGGTCTGCCGAAGAAGATGGCTCTGGAGCTTTTCAAGCCGTTCATCTATCACCGGCTTGAGGCTGCGGGACATTGCACCACCATCAAGCAAGCGAAGGAGCTTGTGGAGGCGCAGGAATCGATCGTATGGGACATTCTCGAAGACGTAATTCGCGAACATCCCGTGCTGCTTAACCGTGCTCCCACGCTGCACCGGCTGGGCATCCAGGCGTTTGAGCCGACGCTCGTCGAAGGCAAAGCGATCCGCATCCATCCGCTCGTCTGCACCGCGTTCAACGCGGACTTTGACGGCGACCAGATGGCCGTGCACATCCCGCTTTCGCCGGAAGCGCAAGTTGAAGCGTCCGTGCTGATGCTGAGCTCGCACAACATCCTTTCGCCGGCAAACGGTTACCCGCTCGCGATTCCGACGCAGGATATGGTCCTCGGAATCTATTACATGACGAAGGCGAAACCGAAGGCCAAGGGCGAAGGGCGCGCATTCGGCTCTACCGAAGAAGTGGTCATGGCGCTCGATGCGGGCGAGGTCGAATTACTCACGCCGATCCGCATGCGTTACACGGGCGAAGTGATCGACCTGACGAACGCTTACGACGATCAGGACGTCTCACACACCGAGCCGGTCTCTCTCGAGAAACAGTTCCTGCACACGACCGTTGGCCGCGTGATCTTTAACGATCACCTTCCCACGGACATGCCGTTCATTAACGGCCTGCTCAAGAAGAAGGGCGTTCAGGCGCTGGTGCAGTACGTTTACCTGCGCTTCGGCTTGGAAAAGACAGTCGTCGCACTCGACAAGCTAAAGGAGCTTGGCTTCCTTTATGCGACGAAGTCGGGCGTCTCCATCGGCATCAGCGACATGGTCATCCCCAGCGTGAAGAGTAAGCTTGTGGATGCTGCCGAACACGAAGTCGTCAAAGTCCAGCAACAATATCTGGACGGCGCGATCACGAACGGCGAACGCTACAACAAGGTCATCGCAATCTGGTCGGACGTCACCGAAAAAGTGGCGGACGAAATGTTCAAAGCGCTCGAAGAGCAGGACAAGCAGGGCGCGATCAACCCGGTTTACGTTATGGCGGACTCCGGCGCCCGCGGTTCGAAACAGCAGATTCGCCAGCTTTCCGGTATGCGCGGATTGATGGCAAAGCCGTCGGGCGAAGTCATCGAAACGCCGATTACGTCGAACTTCCGCGAAGGCCTCACCGTACTGCAATACTTCATCTCGACGCACGGCGCCCGCAAAGGTTTGGCGGATACGGCGCTAAAGACGGCGGACTCCGGCTATCTCACGCGGCGTCTTGTCGACGTGGCGCAGGACGTGATCATTAACGAATTCGACTGCGGCACGGGCGACGGCATTTACGTCGAACCAATTCTCGAAGCCGGCGTCGAAGTCGAGCCGTTGCGCGACCGCGTTGTGGGCCGCGTCTCGCTCGAAAAGATCAAGGACTACGAAGGCAACGTGATCGTTGACGTGAATCAGGAGATCACGGAAGAACTGGCGAACACGATTCAGGCGGCCGGGATCGAACGGGTGAACATTCGCTCCGTGCTGACGTGCGAGTCTCGCCGCGGCGTGTGCGCCCGTTGCTACGGACGCAACCTCGCGACCGGACGATTCGTTGAAATGGGCGAAGCGGTCGGCGTGATTGCGGCGCAATCGATCGGCGAACCCGGCACGCAGCTCACCATGCGTACCTTCCACATCGGCGGTACGGCGACGCGAGTCACCGAACAATCGAAAGTGGAAGCCCGCAACAACGGCTTCGTAAAGTTCATCGACCTCAAGGTCGTTGAGGGCCGTAATAAGACCCTTATTTCAATGAACCGCTCGGGCTTGATCGCAGTCGTCGACGAAAAGGGACGCGAAAAGGAACGCCACCACGTGGTTTACGGTGCGAGGCTGAAAGCTGAAGAGGGCCAGCCGGTTACCGTGGGCCAGACGCTCGTCGAGTGGGACCCGTACACCTTCTCGATTCTTACCGAATCGGGCGGCACGATCCAATTCAAGGACCTGCAACCGGGCTTGACCATCGAAGAACAAGTGGACGAGGTCACAGGTCTTTCGCAGCTCGTCGTCACGCTTCCTCTGGGTGACGAAAAGCACCAGCCGACCATCATGGTCAAGGACTCGCAGGGCCGCGCGAAGCGCAAGTACCTGATGCCCGCGCGCGCTCACTTGATGGTTGCCGATGGCGACGACGTCCAACCGGGAGACGTGCTCGCGAAGATTCCTCGCGAGACCACGAAGACCAAGGACATCACCGGCGGCTTGCCGCGCGTCGTGGAACTATTTGAAACGCGCAAGCCGCGCGATCCGGCAGTCATCAGCGAAATCGACGGCGTGGTGAAGTACGGCGAAATCGCGAAGGGCCAGCGCAAGATTTACGTCGAGAGCGAAGATAGTCGCACCATGAAGGAATATTCGATTCCTCGCGGCACGCACATTAACGTGCAGGAAGGCGAACACGTTCGCGCCGGTGAGGCGCTGATCGATGGTCCGCTCAATCCACACGACATTCTTGCCGTCCTCGGCGAGAAGTACACGCAGGCCTATCTTGTGAACTCCGTGCAGGAGGTTTATCGGCTGCAGGGCGTGAACATCAACGACAAGCACATCGAAACGATCGTGCGGCAGATGATGCGCTGGGTGAAAGTGGAGGACGTGGGTGACACCACGTTCCTGCTGGACGAGCAGATCGATAAGTTCCGCTTCCGCGAGGAAAACGAACGCGTCGTTGCAGATGGCAGCCGTCCGGCAATCGGGCGCCCGCTATTGCTCGGCATCACCAAGGCGTCGCTATCCACGGATTCGTTCATCTCCGCGGCGAGCTTTCAGGAGACCACCCGCGTCCTCACTGAAGCGGCGATTTCCGGAAAGGTCGATTATCTGCGCGGCCTGAAGGAAAACGTCATCATGGGCCGCCTCATTCCGGCCGGCACGGGTCTCGATCGCTACCGCAACATTCAGCTCCTCACCGAAATTCCGAAGGAGGAGCCGATGCCGGAAGAGCCCGAGCTCACGCCCGAAGAAGCCGCAGCGCTCGAGTTCCTGCGCAAAGATACGGACGCTGTCGCCGAAGGCTAAAGCAACCGATCCACTAACTACCGAGGGGGCGCAGTTCGCTGCGCCCCCTTTTTTGCCTGATGCCAACTAGAGCAACCTGCGCCTATTGAACAATAGGAAGCCGCTCCGCATTCTCGTCCGCTTCGAAGTTGCCTGCCTTGTAAAATGTTGTGGTCGCATTTTCGCCGCGCAAGCCTATGCCCAGGGATCGTTCGCAAACGGTACAAGATCACGAAAGCGCGTCTGCTGCGCCCGAGGCGCAGTTCCAAAAGCTGATCGAAACAATCTCGCGTTCCCAGCAGGGTTTTCGAGACCTGATCGATCATCTGGATCAGGCCGTCTTTACGATCACCCTTGACGGCGAAATTCGCGTAGCCAACACTCGCTTTGCCGAAATCCTCGGCGTTCCTTTTTCAGATCTTATCGGCCACAATCTCGCGGAATTCGTTGCGGTGCCGCTTCCGGAAGAAATCGCCGGCGAAATGCCGTCTTTTTTGCGAACGGGCTCATGGTCAGGCCGAGTGCCTGTCCGGCTCAGGCGCACGAACGAGACGTTGTACTTCGATTGCTATGTCCACGCGGCTGGCGAAAATGGCCGCACAGTTATTGTGAGCGGTTGGGCACGAGATGTTACGGCGGTGCGGGATACACAATTGCGTTCGATGGAGCTTTTTGAATCGCTTCACGAAGGCATTCTTTTCAGCACGCCGGACGGCCGGATCCTCGATGCAAATCCCGCACTTGTTCGGATGCTCGGATATGCCTCGAAAGAAGATCTGCAAGGCCGCAACCTTAGCGACTTGTACGCGGATCCATCGCATCGGTCCTCGTTGATTACGAAAATCGAAAAAACTGGATCCGTACAGGACGTCGAGATTGTCCTCGTCCGCAAAGGTGGAAGGCAGATCTGCTGCCTCGGATCTGCGCGGGGAATCCGCGACGCTGCAGGCGCGCTCGTTCGAATTCAGGCCACGCTTCGCGACGTCACCGAACAGCGTTTGATGGAACACGAGCTCCACAAAGAGCGCGAATTCGGGCGTCGCCTGATCGCTTGCTTTCCGGACGTGATTGCGTTGCTCGACACAGACAGCCGCTTTACGTACGTTAGCGAGAGCGTTCGTTACGTCTTGGGCCAACCGGCCAGTTTCTTTATCGGAGAGCGCCTCGGGTCCAATTCAGGGCCGGAGGACCGAGAGAAGCTCGATGCCATGATGCAGAGCTTGCTCTCCGGCGGATCCGTGCGCGGCCAGGTGGAGGTGCAAGCGCCGCATGCGGATGGATCGCGCCGCTCTTTCCGCATCAGTGCAGCGCCCCTTCTCGATGAAAACGGCAAAATCACCGGCATCGTCACCTCGGGCCGCGATGTGACCGAATCGAATCTTCAGGACCGGCAACTGGCCGAGCGCGAGAAGTTCACGGCCATGGGGCAAATGCTTGCCGGCGCCGCTCACGAGCTGAATAATCCGCTCACCGCGATTCTTGGCGTCAGCGATTTGCTGACAGAGGGCGGGCACGACGAACTCACAAGGCGACAGGCCGGGCTGATATTGAAGCAGGCTCGCCGCGCAGCGGACATCGTCCAAAACCTGCTTGCATTTTCACGACCGCGCTCATCCGGTTTGATTCCGCTTCGCGTTGAAGACGTAATCCAGCACATCCTTCTTTCTCAACGTGCCGAATTCGAGAAGAAGGGAATCGTCGTAAATGTCGATACGAGTCCGGATCTAGCCCCTGTGGAAGCAGATCGCAAACTGCTTACGCAGGTCTTTTCAAACATAATCGTCAATGCCGAGCAGGCGATTTCCGCCGCAAAACTTTCGGGTACGATCGCCATTTCGATCAGACCGGCGGGCGATCGAGTTTGTATCAGTTTCCAAAATGACGGCCCGCCGATTCCCGCCGATATCGCGGGCAAATTGTTCGATCCTTTTTTCACGACGAAGCGTCCTGGAGGCGGCAGTGGGCTGGGGCTCACGATCTGCCTCGCCATCGTGAAGGACCACGGTGGCAGCATCGACGTCGAATCGCAGCAGACTGGCGGGGCCACGTTTCGTATTTATCTGCCTGCAGCAAAGGTATCTTCGGCGAAGGCGCAGCAATCGATAACCTCGCCCTCACCCACTGAAGGAAGCGATTTGCAATCAGCGCATAATGGCAGCCAAACGAGGGCGCGAGCTCCGGCAAAGTCAACAAGCGTCGCATCGAAAATCATCCCGGCTCTTCAGGGGCACTCGATCGTTGTCGTCGATGACGAAGAGAGCATTCTGGAGATCATGGAAGATGGATTATCAGCTCGTGGCCTTAAGGTCGTCGGCTTCTCAACAGCGCAGGACGCCCTCGATCATCTGGAAAAAAATAGCTGCGAAGTGGTCCTTTGCGATTTCAATATGCCCGGTATGAAAGGAAGCGAATTGTTTGAGCGCGTCCGCGCGCAGAAAGCAGCAGCGCCTCGGTTCATATTCATGACCGGTGAGCTCGTTGAATCCGAGGCGATCGCTGCGTTGCGCGAGCAGGGCGCGCTTACCTTGCAGAAGCCGTTTCACATTCCCGCTGTTGCAGATGTTCTGCTTTCTATCTTCCGGCCGCAAAGCTGATCTGGTGCCGGAAGGTTCATCCCGAATCAAACATCCCGAACCACACGTTGCATTGCTGTGCCGTTTGCAGTAGCCTCCGCGCAATGACCCGTCTTTCCGCGAAGGAGGTCGTCATGTCCAAAACGGTTCCTTGGTATGCAGAGAAGGATACGGTCTATCACGATAACAATCGGTGCCCACAGGCTCACGACATTCCGGCAACCAAGCGCCACCCGGGCACAGCTGATCGGCCCCACTGCGGCGAGTGCGAAAAACTGAACGTTCAGGCAAAATAGACGGGCCCTACGCTAATCGCAAAGTGGCAGGCGGCCTTAGCTTAAGGTCTGCCCGAGAACTCATCCGCTGACCGAGGAAGAAATACGTGGCCGTCGTCAATCAGCCGTATATAGGTTTCGAGGGACCCATAGGTGCTGGGAAAACGACTCTCGCCCAGCTTTTGGCGATGCATCTCGGCGCTAATCTGATACTTGAAGATGTTGATGGCAACGAATTTCTTGCGGATTTTTACTCGAACCGCGACCGCTGGGCCCTCGGAACGCAGCTTGCGTTCATGATTTCGCGATATGAACAGTTGCGTACGGTTCCGCCATTTCGCAATCGGCCTGTAGTATCGGACTACACACAGGCCAAGGACCCAATTTTTGCGCGCGCCCTGCTTCATGATCGGGAAGTGCAGCTCTATGAGCGCCTCAGCATCGGGCTCGACGCGAGCATTTTTCGGCCTGATCTGACGGTCTACGTTGACGCCCAGAATGACGTGTTGCTGGACCGTATCCGCCGCCGCAACCGGCCTTATGAATCTTCGATAGATGCGCCGTATCTCGATTCGCTGCGTGCAGCTTACACGCGCTACCACAACTCGACCGGAAGGTTGCAACTGATCTCGTTCGATACCTCGAATCTGGATCTCCGTTCGGAGTCGCAGCTGAACGCGCTCCATAAGAAAATCCTCGCAGCGGCTGCGAACCAATGCTGAAACCGCGCGTCTCTCGCCGTTTCGCAATGTATACTTCGGGTTTGCAATTTCCGATCTGAGGCAGCCGGTGACCAAGTCCAAAGTATTCGTCACGAAGCCGCTGTTTCCTTCCGTGTGTGCAGTTCTCGATCGGTACGTTGATGCCGAGTATTGGGCCCAGCCCGAGCGCATCTCGACGGACGAACTTCTGCGCCATATCGCGCACAAAGAAGGCCTGATCTGTTTGCCGACGGAGCGCATCGATACCGAGTTACTCGACGCCGCTCCGAAACTGCGGATGATTGCGACGGCTTCCGTCGGCTACGATCATGTCGACGTTGCTGCATGCACGAAGCGCGGCATTGTCGTGAGCAACACGCCGGGCGTGCTTACGGATACGACGGCTGATCTCGCGTGGGGCTTGCTGATGGCCATCGCACGGCGCGTTGTAGAAGGCGACGCGTGGACGCGTTCCGGCACATGGAATGGGTTTACGTTCGATACGTTTCTCGGCGGCGATGTTTGGGGCAAAACGCTCGGCATCATCGGCCTCGGGCGGATTGGCAGGGAAATGGCTCGCCGTTCTTTGGGATTCAAGATGCGCGTACTATATTTCAGCCAAAATCGCGCGCCTGAGGCGGTCGAAAAAGAATTGCATGCCGAATTTGCGCCAATGGAGAGGCTTCTTCGCGAATCGGATTTTGTCAGCCTTCACGTTCCGCTGCTCCCGAGCACGCGTCATCTAATTTCCGGTGATAGCATTGCAAAAATGAAGCCAACGGCCTATTTGATTAATACAGCGCGCGGTCCTGTGGTTGACGAAGCCGCCCTCGTTCACGCGCTTGAGACTGCAAAGATCGCAGGAGCGGCCCTGGACGTTTATGAGCAGGAGCCGAAAGTTCATCCGGGCCTTCTCTCGCGCAAGGACGATGTACTCGCGCCGCACATCGGCAGCGCCACCATCGAGACGCGAACAAAAATGGCGCAGACCGCCGTTGAAAATGTCGTGGCTTTTTTCTCCGGCCGCAAACCTCCGAACACATTGAACACACTAGCCTCATGAAAGAACTCGCTAAGACGATTTTCCGCGAGACTTTGGCCTCGCTCGACGTCCGCGGGGCCTTGGAGAAGAGGCTGGCACGCAGCGATTCTCTCATCTACGTCGGTGGAAACGCGTTTGATTTGCGAACGTACCGCGAAATCGTAGCCATTGCCTATGGAAAAGGTTCTTTTGCAATGGCGGAAGCTTTCGGCGATATTTTGGCGCCTGAGTTTGGCTTCGACGGAATTCTCGTGGGGCCTACGCTGCCAAACCCTAACATGCGGGGCTGGCGCACGTTCGTTGGAGGTCACCCCGTGCCCAACGAAGAGAGTTTCGCAGCAGGGAAAACGATTCTTGATCGTCTGCGACTTTGCGATGAACGCAGCTTGGTTTTCTTCCTGCTCTCAGGCGGGGGCTCATCCATCATTGAATCGCCTCTGCCAATGGTGAGCAGCGGTAGCATATCCGCGACTCTCGACGAGTTTCGCAAGTTCAACGCGGCGCTGACTGGATGCGGTGCACCAATCGAAGAGATCAACATCATCCGTCGGCACGTTTCTGCCACAAAAGGAGGGCGGTTGGCCGCCGCTGCGCCCAGATCGCCAAAGCTGACCTTCGGTATTAGCGACGTACCTCTCGGAGAGGAAAACTCGCTGGGCTCTGGACCGACCCTGCCCGATGCGTCCACTCTGGCCGATGCCAAGCGAGTGATCCAACAATACGGACTTCAGGAAAAACTGCCCGCAAGAATTCGCGACGCATTCGATCGGGGAATGTTGCCCGAAACTCTCAAGGAGAAAGACCCCGCCTTTGCCGCCGCACATTTTGTACTCATTCTTAGCCAGCGTGACCTCACGCACACTGCCCATCGCGCTTGCGAATCGCGTGGCATCCCGTGCGTGTGCGACGTTCAGACCGACAACTGGACTCTTGAGAAAGCCGCCGATTATTTGTTGGGAATGCTCGCGCGACAGAAGCTCGATTGCCCGGGCCGGCGCGTAGCAGTGGTGGCCGGCGGGGAGGTGAGCAGTCCGGTGATTGGCAAAGGCACCGGAGGCCGCAACTCGGCGTTTGTGCTGACGTGCGTGCCTAGAATTGCCGGCCAGAAAGTCACTGTTCTCAGCGCTGGTACGGACGGCATTGATGGCAACAGCCCCGCTGCCGGGGCGGTCGCCAATGGAGAATCGCTGGCCCGCGCTCAAACCCTCGGGCTTGATGCTTTTGATTTTTTGCAGCGCAGCGATGCATTTCGCTTCTTCGAGCGCCTTAGCGACGCGATCACAACCGGCCCCACGGGAATTAACGTCCGCGATCTGCGCGTTCTCATTGCGGATCCGGATTGAGCGCATGACGGCTCTCGCGTGGGTTGCCGCGATTGTTCTTTTCCTGCAGCTTCCGATTCCGCTTTATTGGTTTGTTTTGCATCCTGCAAGGAATTTCTGGAGCACGCGTCGCACTGCGGCATACATCGCGGCGTTGGCGCTCTCGTGGTTGCCGGTCACCCTTCTACTCGTCGCCTATCACCGTCAGTTGCTGCGGCCGGTTATTCCACCCGTCTGGCGCGTCATTCTCGGTATCATCCTTATCGCACTGGAAGTCTGGATATTCTGGAGAGTGAAGCGCGATCTTGGAGCAGCGCGGCTTGTCGGCGCGATGGAACTTTCGGGTGGCGGCGCAATGGAAGAGCGCGGAATTTATTCAAAGCTTCGGCATCCACGTTATAGCGGCTCGTTTCTTGCTCTGATTGGCGCTTCTCTGCTCGCAGCGACGCACGTGCTATGGATCGTTGTCACCGTCTGGACAATTCTGATGCTGCTCGCGATCTCGATGGAAGAAAGGGATCTCGGTCGCCGATTCGGCGTCGCCTATGCAGAATATTGCAGCCGTGTTCCTCGTTTCCTTCCGCGGCTTTCATGGCAGCGTCAGAATCACGGAGTCTAAGTAAGACAAGAGGCCGTAGGCAGGTGCTATTGGGTGGCGGCCAGCTGAGCCGCGCGCAGTTGTGTGACCTCCGCTTGTAACTTCCGCCAGCGTTTTCTGTTGTTCTTCACATCGTTTCGCCCGTTGGGGTCTTTGTAGAAATTCAGCAAATGCGCGCGCAACGCCGGAGTCACATACGCGAACTTATTCTTCGCCAGCCGGTCCATCAGATTTGCATATGTAACATCGGCTAGGGGATATTCGCCCGGAGCTGTGACCGCACCGACATCGAAATTGTCATTTACAAGATCGATTGTGCCCATGCTCCGGTCTTCACGAATGTCTTTCTCGAAGTCCTGGCTTGCCACCTCAAAACTCTGTACAAAGAGCGTTTCCGTAGCGGGCGTGGGCGTTCGGAAAGTGAGCGCCCTGAATGGGCCAACTTTAGGAATGATACGAATTATGAATGCAAGCAGGCGCGTAAAAAACGAAGGCTTTCGGTATTTGTCGCCCCAATCCTTCCGGTACGCGGCCTGCGACAGGTGATAATAAAACTGCTTCTGCGTGATTCCCGGATTGTTTTTCTCGATCTCATCTTTCTTAAGTTCCCACGCGACTTTCGTCATCTGTGGAATCGCAGAACTAACGCCCACACGATATGTGCCGATTGCCAGGTCGTAATTCGCGAAAATACTGTCAAGCGGTATGCAGTACGTCTCCTGAAACGCCTGTTGCAGCAGCGGTTTGGAAACTTGAAATCCAATATAGTCGTGGTAATTCTGCGATGCATAATTGCCGCGCGCCACCTGCTCCACATCAAATCCAAACTCCGTTTTCAGGTGGGCGGCAGGATTTTCGTCGTAGACCACGACCGGTCCGTACTTTCTGCGCAGCTTCGGATAAAGCATCGGGACTGCATGATTCGTCGCGATGCGGTGCCCGTCGTTGTCGGCCACGTAATGCGACAGCGCGCCCAGTGCGAACGCATAATCGTCGATATCTTTGGAATCCCGCAGGAGCGCTTCGGCAAAATCGCCGCTTCGCACGTAGTGGACAAGGTCGCTGAAGAGTTTGCTGCCGAACGGATAGTAGCCCATATCCTGAATTACGGCTCCGCCGTAAGCGTACGCATGGGCTTCTTTCAGCTCATCGGCGGTCGCATACGGATATCGCGCCAGTAATAATGGTCGGATCGCAGAATTCCAAGCTGCGTCGATGATCGCCTCATGTGCAAGCTGACCATAGGCATTGCACGCCCTAGGCAAAGCGGCAAACAAAATTCCAAGCACCATTAGGAAGAACGCTCGCGAGAACCGCGGCGTTTTCTTTGAAGGGCCACACACCATCCACTTCAGTATAGCAAACGACGGCCGGCGATCGGCCGCTGCGGTTGAGCATGGCGTTTGTGTCTGCTAATCTAAAATGCGCACACGCTGCGGAGAGGTGTCTGAGCGGTTGAAAGAGCTCGCCTCGAAAGCGAGTGTAGGGGAAACTCTACCGTGGGTTCGAATCCCACCCTCTCCGCCCTATTATTTACCCTTACGAAAGACCAATTAAAAGGCCTGATGCTTAGGCCTTTCCTCTCTTGGTACACCGCTGGTACACTTTTTTCGGTATTTAACACCTGTATCTAACTGGAGCACCCCATGTCTACACAAACGATTTACCTCCGAATGCGCGCCGTTAAAGACGACAAAAACAGCTGGCAGCCCTCTGATTCAGGCGATTGGCAATATGTGCAGGTCTTCGGTAGCACAGACCGTGGCAAGCGCCCGGCCTGGCAACTGAAGGCCGAAAAAGACGCAAAGAACCGCAAAGGGCGTGGCTTTCAGTATCGTTTGCGGCCGCAGCTGGTCTTTACAATTCGACACCATCGCCGCCGCTGAGAAGGCCTCTAAAAAACAGCCCGA
>JBOGMU010000103.1:0-26157 GCA_050746865.1 Candidatus Acidiferrales bacterium
ATCAAGCTTTGCACCCCATAGAGCGCTTCGATTTTCGCGTCGACTTGAGCTGAAGGAGTGTTGACCCAACCCGGCGCCAGAATATTGCTTCCTGTGGCCGTTGTCAGATTCTGTGTTCCGACACCACTTGGGTTCGGTACTGTATGATTCAGCACCTGGACGGGGCAGTTGTCGGGATTTCCTTTCAGGAGAGCCGTAAAGTCGCCCGCCAGCATAGCGTCCGTGGGTACGGTCCTGTGAGAAGCCGGATTCTGCTCGCGTTCCGTGGTTCCCTGAAAACCATAGAAGAAAAACAGCTTATCGCGCTTGATGGGTCCGCCGATTACTCCACCAAACTGATTCCGTTTGAGATTGTCATAACTCGGCTTGTTTAAACTTCCGTTGGCGTTTGGAAAATCATACGACGCGGCATCCATCACTCCGTTGCGCAAGAATTCAAACGCGTCGCCGTGAAAGCTGTTCGTGCCGGACTTCGTGATGGCGTTGACTGCACCTCCTGGACGGCCGCCCGCATCGGCAGGCAACGCGCTGGACGCCACTTTGAACTCCTGCAACGCGTCCGGAAAAGGCAACGGCTCGCCGGCATTCGAGCGATAGTCCAAATTGCTGGAGCCATCGAGGAAGTAATTTGTCGCGTTACTCTGACTGCCAGCCACCGAGAACCCAACGGCAGTAGGATAGCTGAGAGTACCCTCATTACCCGTAGACACCGCCGCGCCTGCAAGGGCGATCAACTGGGTTGCCTGGCGGCCGTTCAAGGGCAAATCCACAACCTGTTCCGGCTGAATGACTTGGCCAACACCATTGCTCTGTGTTTCCACCATCGCGGCATTCGCCTGCACCTCCACCGTTTGCGAGACGCTGCCGACCTGCAACGAGACCGGGATCGTGGGACTGCTGTTCACCTCCAGCACGATTCCGGACTGAACATATGTCTGGAACCCGGCCTTGCTCACCTCGATCCTATAGGGACCGATTGCGAGCGAAGGAAGATTGAACTGGCCCGTGTCTGCCGTTTGCGTGGTCCGAACGGCATTGGTGTCGGTGTTTGTTACCTGGACTTGCGCGCCAGCCACAACTGCTCCGGTAGCGTCTGTCACGACACCGGAGATTTGCGCTGTGGATTGCGCAGATACGTTCTGTGCCAGTAAGGTAAGGCACAAGGCGAAAACAACGACCAGGACTTTTAGCTGCCCCCGAGCAGACTTTAACCGCAAACTGCGCAGAACCTTATCCATCCCGCCCCCCTTGTGGGTGTTTTGATGGTGGACTATTACATCGGCTACCGAACGGCTGTCAATCCGAAAACGGTAAGGAACCGTTAAAGGTGCGCGATAAACGCACAGGCGTTAAACGCGACTAGTAACAATCCGCAATTCGCAAATGTGTGTGCGATAAACGCACCAATGCCGGCCGACAACAGCGTTGAGAGACACGGTTCAAATGCCATTTGTCTGAAACAGGGTGCTCTCCAAGGAGAACCACCAGATCCGCTCGCCTAGGGGATTTCGATACACTCAATGCCCGCCGAAATTATCCACCCCGGGGCACCTATAAACTCACTTTGTCGCTATAGAGAGGGGTTTAATAGCGCATGAAGCGAGCGGCTTCGAACATATGTAAACAGATGAACCTACATGCGTCTCGATCTCAGCGAATTGGCGCATTTCAATTCTGCGGCTATTTGGCGAATCGAGACTACCGATCACCTTTACGCTTTTAGAGCCGCTCGCGTCACGAAGTCTCCCGTACGCAATTGGTACCGGTCCAAGGCCGAGCCACTTGCCGGCTATCCCTTTGAAACGTAAACGCGGAGATCAAAAATTGAACTTCACTGCCGCTTGCATGATTCTCATGGCGCTGGCACTGGAGATGTAGCCAAGTGGAGAACTGGAGTTCAGATTTACGTTTGGATTCCCGAATTGCGGATGATTGAACACATTAAAGCCCTCAAAGCGGAGGTCCATCTTGAGGCGTTCAGTCACTACAAACGTTCGCCAGATCGAAGCATCGAAGTTCCAACGCCCCGGACCAAGCAGCGAATTCCGTCCGGTGTTGCCGAAGGTCCCCACCGGCTGTTTTACGAAAGCGCATGAGTTAAACCAGGCCAAGAGCGTGTGAAGCGTTGTCGGGCACCCTGTGCTTGTGCCCAAGTTACCCGGCTGGAATGGATTGCCGACCTGATTCGGTCGGTCGGTGAGACCGCCTGAGCCAGGCACACCTCTTTGCCCGAGCAGCGACACATCCGAGCCATCGACAACATTGGCGTACGCACCTGTCGAAGCTGTGAAGATGCCGGATCCGTTCCAGTTGCCTAAAATTCGGTTCATCCAACTAGAGGAAAACTTCGGAGTCTGCGCGACGAGCGCAAGATTGAAGATCTGCCGCCGGTCAGAGCCGCAATTTCCCCAATCTGCTTTTGGATTGTACGGGTTTTGGAAATTGTCGGCGATATCCTGACCGACCTCTCCGTCATCCAAGCAGTGCGACCAGGTATAATTCGCATTGATAGAGAAGCCCTGGCTTAACCGGTGCTGAACCGATGCTAAAAGACCGTTATAAGCGGCATTACCCATCGACTGAGCCATCAGCACTCCACCACTCATTTTATAGCCCTGAACAGGATTGCTAAGATTCAGCGCTCTACGAGCGGATTCATCGTTTACCGTCACGCCGCCAACGCTTACATTCGCATTTTTCCCATTCGCAGTGTTGTTGCACGGATTGAAGGTATAGTTCGCACCGTTATAGAGAAGTGTGCAAGCTCCGCTCGTGGGGTTGCCCGCGACGACACTGTTCGCTACGATTCCCGGCGCTGTCATGCCGGCCGTGATTACCACAGCGGGATTCACATCGTCGCCGAGCCAGATGTGGGTCGTTTTGCTGCCTATGTAAGATGCCGACACGAGCCAGTTGGCGTTGATCTGCTTCTGAAAAGATAAATTCCATAGCTGCGCATTGGACGGTTTGAGCTGCTGGTCTTGGAAGACGTATCCGCCATTGACCGGGAAAGTCCAGTTGGATGGCGGGAAAAACGGCGTCGGGAAAATATTGCCTCCCGGTTGACCGAAGTAGGGGTTAGCTTCGCCACCACCGGATGATGCGATCGGCGATCCCGCCAGTGGGGGAAGGGGTGTAAAGCTCACAGTGTTCCCCCAAGGTGGATTCAAGACGACGTGCATAGCGTTCCACATGAGCGACGTGTCGTAAAACATCCCGTAACCCGCGCGAAACGTTTCCCGACCCTTGCCGCGTGGGTCCCACACGATTCCGACCCTTGGCGAAAAGTCCAGAGCGTGATTCAAGGTATCGGACTTACCGTTGGATCCGGGATCGCCCGGAAACGTAACACCTGCAGGCGCATTCACGAATTTGCCGCTCACCCTGCCAGCGTTATATGCGGCCAAATTGAAGTTAGCCGCCTGGCCGTATTTGTTATGTGACGGAAAGTAAGGGTCCCAACGAACACCATAATTCAACTGAAAAGTCCTTCTCATCTTCCAGTTGTCCTGGAAATACAGAGAGGGGAGGTTTTGACCGTCTCGGCTGAGTTGCCCGTTCCCTTGCCCCATCGTATCCGGCATACCCGCGACAAAATCGACAACGGAGTTTCCGCTGTATCCGTTATTTGAAAAGCCCGCGAGTGGATTCAGTTGGAAGGTACCATTACCGTTCATCTGAATGTGCTCGCCCTGGAAGCCCAGTTCTAGCTGATGGGAATGGATCTGCCATCCGAGGTTTTCCGAAACCCCGAAGGCATTTTCATAATCCCAACCCTGGTTGCCAGGCTCTAAGAATAGAGACTGCATTATATGAGGAGTCGGGCAACTGGAGTTCGTCATTCCGAGGCTACAGAGATTCGGGATATTCGGATTTCCGGTCCTCTGCGTTGCAGTCCGCAGAAAGCTTACGCGTAGAGAACTGATCATCTGCGGGCTGATTATGTGCGTATCGCCAATGCTATAGTTCTGGACCCTGTCGTTCAGGCCGACGCCGCTCGAACTCAAGATGTTCGTTGGTGACGCTAGAGTCGACTGCAAGAGGTAGCCAGTCGTGAAGTAACGCGCGAAAACCGTGTCGTTTTGCGTGCGCTGCCAATCGACTCGTCCCACGTTTTGGAACTCATGGTCATGTTGGTAGCTCGTAGTAGTGACCGTCCCGCAAGCGTCAGTCTCCTGCGCAATCGGATAGAGCGCTGCTATTTTCTGGTCGATCTGATACGAAGGAGTCTGAAGCCAGCCAGGGGCCAAAATATTGCTTCCCGGCGCGGTCGTGAACTGCTGAGTACCGCCTGCCGGGCTAGGCACCGTGGAAGGCAGGGTTAAGACCTTGCATCCATATGGATTGCCGGGAAGGAATGCGGTAAAGTCTCCATTCAGCATGGCGGGCGTGGGCAGAGCCGCCGTTCTCGTTGCGGGCGGATTCGTTTGCCTGTCTGTTGTTCCTTGGAAGCCGTAGAAGAAGAACAGCTTATTGCGCTTAATCGGTCCGCCGATAACCCCACCGAACTGATTGCGCTTAAGACTGTCATAACTCGGCTTGCCGGTAATTACTCCCTTCGTGTTTGGAAAGTTGTAAGAGGCAGCGTCCATTATCCCATTACGCAAAAACTCAAAAGCATCCCCGTGGAACTCATTGGTACCAGATTTTGTGGCACCGTTGACGGCACCGCCGGGATGGCTGCCCAAATCAGCCGGCAGCGCACTGGATTCCACTTTAAATTCCTGCAGCGCATCAGGAAAAGGCATGGGCTCACCGGCATTTGATCGATAGTCCATATTCGAAGAGCCATCAAGGAAGTAGTTTGTTGCGTTGCTCTGGGAGCCCGCAACCGAGAATGTCACAGCGCCGGTACCGCCGGGGCCTTCGTAATCGAGGCTCCCCGCCAAACCACCTGCTCCACCAGTGTTAACAGCGGCTCCAGCAAGGCTCACGAGTTGTGTGACTTGCCGACCGTTGAGAGGTAGATCAACAACCTGTTCGGGCTGAATTACCTGGCCTACCCCATTGCTCTGCGTTTCTACCATCGCGGCGTTCGCTTGTACTTCAATGGTCTGGCTCACGCTACCGACGTTGAGGCTGACGTTAATCGCCGGGTTCGTGTTGACCTGAAGTATAATGCCTGACTGAGCATAAGACTGAAAGCCTTGCTTGGCGACCTCCAGCTTGTAAGGACCAATCGGAAGGGCGGGAAATGTGTAACTGCCGTCATCCGCGCTCTGCGCGGTTCTGACAGCATTAGTATCCGTGTTTGTTAAGGTGACCTGCGCTCCTGCAACCACAGCGCCGGTAGCATCTGTTACGACGCCGGAAATTTGCGCGGTTGACTGTTGAGCGGCGGCATATCGCGACGCCAAGAGGAAGCAAAAAGCGAAGCCTAGGAGCAGCGCCCAAAAGGCTGGCCGCTGAGTCGATTTCGACCGTGTCATTGGTACAAAATTGTCCATCCCACCCTCCCTTTAAAGGTGCTTTGTCAGGGACTAATACATGCGTCACAGTCGTCTGTCAACGAAAATACGGTTAAACGTGCGCGGTAAACGCGCATTACTAGAACCGGCAACCAATTCTGAGAGGGAGCTCAAAAGGAGAGTATTAAGCAGACAGTTCTTCAAGCACAGCTATTAGATCACTTTCGCTTACCGATCTCGATACAACTGCCCTGCCGGCACCGATTGGAAGAATCCAGCTGGGAGCGCCGCCAAACACCTTTTTGTCGTGATGAATGAGCTCCAATAGCTTATGAAGTGACACAGCGGGGAGCCGGGTAGGCAGATGGAATTCAGAAAGAAGTCGTGTTTGGCGATTATCCAAGGAGCGTTCGGCCATACCGAGTCTTACCGCGATGGCTGCCTCCACCGTCATGCCAATCGCCACTGCGTCGCCGTGAAGCAATTTGTAATCCGTTGCCGTTTCTAAAGCGTGGGCGATTGTGTGGCCATAGTTCAAAAATATGCGGTACTGGCCTATGTCCCTTTCATCGGCCGCAACGACTTGAGCCTTCAACGCCACACATCTTGCGATAACAGTCAGCAAGATCGGCCTGCGCAACGCGATGAGGTCGTCAAAATTTTGTTCGAGCTGCTCAAGCAATGTGGTTCCCATCACTTCGTCGCGCAGCAAGGAGCTTTCGAGCATCGCGTACTTCACAACTTCGGCCCAAGCTGACCTCAATTCCTCGGGTTCTTCACTCTGCAAAAGAGAAACGTCGGACCACACGAGTCGGGGGTGAAAAAAGGTACCGATCAAATTCCTTGCGCAAGGATGATTGATGGCTGTCTTGCCACCGATCGACGTATCGACAATTCCTTCGAGCGATGTCGGAACCTTGATGAGTGGCACACCGCGCATATATGTCGATGCTGCGAAACTGCCAACGTCGTCGATCGCGCCGCCGCCCGCTACGATCACCGCATCGTCGCGCCGGATTTTGATGGTGAGCAACCAATCATGGATCGCCTTGACTTCGTCAAGTGTTTTGATCCTTTCATCCGCCGCCGTCTCACGCACATGAACCGCAAGTCCTGCGGCGTCCAGTGAAGACCTCAGGACGTCACCCAATCGTCCCCAGGTGCCGGAATCAGTCAGGATAGCTGTTCGCTTTGCGTGAGGAAGGTCGTGTTTCAGTTGATCGCCTAACGCCGCCAGATGTCCCCAATCTACAACGACGTAACAGGGCCAAGGGCCTCCGCCAACAACAATTGGCGGAGGCGAATCCGGATTGAGAGAGTGGCGCATGGGTGCGCCAGAAATATCGGAAATCGGAGCCGTGGTACGGTCGAGAATCTTGGCGGCCCTGATCACCTCATCCGCAATCTGCTCAGCGCTAAGCCGGTCGGTGTGAACAGTCCAGTCCGAGAGAGCGTAGGCAGATTGTCTACTGTTTTTCAACGTTCGGATTTGATCCAGCGGGTACAACGCATCGAGCAACGGACGAATTGCTTTCGGATCGGCATCGTTGAGTTGCCTCTGAATTCGGGAGAGCAAAGTTTGCGGTTGGCCTTCCAAACAGATCGTCCACCCATTCCTTGCCATCAGTTGCCGGTTTGTGGATGAGATAAACGTTCCGCCGCCCGTTGCTAACACAAACCCATCAGAGTCAGACAAAGAACGCAGGGCCTTCGTTTCTCGCAGCCTGAACCCGGGCTCACCCTCCTTCTGAAAGATGACCGGAATGCTCAGGTCGCTCTGCTTTTCAATCTCGTCATCCAAATCATACGCGGGCCAATTAAGTTTCTCGCCGACGAGCCTGGCAATCGTCGACTTCCCTGAAGCACTGAATCCTACTAAATAAATGCCTCTCGACTTATTCACTCTTTCCATTCCTCAAAACGCGCTGCAGCAGATGCTAAAGCATTCTAATTACACGACTAGCTACAGAGAGCGCTCGTCGGATAATGCCTGCCAAACGGTCTTCTTCGCTCCGACCCTCCAGTACTTGCAACTCACGCCGGAGGTCTTCGCATGTCGCATCAGCAAGATGCGACGGTAGGCGCATTAAGTCGCGCTTCTTGGCGTCGGAGAGAGAGCGAACAGACTCTAAGGGCAAATCGAATACGACTGCTAACCCGTCGTAGCCAAAACATGACCATAAGCCGCCATTTTCAAACGCTCCGCGGTAAAAATCGAGAGTTCCCTTTGTTTCGCTCTTTGGATGATTCATGATCGCCGCCCTCGTTTCAATCCAGAGCTCCAAGCAATCACTGCGGCCATCAAACCGTTGTCGCGATTTCTTTCCATCCATCCGATAGATGCGCCGAACTCATGAACCGGCCCGATCTGGCACCAAAATTCCAACATGCAAGTCTGCTTTCAGGTCCGCACGGGCAAGGGAAGCGTTCGCGCATACGAGAGGGGGAATCGACGAATCTCTTCACTCGGTAAGCTTTACGCTCTTTGACGCACACTAACGGTCAAGCCGAAATACTTTATTACTCGCCAGGACGTTAGTGCCAGCCGGCACGGGGCCACTCGCGCGGCAAGCATAACAGGGAAAACGGGTGTGGATCAATATTGGCGGCATAAGCGCAAATTGCACGGGATGGTTGCCAACAATATGCGATTGCATCCGGCGCAATGAGCGCTCCTGCCAGGCCTCAGTTTTTGAACTCGATTCTGTAAACGCGTCCGATGATAAATATGTATGCCAGCGCCCCGGCAATGGCTACCGCACCCACAAACACCAACGCCGCAGCAAACGAATGTGTCCGGCTAAAGATAACGCCGATGACGATCGGGGTAATTATTGATGCGAGATTCGAGCAGAAATTAAGTGCACCACCGCCTAGCCCCATGAAATCCTTTGGAGCGATTTCGGAAAACAGCGCCCAGCTTACGGTCGAAGCAATCGCTTGGCCGAAAATAGCTGCCGTCATAAATCCTATAATGCCGTTGATGGATGACGCGTAATTGGCACCTATGATTAAGCTGGAAAGGAGAAATCCAACGACGACAGGCAATTTACGAGATAGCGCGACAGAGTATGCTTTCGAAATCATCCAATCGGACCATTTCCCTCCAACTAAAACGCCAAAAATGGCCCCTATGAAGGGTATAGACGCATAAAAACCCAGCTTGGAAATTGCCAGGTGCTTTTCCGTGACCAAATATGACGGGAACCACGTCAAGAAGAACCAAGTCGTGCAGGAGACTGAAAATTGGCCAATATATAAGCCCAAGAATTGTCTATGGCTGAAGAATTGAATCAGGTGCCTCAGAGTGAATTCCCTTGCATTGCCGAGCGCGTCGGCTAATCCGTCGCCTTCCTTGATCAAGTTTATTTCCGCAGCGTTCACGCGATTCGAATCCTTCGGGTCCCGATAAAATGCTGCCCATACTATTGCCAGTACGAGTCCGAGACCGCCTGTGACGTAGAAGATCGATTGCCATCCTAACGTCACCAGGAACCAAGTGAGAAAAGGCGTGCAAAAGGCCAAACCGACGTATTCGGCCCCAGTGTAATAGCCAATGGCGAGGCCGCGCTCCCGGCGTGGGAACCAAGCCGTTACGATTCGGCTGTTCGTCGGAATCGATGGAGCTTCAAAGAAGCCGATCGCACATCGCGTGCCGATCAGAGCGGCGATGTTACTGCAAAGCCCTAAAAGACCTGTGCAAAGCGACCACCCACAGAGAGCAATCGAATACGTCAACCTGTTACCGAGTCGGTCCAGAAAAAAGCCGCATGGGATTTGCATCGCAGCGTATGCCCAGGCAAAAGCCGAAAAAAGAAATCCCATGTATATGGGAGAAAGATTTAGTTGTTTCTGGATGACTGGAGCGGCCACAGCGAGGTTGGCGCGGTCAAGATAATTGAGCGCAGTCAAAATGCAAACAAGGGAAAGCATGAAATAACGGACACGAGTGGGTTTAGAGATGCTGACATTTGCGGCAAGTTGGGTAGACATGCTCGACCTATTGATTTCCTGCTTTGCCGAAGTCTCGGCACAGCCAAGTTAGGATCAATCTAGAACCGCTGTGGGCATCACTATTTCGCCGCTAAGTACCGTCTGTGCTGTGCAGATCAAGCTCGATCGAAGGACCTTCACTTCGGCCCCCATACCTTGCAGTTCCAGCTCAACAAGAAATTGGCCGGTGGGATACTCCAGAACCAAATGCTTTACAGTGCCCTCCGGCAGAGTGACCATCGAAGCCGCAGTTGACCCAGGAAGGATGCAAGCTGCACCGAGCGTGATCGCTTCGAGAAAGCTACCCGCCGACGTCGACTCGTATTTCGGGGGCGTAAGGGTGACGGCAGCAACATCTCCTCCACGCTCTGCGCCCGCAAGCAACGTGACTTGGGGTGTATTCTTTGAACGAACATCTCCTAGTTTCATGAGTTGTCCTGCCGCTCTTCGTAATTCCTCCATACGAGTCCTAAACGCCGAATCTGATCCAAGGTCAGACCCGGTTTCGTATCCAGACTTTCCCAATTCCTCAGCACGAACAATCACCAACGGCTTGCCATTGTCAATCAAAGTGGTCCTGAACGAACCAACTTTATCGATGACGTGCCCCGTTGGGAGGAGCGCACCGCAGACAGATCCCGCCGTTCGAAGAAAGTCGATACGTATGCGGTCTGATGCGCAATGGGAAGAAATGTCCGTGGATGCATGTTGCTCATAACTTAGGCCTTTCCCCCACGTAGGAACATAGGCGGTCGCGAATTGTCCCGTATTAATGCTGTAAATAGAAACTGGTGTCACGCCATCACGCCCATCAACTAAACCATGCTCGATAGCAAAGGGGGCTACCCCGGCTAGCAGGTCGCCAAAATCGAGTGGCACATCAACCGTTGGCCATTGGGAGCCCACCTGAGCGTAAAGGTATTCGACGTCGACGGCAGGACTCCACGATTTAGAGATAATTGCCAATTTAACCGTTCCGGGTTTATGCCCTGCGTTCTCGTCGTCTCGGCGCCACTCCGCAGAGTCAGCCGCTGCAATGAGAAATCGATCGCGTCTCCTGATGTCGGCAGGAAGATTACTCCCGAGTATTAAAAAACCCTTTAGCTGAATCGACACGCAGAACCGAGTAAGGAGTCACGATTTGCTCGGTCATAACGGCCGCCAATGCTTTTGTTGCATTCCCAACCGCCTAATGCGGGAGGGTATTTGATCAGGACAACATGCAATAGCCGAACTGACCTCCACTCGCACTGAGTTGCGAGAGTTCATATTTCTCGATATGCGTTTTGTGCGATATTCGGCCACTCCGTGAACTCCTACAATTGCAGGCTCACGAGCGCATACCGCGAATGCCTAATCCCGCATGGAAGATTCCCAATGCATTCAACAACAAGAGGCCTCCATTTGCAAACTGCCGATACCGTGTAACGGTGGCCATACCGTTAAGTCGCACGTCGGTTTGCTCTCCCCGTGATAACGTGCGGTTGTCGCTTGCAAACAGCTCAGCAAGGGAGCCTATGCAAATTCGGCTGACTGCGAGTTTTGAATAATGCCGCGATTTAGCCTCGCGCACCTCAGTGCTCTAACGTATTCACCACCAGAGTTAACCTGTTTGGCGGCACGCATGGGCTATGACTATGCCAGCTTCCGCACAATTCCACTCGGTCTGCCTGGTGAGCCGAACTACAGACTGGCAGACAATCCTGTCCTGCTAAAGGAATTGAAAGCGGCCCTGAGACAGACTGGTATTAAGGGACTCGACGTCGAGCTCGCTCGCATCATCGATGATGTTGATGTCAGGACTTATCTGCCCGATCTAGAGGCAGCTGCAGAACTGGGCATTCGGCAAGTTGTAAGCAGTGTGTGGACTACCAATCGAGCCTATGCAATCGATTCTCTTGGAAGACTCTGCGATCTTGGAGCCAAGATTGGAATGACAATCAATCTTGAATTCGTGACTTGGGCTGCGGTGAGAACACTTCGGGATGCCGTTGAAATGATTCAAGCCGTAAACAAGCCCAATTGTGGTTTACTCGTCGACACACTGCACTTTAGCCGGTCACAAGTTAGTTTAGAGGATCTCAGGACGATTCCTGATTCCTGGTTTAATATTGTGCATCTTTGCGATGCCCCTCCGGAAATTCCATCAACGAAGGAAGAACTCATATATACGGCACGAGAAGCTCGCCTTGATCCAGGCCAAGGTGGGATTGATCTAGCCGCTATTCTGAATCGAATTCCAGACGTACCATATTCGCTCGAACTACCGAACTTCGAGCGTGTTAAGAGACTAGGTTATACGGAGCATGTTCGACTAGCGCTTCTTAATGCCAAGAACTACTTCGCCACTCATCCCCGCCAGAAAGCTCTGTAATTTGCAGCGTACCTCTGGTGCAGCGTAGAAGTGCTTGTTTTTGATCCCGTGCTTCTTGTAAATTCGAAAACACAGCGCGGCAGGCACGAGTCTAATCGTTCGCGAACCAAAAACGCGAGGAAAGAAACGATGAAGCGACGAATCTCATCTCCACTTCGTGTTCGAAATTTAGAATTTGGCGCCGAGCAACCGCTTTTTTGCATTCCGATCGTGCCGCGCAATCTGAGAGAGTTAGCCGCGCAAGCGGAAATTGCACACAAACTGAAACCGGAACTTATCGAATGGCGCGCCGATTTTTTTTCATCTCCGACTACAACTTCCCTTATCGAAGCGGCACGTTTAATTCGTGAAACTGCGCCAACTCAGCCCATAATCTTCACTCTTCGCGCAAAAAATGAAGGTGGGGCTCAAGGGATTCCTCAATCTGACCGGCGCGTTTTGATCGAAGCAGTGCTCCGTTCATCGACTATCGACATCGTCGATCTTGAGTTGGCGAATGACGAGGAGTTTCTCCATTATCTGATGCAAATTGCCGGACAATGCGGCATTCCAGTCATACTCGCATTCCATGATTTTGAACGTACGCGCGACGATGACTTTTTACTTTCCAAGATAGAGAGTATGAGATCGCATGGTGCTTGCATCGCCAAGATAGCCGTCATGCCACAATCGCACGAAGACGTTCTGCGGTTACTCCTTGTCACGGCACGCGCGCGAACGCTCTATCCGAGTTTGCCTTTGATCACGATGGCGATGGGAACACTCGGCAGTGTCACGCGCACTGCTGGATTTCTCTTCGGTTCAGATATGTCGTTCGCCCTGGGTCAATCCGGGTCGGCCCCGGGCCAAATCCCGATAGAAGACGCTCGCAAAATTACCGAGATGCTCCTCCGTTATTCTTAAAATTATGCTCGGATAGCTTGCAGTGTGGACATGTCAGACGCAAGTGCGGCACAAATCGTAATTCGACAGATATTAGGCCATAAGCGCGTGTACCTTGGCCGCATTTCCGTCGCTCGCGAACTCCATGGCGGTCGCCATTAAACTAAATTGAAATGTGTCGTTCACGATACAAGACGGGCACAAGATGCCCTTTTCCACGAGAGCGATTGACCGGGCAAAATCCGCAGGATGATCGTATATCATGCTGCCCTCAACACGAATGCCCTCTCGAACCAGACGAAGAGGCATAAAACTGGCCGACGACGAGCTGAGACCCAAAAGCACTACTCGAGCTCCCCTAGGAACCGAACCAAGGGCGAGTTCTACGGCTGCGTTCGCACCTGCGCACTCGAACAGCGTTGAAACGCTCTTCTTCTGCCAGAGATCTTTGAGCTCGTTAGACTGGCACGCGACCGCGCCAAGACGAGTCGCGAATTCAAGTTTGCTCTCTGTCTTGTCGTGAGCCAACACGTTGATACCCTGTCGAACGGCGGCATGTATAAGCAACAGACCGATTACGCCACAACCTAATACCGCTACGGTATCACCTATCATTGCCCCAGATTGCAAAAGAGCGTGGAGTGATACGGTGAGGGGCTCGATGCACGCCGCATCCGAATCCGAAATAGAGTCCGGCAATGACCAAACGAATTTAGCAGGAGCGGTGACATAATCCGCAAAACATCCTGCTACGGTAACGCCCATACTTTGTTTCTTCGCGCAGATGTTGCCCCTGCCGGAAAGACACAATGAACAGGTACCACACGGATAGTTCGGTTCTACAACCACTCTTTGTCCAGTCCTAAATCCGTCGACTTGGTCGCCGATTGCCGCTATACGCCCTACGAGCTCGTGGCCAAGGACAAAGGGGTAAGTTATTGCAGGTCTGTGTCCGAGATAAAAAGAAATATCCGTTCCGCAAATACCAACCCGAATCGGCTGGATCAGAACCTCGCCCTCCCGGACGGCCGGTTCGGCGATTTCATAAATCTCGATCTTTGATGGTGACATCAACAAAGCAGCGCGCATTTCACATCTAACCTCTGTCGGACAAAGAACCAAGCTACCATATAGACGAAAATTCTGTCCCTGATAACGAGCGGTGCCCGCCAAGACCGCCTTGGGGGTGGGTTCCTGATGTTATCGGCGTCGTTCAAAAGTCAACTTCACAAATTCTTCCACGTAGGGACCTTAGCTCACCGAATAAGACGTGAATACTTTCATGTCGACATTGCTCCCGAGTTTCCTTTACAAACCTTGCCGATCTTCCAAAGGTTACGCAACGCCGAGTTTGTCGGAAAGTTTCACAAAGCGCGGATCGTCAGACACCGATTTGAACTTCGGATCCACTTTGATTGCGAGCAACTCAAAGCAGCGATCAATAAAAGCTCTTGTCAACCAGCGGAAACCCTGTCCTCGCCGATCGAATGCGAAATAGATTGAAGCCAATTCGAAGGGCGAAATGTAACGATGCTTCGATGTTTTAATCAGTTCTCCTAGAATCTCATGGGCTAGCGCCAGTTCGCCGGCACGCACAAACGTGCGAGCGAGCGCACCTTGAATCCGCGGGCTGACCGGCGAAAGTTGGATGGCGCGTTGAAACGCAGCAATGGCTTCGTCGAAGTCTTCGCGCTCGTCCTGCACAAGGCCCAGCGTCCAGTAAGCTGCAGCAAAATGCGGATTCTGTTCGATTGTATGATCGCATTGCTCAAGCGCCGCATCGAGATCTCGGTTGTAATAGTGAGCAATTGCCACATCGCGAGAAATGATCGACGAAACCGGATCAAGAGCCTGTGCCTGCCGCAGGTGGTCGAGCGCTTCGTCCAACCTAGTCATTGGCACAAGACAGGACATAGCGTACCAATGGTGAGCGGTCGCATAACGCGGGTTCAAACAAAGAGCGCGCAGAAATTCCTGCTCAGCGCAGCGCCAGTCCCAATCCTGAGTGGCTTTTACGTGCGCCACGGACGTATGTGCTTCTGCCGACTCTTCATCTAGGAGGACTGCCCATGCGGCGTTCGACGCGGCCTTCGTGCAAATTGCGGCGGGCGCGAGTACTCCATAATGAGCAAGCAGACCGTGAGCGTCTGCGAGACCTGAATATGCCCCGGCATATTGTGGATCTTCTTCGATGCATTTATCAAAACACTCGAGCGCCCTCATTAATCCTTGCTCCGTGCGCTGCTCTAGATGGAACCGACCCCTTCGATAAAGGTTGTTCGCATTAACGCTCCCGGTTTTCGTTCGGGAAAGCGTCGATGTTCGTGTACCCGAAAGTTCTGCCCGCAATCGCTCAACGATTCGCCTCGCAACTTCTTCATGTGCGCCTAATAGATCCTCTTCATTCGCATCTACAGAATCAGACCACAAGTAATAGTTAGTTTGTGAATCAATCAGGTGCGACAGGATCCGCAGAGACTTGTGCGATTTCCGAACACTCCCACCCACTATTAAGGGACCATTCGACTGCGCAGAAAAATCGTATGCTCTTTCCTCGCACTCAGACATCGCCGAGACACGAATTCCGGCTAGCTCTAATAGTGAGCGGATGATTTCATGTTTTAGCCCATTGCAAAAATATCCGAGATTGTGATCCGCACTATCGTCCTCGTAGCGCCGGATAACTATCGTGTTTTGGCTAATCAAAGCAGAGAAAATGGTTCGTGTCTTGGTTACTCTCTCGCGCTCTTGAAAAATCGGCTCATACCCACCCTTAGGAAGTTCGATAACGATTTCATCTTTTTGACCCTCTTCGCGATAGTAACGGTCCAACCTGCTCCGCAACCTTCTCGCCTGCACTCGAACGAGTGGGTCCATGCGCGGGTCGAACGAAGGGTCCTTATCGAACGCCTCTACACCGATTGGGAATTCCTTGAGCTTGTCACCACGACCTGACAGTGTCTCTTCGACAATGAACCCCAGAAACTTCTGAAGCCGAGTGACTTGACGGAAGGATTTACTGCCGAGAATCCGGCGTAACTGTTGGCGAACATTTTCTTGGGTGGGCACGCTTATGGCAACGGTCATGTAGTCCAATACTGAATCGGAATGTTTCGTATTTTACATCGGTTTACCCCTAAGACGAACAGCTCTTTGTGCGATTATCGCCTACGTATTGCCGCTTTTGTATTGAGCGTCGATAATTGTTGCCATCTATTATGAAACGAATTATAAGAGCGGCGGGCGCTTACAGGCAGCTTGGGCGAATACCGCCCAAAACCTGGAAGTAAAATCGAAAAATACCTGGCGGAGAGCCGACATGAGGAAATTCCTGGAGTCTCGGCGTGAGGCATTGAAATTACTCGGTGCCGTACCCTTCTTTGCAGCCGCAGCGGATGCTCAAGAGTCCGGCCGTGGGCGCGGCAGAGGCGGTCGTGGGCGCGACGCTACTCACTTTGACGGACCGTTAACGACCTCACCGACAGCCCGTCCCGGCGGAAAGCCGTTGTTGACGCTCTATTCTATTTCGCTACAGTGGGCTGATTACGATGAGGCAGCAGACACTGCGGCGAAAGCGGGTTGGCCCGCAATCGGCTGGACCGTGCGCGGCGGAGGACACGTGCTTCCAGAAAACGTGTCGCGCGACCTTCCGAAGGCAGTCGCGGCGGCGAAAAAGGCCGGCTTGCAAGTTCCTATCATTATTACTCCAATACGCGACGCCGAAGTGGAGTATGCGGAAGCCTATCTCGACACGATGAGTAAGCTCGGCCTTCGCTATTACCAGGCTCCCCCACTCGCGCAGTATGATTACACCAAAGATATTCAGCCACAACTTGACATCTGGAAGCCTCGGATCGAGGCACTTGAGAAACTGAATGAAAAGTATGGCACAACGGCCGTCTATCATACTGAAGGCGGAGCTGGAAATATCGGCGGCGGCGGATGGGACTTGTGGCTTGCAATTAAAGATTTCGATCCGAAATACATCGGAATGGATATCGGTCTTGGACACTGCACGATGAAAGGTGGACCCGAGGTATGGGAACTGATCCGGTTCGCGCATAAGAGCGTTCTTTCGATTGCGAGCAATGACATCCGCTGGGCGCGAAAGACGGATCCCGTCCGCGGTCCACGCCGCTCCGATCCGAGTACGGATTGGCCCTGGACAGCCGAGTACGTCGTCCCCGGAACGGGAATGGTCAATTTCCCGGATCATTTTGCGTACTTAAAGTCCATCGACTACGCGGGTTGTATCCTTCACTACAGTGAATATTTTGTTGATGTGCCTGGTGAGAGCCAGCCGGTCAGCATCCTGAGGCCAAATGTCCCCAAAGACATGTCCAAGCAGCTTTACATCAGCAATGTGCACCGGGATTTCGACTTCTACTCGCGGACGCTCGCACAGGCAGGCTTCTGAGGGCTGAAATGGCTCAGACAGTCGTAAGACTGTTTTTGGACCTGCCATTTTTTGGGGGAGGGTGCACAGCAGGTGTATTTATGATCAACGCTGGGCTAATGCGACGAGCTAAACAATCTCGGGACTGAGCGCCGCCGGGAGACCGCTTAGGGCAATCGACAGTAACAGCGAATCGTCCGATCCGGACCGATCGGTCGGTGGGCTTGTCGGCGGAGCTGGAATCAGGATTTGCGACACTGTCCTTTGTGTGTGTCGTTAAGCAAGTATTCCTCCGAACTCGAGGAAACTCGCCTTTGGGCTGAAATTCCAAGGCCAATGGGCGATTTTGCGGATTTTCCCGGCACAGGAATCCGTTCACGCCCGCAAAAGCCTGGGGATCTTTGCCCCGCGATCTAGGCGGATTTTCGTGGCGTGGCTATGAAGCGATACCCGAAGCGCCGAAATCTTGCAGGCGATGGTCGCTGCCCTGGAAGCGCACGGAGTGAGCGGCGACTGGATTCCCCGTAGCTTTCGGATGTCAGATCGGCGTGCGATCTTATACAGTGACTACCGGTGTCTGGCTCGGCGCTATTCTTGCGGACGATTGCGATGTCAATATTAATGGCATTCGGTGGGTCACCTTTGAAGATCCGCACGTGACTGAATACGAGGATTCTGAAATCGTTGAACGCGCTCCCTCCGGAAAGCAAATGCTACAGATGTTGCTGAAAGGGAGCTTGACGCGGCTATTTTTGGCGGCGAGATTCCAGAGCAGCGCCTCAAAGCCGTGATTCCGAACGCAGACTCAGCCGCAAAAACCTGGGCTCAGCGGAATGGCGGCACTCCCATCAATCATATGATGGTCATACGCGAATCTATGTCCCGTGAGAGGCCTGACGTCGTGAAAGAAGTTTATCGTTTGCTTGTTCAAAGTAAGGAAGCTGCGCCCGCAAACATCGATCCGGACAATACGCGCTTCGGTGTTGAGCCGAACCGACGTTCTCTCGAAATCATCATCGACTATTGCGTACGCCAGCAGTTGATCCCGCGCCCCTTTTCGGCCAATGAACTATTCGACAAAACCACGTCTGCTCTAGGGGCAGATTTGACGTGAACGTTCATGCTCACTAGCTCATCGCCCGTCGTTACGATGCCACGCCGGTTTTCGGCAATGGGCGCGGAGTGATATCGGCGGATATCGATCCGAGTGCCCACTGGATGGCGTTGAGCATGAACTTCTGCATGCCTGGATGATCCCAGGTCGCTTCGAATTCCCCCCAGCCAATGTTAAAGACGCGCCCTTTCCCATATTGCCGCGCAAAAGCAACTGGAAAGTCGCCGTCGGGGTGCTGCTGCCGATACTTGTCCGGCACCGTTGCCGGGTCAAGTCGCAAGATCACGTGATCAATGTCGCGAGAATATGTGCCCCCAAACATTGCGTGCTGTTCTTCAAACATAAAACTAGTCTTACCCCATGACATCGCACCTGGAAACTTCGTATCTTCGACCATCACCTTACAATTGGCGTGGAATTCGCCCTTCATCTGGGCACCAATGAGGTTATTCCATTCAGGCCAGACCGACACCCCGCCCTTATCAAGAAACGCGACACCAGCCGCATGACCGACGATCAAGCCCTTTCCATCGTCGTGGACGAATGACAATAAGGCACTTTTCTGCTCGTCATTCATCGTGCCATCGCCCGCTGGCAGCATGAAGACAGCGTCGAAAAAAAGCAGCGTCTTCACATTGATGTTCTGGCTGGGAGCATACTTTCCCTGAGGGGCGATCGGAAGCTTGGTGATGAGCTGGCTGTCGCTGCGCTGAAATGTGATGTAGGAGCCGGTCTTGCGACCAAGCTCTTCCACGATGCCCATGGTGTGATTGATCGCATCGTGCTGGTAGCCCGTTTGCACATCGGCGACAAACAAGAGCTTCTTCCTTCCCGGCCATGGATCAGCAACAGGGCCTGCCGCTCTCGAGGTAGATTGAATTGGATCGCTGGCCGGCGGTTTCACCTGCGCGAGTGCGGCTGTCGCCCCCGTTCCCAATCCAATGCCAATCCCGATACTTGAAGATAGAAAATCTCTTCTTCTCATTAATTCATCCACACTTTCTGCGCGATGTGAACTGCACAGATATTACGTGTTACCGCCCAACCGCCCGGCGACCCGGATCACCGTGTTGCGAGCTTGTAGGCGATGAGCGTGTCAGACACGTGCAAGCCCCCTGACAAGGGGCCCCCACCTGCAGCGGCAATTACGACGTACTGTGAACCATCCTTGCCCATGTAGGTGATCGGCGTTGCGTGCGCATCGGCCGGAACCTCTACTTCCCAGAGTTTCGTGCCCGTCTTCGCGTCGAAGGCACGGAAACGGTGGTCCGTAGCTGCACCAATGAACACGAGCCCGCTCGCAGTGGCGATGCTTCCGCCAACATTGGGCAGGCCGGAGTCCAAACCGACGTGACCCAGTTGGACGAGAGCTTCATTGACACCCAGCGGCACGCTCCAAGCGATTGTGCCCTTATTGACGTCGATGGCCACCAGTGCCCCATACGGCGGCGCCATACACGATACGGTGGCGCCACCCGCGAGGCGATAGGAAAAGCCATTGCCGCCAGCGGCTATCGGAGTCTCTGCAGGAGCGGCCGCGCCACGGCCCGCTCCGCGTCGACCTGCAACATCGCTACCAGCCTGAGTAATTCCAGGCCCGGCAGCACCCTCATCCGTTCCAACCGCCGCGCCACGACGACCTGCTGCGCCACCACGGCCTGCCGTCCCACGGCCACCACCAAATCCTCCGCCACCACCGAATGTGCGGGAGCCAAAGGTAGCGGTGTTCATCACGTTAACGAACACTAGACCAAGCTGTGGATCGAAGGACGGAGGGCTCCAACCTCCCGTCGGCGCGACAACAAACTGGACGACTGGATGCTCCGGGGTAGACTGTTGGAAGGGAGAACTATCTTCGATGTGATTGGCGTCCCAAAAATCAGTGCAGTACTTTTCGATCTCGGGAGTCATCTTGTTAAGATCGTTGCGTGTTAATGACATTCTGCCCGTCGGTGGAGGCTTCAGCGGGATCGGTTGAGTGGCAGGCCTATCTGGGTGGTTTGCATCGGCGGTCCAACCCGTGGTGCCGGGCCCGGCACCTTTCTCCGGCTGCTCTGGCATCCCAAATATCGGCTCTCCTGTGATTCGATTGAAAATATAGGCCAGATGAACTTTCCCAGTCTGGAAAACAGCCGGTATCACCCGCCCGTTTTTATGCACGTCGATCAGCAGCGGCGGTGTTGGCATGTCGTAGTCGGAAGCTTCGTGATGGATGAGCTGGTGGAACCACTTGAGCTTGCCCGTATCCCCGTCCAACGCAAGTAGCGTATTGGCGTACAGGTTCATACCGGCTGCTGTATCCGCGTGATTTGAGTCGCCCGTCGCGCCAAACACTAGGCCATTCGCCTCGTCAGCGGTCAGGCTCGACCACACATTCGCGCCGCTACGATCTTTCCAACTGTCCCCCGTCCAATCGTCGTGATTGGGCTCACCGGGCCACGGAATCGTGTGAAAATCCCAGGCCAGCTTTCCAGTCACAGCGTCCCACGCTCGGATGTCGCCTCGCGGCTCCGGCGGCGACCCTTCCCCCGGTCGCGCACCGGTGATCAGCAGGTTCTTGTAGACTGTTACGGGATTGGGAAGTGTGAATGTGTCGCGTTTGCTTTCGCTCACTGCATCCGAGGCAACGCCTACGTATGTGTCCACTTGGCCGTCGCTACCGAAATCCTCGGCAGGCTCGTGCGTCCTCAAGTCGAGAGCCATCAGATAGCCTTTGTCCGTAGCGAAGAATAGCCGCGGCCCAACCGCACCGTTGCCTTTCCAGTACGCAATCCCTCGACCATGGATGTTCAGTGGCGACTTGTATTGCCACAGAACTTTCCCAGTGTCGGGATCGAGCGCGGTGATCGTTGACCGCAGGCCCGGGTCGCGCGGGGATGACGGCGTCGAAAAATACATCACACCGTCGATTAACAGCGGCTGGATCTCGAAGCGATAATCCAACGAAACGGACCCTGACGGCAAATAGCCAGCGCCATAATGAAAGGTCCATGCCTCGGTTAGGCGTGATACATTCTCGGGAGTGATCTGTGTGAGCGGCGAGTAATCCGATTCGTGCATGTAGTTCGGCCATTGAGCAATCGGGGACTTCTTAGCCTTCTGTCCAGAAAAGCTAGTCCCGGCCAATATCGCAATACCAAGAAATAACATCGGTTTTTTGAGCAACATGTCGTTAGTTCACCTTTGTGATGTCGGTAATCGATATGATTCGCTCATCCTAATTGTCGTCTTTTAGCGCGCAACATCTCCACAGTCGCCTCGGCGGCAATCGGCCCGCATATAGGATTCACCATGCGACGACACAATCGGCCCCCTCATACGACAGAGTCCCACCGTGTCGCGACCTTCTAAAATTCCAAACGCCGCGACTATTACATGGCCATCACAACTTCTGTCAAGCGAAATACGGTTAAACGTGCGCTATACGCACAGACTCACGTGGATAAATAAGGGCGTATTACAGGCTTTACAACTCAGCAAGGCATTACGTGCGATTATCGGCGTATTGCCCAACTTGTGCAGCGTTTTTTGAAATGACAATAGGTAGGGCATTTTCTGCTCTTCATCCCGCATGAGCGACCGAGCTCGCAGAAATCGAGCATCTTCATGATGTTCTGGCTGGAGGGCATACTTTACCTGAGGCCTGATCGGTTACTTGCCATATGCCAGCGTTCCTGAGAGATAGAGCTGCAATAAGCGGCAGCCTAAGCTTGAAGAATTTTGCGCCCGCCAGGGTTCGCTATCCAATAAACGACGAATGCGACCACAAAAGAGTACACAGCGGCCGGATGATCCGCATTTTTCCAAGATTCGGGGATTCCGGGAATAATACCAAGCATTCCGACAAAACAGCCGACAAGCCATGCAACATAGCCCGCCCAATTGATTCCCTGACGCGGACCCAGCCACCTTTTACCCGAAAGAAGGAAATCGGCAGCCATCGCCCCGCATACGGGGCTGAGCGAGCCGCCCACGATAGCAAAAAATCCAAGCAGATTTCCAGCAATGTGAGTAATCACGAGGATTACGCCGATCGTTGCCCCAATCATCGTCGACATGGCTCGGGGGATTCTCGGCAACAACGTGCTAAACGAATTCGCAGAAATGAACATGCAAAAAGTCGTTGGCACGAGCAGTGCCGCTGCGAACAAGAAAAAAACTAACCCGGACAACGCGCCGACATTGAAAATTGCTGTGGTGAACTCAAATCGATTGGCAGTAGCCGGAAGAGCAGCGCCTTCACCGATAGCTCCAGCCACGGACAATAGTGCTGCGCTGCCGATGACAATGATCGCGAAAGCTATTCCAACGAGACCGCCCAATCTTACGTCACGACGATTGCGCGCGTTCTGGCCAAAATCAGCTCCCGCTGCTCCTGCCGCGGCAAAATAGCCGACAACGATCTCCAAGATTCCTGCGAAGGCCGCCCAAGGGTGATTCGCGCCAGGGCGATATTGAGAAATGCCGCCACGGTTTGCAAACAAAACGAAGAGGACCATGCAAAGCGGCACCCAATTGAGGAAATGTGCTACTTTCGCGACATAATGAATGCCTTTGATTCCGACAAACGCCATACTATATCCCCACAGAACAGCGATAACCGCAAAAGTAATCGTCGATTTACTGTGTAGGCCGAGGGTAATGAAATTCGCGGCGGCGAAAGTAACGACTGAGAAAAAACCCAAATTCAGCGCTCCCAACAAGAAGCCCGGCAAATAGCCGCCTTGAGCTCCGAACGTGGACGTACATACGACATAGAACGGTTGACCGGCCTGCATGCCGAGCATCGCGGGGGTATAATAATAAAGCGCGAAACAAAGTAAGCCGGCAACGACTAGCGCGAGGATGCAGATTCCAATAGGCGCCTGGCTAAGTGTTCCCTCTCCCAGCTGCAAATAAAAGACTACGGAGAGAAAAATTCCGGCATACGTCGGCGCAATATTCTTAAACCAAGGCGCGCGATTGGATGTCGGATTGGGTACCGCAGCCTTCAAGTATGCAGGCAACGATTCTGATTGCAATTGCCGGGATCCGCGTCCGTCGTCCGCAATGTTATGTGGTTGCGCCGGGCTCATTTCGCAATACCTCTCTTCCCTGTCCGATCTTTAGACATCAAAAAAAGGCGGTTTCACCCTCGCCACAAAGATGAAGATTGATTCGCCATGCTCCTTGTTCGCGCGGATTGGCAGAAGCCAATAGCGTGGAGCCTCGATTCGATGGGACGAGCTTCAGGATCGGGTCTTCGGCATTTGCGAGGTCATTAGCAAAATAGACTTGCGTCGAGACGTGTCTAGGCGTGCCACGACAAAAAGTGTGCACACTTATATAAGGGGCCTGCAGCACACCGTCTATCCCCCGCACGCGAGCGGGACGCATACATTCGAACATCATCTCGCCGTTCTGATCGGTCGCCAGTCGTCCAAACTCATAGAACGCTGGGTCGAATAGTCTATGTTGCAGATCGTCAGGATGGTTGTATTTGCCATCGGCATCCGCTTGCCAAAGCTCCACCAACGCATCAGGTACTCCCATTTCTTCGCCGTCGAGAACTCGGATCACAAGCATAATATGTTCACCACGGGCAGCTCCGGGCCACATGGTCGCGCGGCTTGTCACAGATAAGTCCGATATGAGAGAAGGGATCCAAAGTCTGCGATGGTGTTGGAACAAGTTGTCGTTTTTTATCGCTCACGCGTTATTCTCGAACGGGTTCCCGCGGGCAGAGATCAAAGACTCTCATTCGTTTCCTTCGCATTACGGTCCTTATACGGCTCTTCCGTGCGCTTGCGCAGTGCGCGCGTTCAAGTCTCGCAAGATAGTTAGTTCCTTTTCAGACGGTTCAGGAGTTTCATCAACGTGCAGTCCAAACCTGACGTTCCAACTTGTGTTTTTGCGTACCATTTCTCGCGTGATCCCGGGGTGCATTGAAACGACGACAAACTCGTTAGTGTCCGTATCCGGTTTCATAAGACAGAGATCACTCACAATGAGCGTCGGTCCTTTTGTCCGAATACCCAGCGCCTTACGCTCACGACCGGTGCGGCCATGTCCAAGGCTCGTCAAGAAATCCAAGCGGTCAACGAATGCGCGGGCGCTCTGCCGCATGATAATGAAAGTCTCACCGCAACTGGTGGCTATCTCTGACGCGCCCCCGCTTCCGGGTAATCGCACTTCGGGTCTGGAATATTCACCGATAACTGTGCTGTTCAAATTTCCAAATTTGTCCACCTGCGCGCCGCTGAGAAAACCTACGGTCATTCGTTCGCCCTGTAGCCAATACCGGAACATCTCAGCGACGGGCACAGTCGTAAGAGCCGACTCGCATAACTCACCGTCTCCTATGGAGAGAGGAAGAATGTTAGGTTTGGTTTCGAGTGTGCCCGATTCGTACACCAATGTCAGAGATGGTGCGTGCAGTAACCGAGCAAGATTACACGCCATGGAAGGTAGGCCAATTCCGACGAAGCATATGTAGTTGTTCTTCAATGCCCGGGCGGCAGAGATCGTCATGACTTCAGAAGGCGAATAGTTCACGACAAAACCTCATGTGTAGCGGAAGCTTTGCCAGCCGAACCGGCGCCGTCGCTACTTAGCACGTTGTCTTTCATCCAAGTCAGGAACACCTCCCGGTCTCGCGAAATCGAATCCCAACGCTGGTAGAAGGAGTTATCACGCGAATAGTATCCATGCGCATACGATGGCTTTGCACCGCCAGGACAGCGAGTAACAGCAGAAATGGCCCAACTCGGCAGCACAACAGCGTTCCTGCTGCGTTCGCCGAACTCAGTCACGATCTCTTCTACTGTCGCGATTGTGACCTTCGCAGCCAGCGCGGCTTCCTTTTGAACTCCCACAATACCTTCAATCATTACGTTTCCGAAGCAGTCCGCTTTCTGTGCATGAATAACGGTTACATCTGGTCGGATTGAAGGCACACAGGCCAACTCTTCGCCAGTAAAGGGACAAATCAAAAATTTAATACTGGGGTTTACTTGTGGCAGATCGGTGCCCCGAAGACCACGCAAAACTGCTAGTGGCAGACCAGCAGCTCCCGCTTCATAAGCGCTGGCCATTGCCGCGTGACTGAACTCCTCGATTTCGAGTTCGCGAGGCCATCCGTGCTCAATCGCGTCTCGAAAACGGTGCAATGATCCCACTCCTGGATTTCCGCCCCAGGAAAACACCAACTTCCGTACCAAGCCCATTCCGATCATTTGGTCATAGAGTAGATCTGGCGTCATACGTATGAGCGTCAAATCGCTAATCCGCTGACGGATGATTTCGTGTCCGGCTGCAAACGGAATCAGATGAGTAAATCCCTCAAGCGAAATCGTGCTGCCAGGACAAACGTATTTTTCTATTACCGCTCTAACGCTCAGAAATTCAGCCATACAGTTCTCCAGTGCGATTACCGCACAGCGGGTCAGTTGTTAGAATCGGAGATTAGACATTACTTCCAATCAGCACGTCAAGCAAACGCAGAACGTGGAAGAGCCTACTCACATCATATCTCCCTGGCGGGATTGAAATGTGTGAGTCCGAAGAGGCGAAGGGAGATGGAGTTGTTGTTGAATGGGAAAGGAAGATGATCGCCACCGTCGCAGCGGTGGGAAAGTGGGAATCCCGTGGGTTGGGCGGGATTCCCAAGCGCAGTGGGAAACCTGCCTTTGGTTTTCCACGCAGCGGCTTTTCCACGGCTGGCTCATCGCGCCGTGCCTTTAAAATGCGCGGGCCATGTCGGCTCGTTACTTTGATCTGATTCGTGAAATGAAGGGCAACACTTACAATCATCGCCTGCGTCTGGTCGAAAGCGCCAAAGAGCGAGGCATCAAGCCCACGGCGCGGCTCTTCGCCACTACCGTACCCACGGTCCGTAAGTGGCTGCGCCGCTTCCTGCAGCACGGTCCTTCGGGCTTGCTCGAGCAGTCTCGTGCGCGTCACCATCAGCCGCACCAGACGCCGCCTGGCCGCGAAGCTCAGCTGCTCGAAC
>JBOGMU010000104.1:0-3085 GCA_050746865.1 Candidatus Acidiferrales bacterium
GAAATTCTCTTCCTCGCCAAACGCCACGGCCTTCGCGGCGCCGAAATTCCCGTCCGCTGGGCCCACGATCCCGCCACGAAAGTGAACGTCTTTCGCGACAGTCTTCGCATGTTCAGCGACCTCATCGTGATTCGCTGGAACGCGCTTCTCAGCCGCTATCCCCGCCGCGCCACTACCCAACAAGAGGCTTTGTAGAGCAAAGTACTTGACACGAAACGCCGCAGCATCGTACCATCATCACTGATGACGGCCCCTTCACATCACCCGTCCGGTCCCGTCGCCATGGACGATCGCGCGCGCGACAACCTTCGCTTCATCCGCGAAACCATGGAGCGCGCTGGCGCTTTCACTGCCGTCCCCGGTTGGGGAGGCGTCGCGATGGGCATCACCGCCATCGGCGCCGCCGCCATCGCATATCATCAACATACATTTTGGGCCTGGCTCGCCACTTGGACCGTCGAAGCCGCCATCGCGATCGTCATCGCCGCATGGTCAACGTATTCGAAAATGCGCAGGAGCGGTGCAAGTTTGCTCACGGGTCCCGGCCGACGCTTCATTTACAGCTTCGCGCCTCCCTTATTTGTCGGAGCGCTTCTCACAATTGCTCTCGCGCCGATGGGCCTCGTCGGCGTCATTCCCGGTATATGGCTGCTGATGTATGGCACAGGCGTCACCACAGGTGGCGCGTTTTCCATTCGTGTCGTTCCCTTAATGGGACTCTGTTTCATCGTACTCGGCGCTGTGGCGCTGTTTTCGCCGCCGAATTGGGGCGATCCTCTTTTAGCGATCGGGTTTGGCGGTTTTCATATTCTTTTTGGTGCAGTCATAGCGAGGAAATATGGCGGCTAAATCTGCGGCGTACCGCGCCGCGCAACACGACGAAAAACCGCGCCGGGCCGCGGCTCCAGCCACGCCCGAAGCGACTGCGGTATCTCTTGACCGGCTCATTCACGAACGCACGCGCCTCGGCATTATCAGCGCGCTCGCCGTCAATGATTCGCTTACTTTCAACGAACTCAAGCGCCTGCTCGGCGCCACGGACGGCAACGTCAGCGTCCACGCGCGCAAGCTCGAGGACGCCGGCTATGTCGGCTGCACGAAGTCGTTCGCAGGCCGCGTGCCCAAGACGGAGTACCGTCTCACGGCCGCGGGACGCCGCGCGCTCGAAAAATATCTCAGCCACATGGAGGCTTTGATCCGCGCCACGCGCGAAGGCTGATCGCGCCGCCCACTCCGCTGGTCCGCTGGAAGGAGAGCACCCGATGAAGACGCACTGGTTCAAGCCGCTCGGTTGGGTCTACCGCCCCATTTCCTGGCAAGGATGGGCCGCGCTCCTGCTCACTGCTGCCTTTTGCTTCCAGGTTTTCACGGCCATTGACCGGCATTCGCATTCCGCCAGCGACACGCTCTACGGGATTTTCCCGTATTTCATTTGCGCGGCCGGTTTGCTGAACTGGATCGCTTCAAAAACGGCGCCGCAGCGTTAATCCGCGTCGCGAGCGTAACGCAACCGCAGGAGGCACGGTTTTCGTAGCGACCGGCTTTCTCTTGCCCCCGTAGGGGGTTTCAGCCGGTCACCGATCGAACGGCTCTCATTATCGCGAAGCCGCGACGAACGCTCAATTTAGGCCTTAGGGCCCCTGAAGTAAGGAACCACGATGTTGACCCAGAAATGTAAGCGCGCCGTTAGAGGGTCTTTAGGGGGTCGGAACTTCAGCCCCGACATAAGAGGCCCATCTATAGTGGGCTTTAGCCCCTGAGGCACCGCCTTTTGCATTTTTCGCAAACTGTTGGAGGTAAAGATCCACGATGTTGACTCAGATGCCAAGCCGTCCGGAGACTCCCTCGAAGCTGCATGTTGCCATTCTTCTGGATGGCAATGGACGCTGGGCGGCTCTGCGCGGCATGCCACGTCCCGAAGGACATCGCGCCGGCGTCGCCGCCGTGCGACGTGTCGTCAGCGCCGCGCCGGGCATGGGCATCGGCATCCTTACTCTCTACGCCTTCTCCTCGAATAATTGGGAGCGCCCGTCCGGCGAAGTTTTTTCCCTGCTCTCATTGCTCGAAGATTATCTCCGCTCCGACGCGCCTCGCTGCGCCGCCGAAGGAATCCGCATGCGCGTCATCGGACGCCGCGACCGTGTTCCGCGCTCGCTTGCGCAAGCCATCCATGAAGCCGAAAGCATTACCGCTGACGGCGACGCGCTCGATCTTCGCATCGCCATCGACTATTCTTCGCGTGACGCCATTCTTCGCGCCGCCTGCTGGATGCTTTCCAGCCTCGAAGTCTCGCAACGCGAATTTGGCCGCCGCCTCGGCGAAGTCACCAATTCCGGTGGCCCTGTTCCCGATGTTGATCTGCTCATCCGCACTGGTGGCGAACGCCGCCTCAGCGACTTCCTTCTCTGGGAATGCGCCTACGCCGAACTCTTCTTCTCTCCGCGCATGTGGCCCGATTTCCAGCCCAAAGACCTCGCCGAAGCCCTCGACGACTTCCTCGTCCGCGACCGCCGCTTCGGCCGCGTCTCCGAACCCGTAGGCGCCGACTAGTTCCTCGGACCGCCACTGTCCGTAGTGGCGCATTTGTCTTTCGGCGTTTGTCTCTTGCACTTCGGTCCGTAGGGGCGCTGCTTGCTGCGCCCGATTTTAAGGTTTAAACGTAGCGCCGCGGCCTTCAGCGCGGCAGGGTTTTGGTTTTGACCTTGGTTTGCAGTTTGCGATGTTAAAGCGCAACGCCCCAATCCCTAGCGGGGCAGCCTTTGGTTTTTCGGTCTTCTGCGCGCCACTCCGTGCTATAAGAATGCGGCGCGCCCGTGCCCACCCCGCCCAAATTCCGCCGCAAAAATATCCGCCTGCCCTCAGGTTGCTATTCCGGCCCGGGCGCTTACTTCGTCACACTCTGCTTCCACAATCGCCACCGCTTTGGCACGAATCCCCGCCTCGTCGCCTGGCTTGTCGAGCAACTGCGGAAACACGCCGCTGCGAGTAGCTTCCACATTCATGCCTACTGCGTCATGCCGGATCACGTGCACGTACTAGCTGCAGCCGCTTCAGAGGATGCCAACTTAATCAAGCTTGTGGATTC
>JBOGMU010000105.1:0-4751 GCA_050746865.1 Candidatus Acidiferrales bacterium
AGGCAGGTGAATTCCAGGCCTTACCGACCCGCGCAATGGCTAGACGGCTGATCTAATCAATTCGAAACGGAAGGGCAAGACTAACCAATTCGGATGGTTGCAGGCCCCCGCAACCAAAATTTCTTTCCCTTCAACAGCTTCCAAGAACCCCGCAACCATCCGAATTTGTAGTTTCGTCGTTGGACATTCGAAACCCCACGGCGCTCCTCCGAATTCGATCTCCGCGCATGCCCCTAAATCAAGTGCTGGGTAATTTTTGGTTTGTCCGTGATCCGGGATTTTTCATTAAGAAACATGCCGAGCCTGAGTGTTCCCGAAGCGCGAATCGTCTCATAGGGGCGCTGCCAAAGGGTAGAATGACAGCACCATCCACGAGGATCAGCAGCGTACAGTAAGGAGTTTCAATGTCCGAATCGTCTATGTCCTTATCAACGGAAGGAGATCGATCATGCGAGCAGACATCCTACCGGGCTCTGTATTCCCCAACTATGAATTGAGTGACCACACGGCGACTCGCCGCAAACTCTCTGTTCTACAAGGGCAGCACCCCATGGTGCTGGTGCTCAGCCGCGGGGGCTTCTGTCCGAAAGACCGGCGGCAGGCTGAGCTACTGGTCCAGTTCCACCGAGAGATGGAGGTGTCCTATTGCCGCCTTGTAACGATCAGCACGGACAGCTTGTCGGAAACTAACGAATATCGCACAGGGGTCGGCGCACACTGGCCGTTCTTGTCGGATGCTGGGCGAACCGTTCAGAAGGACCTCGATATCGCGGAATACACGGATGCGGTCCACAACCCGATGATTCCGCACACGATTATTCTGGAACCTGGGCTTATCGTTTTCAAAATCTACAACGGCTACTGGTTCCTTGGTCGCCCTACCCTTGAGGAACTACGACAGGATCTTCGCGCGGTAACGAAGATGTGCCGCCCGGACTGGGATATCACGGATGCAGAGCATAAAGCCGCGTGGGCGCGCGGAGAGAAAGATGGCTTCTACCCGTACGGGAAGAGCTATGCGACAGTGTTTGGCGAACAAGATTGAGATCCGCCGCTCTCGCACTTGGCTATCGAGCGCTCACCTCTGACCCGAGTCGTCGGCAAACCGGAGGGAATGCGAACGTTGGCGAACCGACACGCTGGCTAAGCTGCGCAGCGAACTAGTTTCAGGGTGAAGGGCAGGACTAAACAATTCGGAAGGTTGCAGGCCCCCGCAACCAAACTTCTTCGGCATAAAAAAATTCGGTTCACTTCGCAGCCGTCCGAATTAGGATTCCAAGAGGGAAAGCAAGACTTATGAGCGTCTGCCTTCTAACCAAAGATGCGGAAAATCTGAATCGTTTGTAGAGCGCAGCTTGCCGGTTCTCTCCGCCTAGATCCTGTTCACAAATGTATTGAAGCTAAACCGAAGGAACCTTCGACGTCGCGTGCGTTGCGACTGTACACGGGCCGCGCCGACGCCGAAGTCGCCGGACGCGAATTGGCAGCGACGACGAGTTATCCAACGGTCGTGTTGCCCGTAGCGCTCGTCTTCTGGAAGAGCGATGTCGCTCCGAGAGGAGCCTTCCATGTCTTCGGCTTCAGCAATATTTGCAGCCAGCTCTTTGCGATATCGGCGTTGGTATTTCGGTGCGGGACGCGAGAGTGAAACGGAGATCTGTGCCCAATGGCTGTGAGGGCGGCGCTTAGGGCAGTTTCGACAGGAGATCCATATGGCGGCGGGCGTCAGCCCTTCTTCTCTTCATCTCCAACGGAGCATGGACTTCGCTTTCATCGAGATTGGAAAACGCTCTCTGCGTATCTTCGAAGTGCTTGTTCATACACATGCTTGCTCTAGCGGCGTCTCCTTGCGCGATGGCCTCGGCGATCGCGTCGTGAATTTCGACAACCTTGAGCATATCGCGCTGGGATCTTCGTTTCAGCAGACCGACTCGCATGGATTCCTGCATGCACTCGTGCATCGCTTCGCAGATCAGCTCGATGAGCGGATTTCCGGAAGCACGGTTGATGAGATCGTGAAAGTCGAGATCATGTAGGACGAACGCTTCGGGTTTTGTGATCGACTGCCGCATACCCGCTGTCGCTTCACGGAGCCGAAGAATATCGGATCGAGTTCGACGCTTCGCAGCCTGCTCGGCTGCGGAGACCTCGATCGAAGAACGTAAAGCGAGGACCTGTTTGACGGAGATCTGTTTCGTGGAGAGTGCGTGCACAAGAAGACGGGTCAAAAAGGAGCTGTTGAGAGGGCCCACCTTTGGCGCCCGGCCATTTTTTTTCTCGATGATTCCGGCGACCTCAAGCGACCGAAATGCTTCACGCACGATTGACCTGCTGATATCCAACTGGGTGCTAGTCCGAAGCTCAGAGGGAAGTGCTGCTCCGATCAGTAACTCGTTTTCGCGGATGTAATCGAAAATGAAGTCTATAACCTTCATGGTTCGGGAGACATTTGCCACAGACGCGTATAATCTTCGTTCGGAGAGAGCCATTGACCAAGGGAGTATACCTTATTTGCCGTTCCGCCGAGCACGACGCGAAGGTGCCAGCCAAAAGAAAAAGTGTGGCTAAAAATTGTGACTTGACCTGTAGGACAGGAGTGTGTACGATTTGCCCGCTTCCGCCAAACAAAATCTCGAACTAGTACAGGTCTCAGAGAATGCCTAAGGAACCAGCGGCAACACCGGACGAATTCAAGGCGCGCGTGCTTCGGCACGCTGATTTGCCCGCGACGGAACTTGTAAAAGGCTCGAACTCGCGCCTCGTCGTCGGTGAGCAAGCGATGATTAGCTTTCTTAAAATGGACGCTCATTCTTATTTTGCGCCGCATCGCCATCCACAAGAACAGATCATGATCGTATTGGAAGGCTACTGCGACGAGATAATCGAGGGCAAGATCTACCGGGTGCAAAAGGGCGACGTGATCGTGCTGCCTAGCAACGTGGAGCATGGGGCATATATTCGCGACGAGGACTGCTATGCCATTGACGTATTCGGCAGCCCGCGCGGTGACTACCTCATGAAGATGATGCAGACCATGATAACGATGAATGCGAAGAAGGAAGTGGTTCGGAGTTAACCATAGTAGAACCATAATCGGTGGATGAACCTGGAGGCTTTAGCCATTATGAAAATATCTCGACGTAAGTTTTTTGCTGGGGCCGGCGCGGCGGCTGGCGCATTGGCTACCACTTCCGGATCGGGAATTGCCGCGGCTCAAGTTGCCAAGACGCCGAGGGCTGTGGGATTGCCTGACGTCTGGGGCCAGGATTTTCTATATCAGTGGAGTCCGCCGGACAACGTCAAACGAGATACGACTCCGGGGCCGAATGTCATCCGGCTGAGCAATAGCCAGGACATCACAAACAGAGAAGGCACCGACTACGCCCAAATGTTCCAAACCATGCGCGACAGTGGCTGGACTGCCTGCGAAGCGGCATCTGCTGCATGGTTGAGCAGGAAGATGCCTGACTCTGAAATTACCGAGATGAAGGCGCAACTGAAGGCACACGATGTTGTCTTCTATAACATCCATTGCGCCGGCAACATCATTGCTCCCGATCCGGATGCTGAGAGATGGCAGAGGCATATCATTGATGCGATCCATTCTGCGGAAGCATGTGGTTGCAGAATGATCCTCACCCATTCGGGCAGCATGTATCCCAATCGGAACACGGCGCATCCGCTGAACTGGAGCAAAGCGGCGTGGGAGAGGTCGGTCGGCGCCCTCAAGAACATCTGCAAGGCGACCGCCGGCAGCAAGCTGAAGATTTGCATTGAGCCTGTGAATACCGAGTCCATTAACAATCCGTGGGCGATGAAGCGTCTGCGCGAGGATGTCGGCGACGAGCGGATTAACTGCGGTCTCGATATCCAGAATATGGCTTATTCCGGTGTGGCTTTCCGCATGACGGAACTTCTGAACACGACTTTCGAAGTGCTCGACGGGATGATTGGCTACATTCACGCAAAGGATTTTGTGTGGGATCAGATGCTTCCTGGCCTCAGTTGGGCGATGAACGGGACTGGCAATATGGACTACGAAGTCTTTCTCGCTCACGTCAGCAAGATTCCGGATCCCATCATGTACGTCGAGTTTCTGAGTTCACCGGAGGAGTACCAGGAGGCGCAGCGCAATATTCGCGCGATTGCCCAGAGGATCGGAGTCAAGATCCACGGCACACAGCCGCCCCAGCAGGCCTAAGCCGCACGGGATACTCGTTTGGGAAATGAGCAGGATCAGACAGAGATGGAATCACTAATGAGGATGAGAGCAGCCATATGAAAAAACATGCCCTGATGCTTGGGATGATTTTGTTGCCGACTCTGGCGATGGCCGCCAGCCCGGACTTCAACGGATCCTGGGTTCGGAACCCCGCAGGCAGCGACCCGATGCCGAATCAAATGTACTGGGTTACTCGCGGAGCCGCCAGCACGGGTAGGGGTGGACGAGGCGGAAGAGGTGGAGGCGAGGTCACGCTGACTGTGGAGCAGGACGCGAAAACGTTGCAGGTGAACCAGTCGAACGAAATTACGCGCAGGTACACTCTAGACGGCAAAGCTCACACGCGGCCCACGGATACCGGAATCCAGAAGGCGGAAGATACCGCGCAGCCGCAGGACGACTCCCTGGTGATTGACACCGCGGAGCCGTTTGGCGGAATGCCTGGCAATGCCATCCTCAAGATCAAAGAGACGTGGTCGCTCTCGCCGGATGGAAAGACTCTGACGATCACCACAACGCGCGATATACC
>JBOGMU010000106.1:0-17757 GCA_050746865.1 Candidatus Acidiferrales bacterium
GTTCGACAGGGAGCTATAGTGCGACTGCACGCGCGAGCGGCAAGTGGATTATGCAGATGGTTGCAATTCGGGTTTCGAGCGGTGCTACGGGTGCAGCGCCAGCGATTACCAGCGCTGGCAGTACAATTTTTGCGGCCAGCACAGCGGCCAGCTTCACAGTAACCGCAACGGGAACGCCGATGCCGACGCTCAGCGAAACCGGCTCACTGCCGAGCGGCGTCTCCTTTCGCGACAACGGCGACGGCACCGCTATGCTGGCTGGTACTGCAACCGCCGGAGGAATCTTCCCCATCACGATCACCGCCAGTAACGGAGTCGGTAGCTCAGCCACGCAGAGCTTCACCTTGACCGTGAATCAACCGCCTGCTCTTACCAGCGCTAACGGAACAACCTTCACTGCTGGAACACCGGGCAGCTTCACGGTAACCACGATCGGAACCCCGACGCCATCATTGACTGAAAGCGGACCGCTGCCCAGCGGCGTGGCCTTCACCAATAAGGGCAACGGCACTGCAGCCCTAAGCGGAACACCCGCCTCAAACGCCGCAGGAACCTATCCGGTTACCATCACCGCCAGCGACGGCGTCGATTCTCCTGCAACCCAGAATTTTACGCTAACCGTGAATCCGGCCAATCAGTCCGGCCCCATTGCTTTCGTTCAGGTGAACTACGCCACGCCTCAGGGAAGCAACAACATCACCGTGAAGGTGACCTATACGGAGCCGCAAGCCGCAGCTGACTTGAACATCGTCGTGGTTGGCTGGAATGACTCAACGGCTAAGGTGAGTTCAGTCGTGGATTCCGCGGGCAACAGCTACGTGTTGGCTGTCGGCCCAACAGTACAGAACGACGCAGCTACGCAGGCCATCTACTACGCGCAAAATATCACGGCGGCCGCCGCCAACAGCAACACCGTCACGGTGACGTTCAACACTGGTGCGGTGTCACCCGATGTTCGCATTGCCGAATACAGCGGAATTACCACAACGAATGCTCTGGACGTCGTCGCCACGGCACAAGGCACCTCAGGAACAAGCAACAGCGATTCAGCAACGACTACAAACTCCAACGATTTGCTCGTCGGAGCAAACCTCGTGCAACAAAGCACCGCGGGCGCCGGTGCGGGATACACCAGTCGCGTTATCACCAGCCCCGATTCAGATATTCTGGAAGATTCGCTCGTGACCATGACAGGCAGCTATAGTGCAACCGCTCCTGTTTCCAGTGGTGCATGGATCATGCAGATGGTCGCGTTCCGGGGAGCGGGCAGCGGTGTCACTGGGACCAGTCCAGCCATCACGAGCGCTAGCAGTACGACGTTTACGACGGGCTCGGCAGGCAGCTTCACTGCGACTGCGACCGGAACTCCGACACCAACTCTCACCGAATCTGGTTCGCTGCCCAGTGGTGTGACCTTCCACGATAACGGAGGCAGCACCGCCACACTCGGCGGTACGCCATCGGCAAGCGGAACGTTCCCGATCACCATTACTGCCAACAATGGCGTCGGTTCTCCGGCGAGCCAGAGCTTCATCCTAACGGTCAGCGGCTCCGACACGCAAGCACCGACGACTCCAACCAATTTCACTGCAACCGCGATAAGCGGCAGCCAGATCAATCTCAGCTGGACCGCCTCGACTGACAATGTCGCCGTGACCGGCTATCTCGTCGAGCGCTGCGCAGGGGTGGGTTGCTCAAACTTTGCACGCACGCTAACTGTGCCGGGGACGACGTATAGTGATACAGGTCTCGTCCCGACTACGAGCTACACCTACCACGTTAAGGCCACTGATGCCGCCGGAAACTTCAGTCTATATTCCAATACGGCTGGCGCAACGACGCTGCAAACCATCGCAGGCTTAGTCGCCGCGTACTCTTTCGACGAAGGCACAGGCAATACAGTCACAGATCTATCGGACAACGGAAACAACGGCACACTTTCGAACGCAACGTGGACAAACGCTGGCAAAGTCGGGAATGCACTGGTCCTTGATGGCACCGATTCGTTGGTCACAATCAACGATTCAGCCTCGCTTCATCTCACAAATGGGATGACGCTGGAAGCCTGGGTAAATCCGTCGATTGTCAACAGTGCTTGGAGTGACGTGGTCTACAAGGGAAATGACAACTATTTTCTTGAGGCCACATCCGCGACAGGCACACCAGCGGGCGGAGGAACATTCAGTTCAAACAACACGGTAGATTACGGCCCAACCACTCTGCAACTAAACACGTGGTCGCATCTCGCCTACACTTATGACGGATCGACGCTACGGTTGTACGTCAATGGTGTTCAAGTTTCCAGTCTGGCTCGGGCGGGAAACATCCTCACTTCCACTAATCCCCTGCAGATCGGCGGTGACAATATCTTCGGTCAGTATTTCGCCGGAATGATCGACGAAGTCCGGGTGTACAACCTCCCCTTGAATCAAACACAGATCCAAGCCGACATGACCACCGCGGTCAGCTCCCTCGCGTCTCTTCCCGCCGTTACTATAAACGGATCCTCTGAAATTAACTTCGGCGACGAAACGACGGGAGCAACCAGCACCCCAAAAACCGTGACGCTCACCAATTCCGGAAGTGCTCAGCTCTCGATTGCCAGCATCGCCGTTTCCAGCGGCAATACGGGCGATTTTGCTCAGACCAACAACTGTGGCTCAGCCTTGGCCGCGGGCAATTCTTGCACCATCAGCCTAACATTTACTCCGCAAGCCACCGGCTCCAGAGTTTCTTCCGTGCAGATCACGGACAACGCTCCCGGAAGTCCGCGAGTCATCAATCTCTCTGGAAGCGGAACCGGCTTCTCCGTTTCGCCCCAGTCTGCGGTACTCACCTTTACCGCCGCTCAACAATTCACCGCAACTTCTGGCAGTGTCACTTGGTCCGTCGATGGGGCCGTGGGCGGTTCATCACCCGTGGGCACGATCACCAGCGGAGGTCTCTATACCCCACCAGCTACCGTCGGTACGCACACCGTTACCGCCGCGACGTCCACCGGATCCGCTAGTGCTACGGTGCATGTGACGAACTATCCGGGAACATTCACTTTCCACAATGACAATTCGCGCACCGGCCAGAACTCAAATGAGACTGTATTGAATTTGAGCAACGTCAGCGAAGCAACCTTCGGAAAGCTGTTTTCCTATTCCCTCGACGGGTTGGCGTACGCCTCTCCGCTATACGTTGCCAATGTCAACATCCCGGGTCAGGGCTCCCACAATGTCGTCTACATCGCGACCGAAAACGACACAGTCTATGCATGGGATGCCGATGGCCTGAGTTCGAATCCGCTCTGGAAGGCAAACTTCCTTCGAAGCGGTGTAACAACAGTTCCCTGCGGGGACACGGGAGAGTGTGGCGACATTCCCGATCAGATTGGCGTAACAGGAACATCAGTAATCGATCCTTCTACCGAAACTCTCTACGTGGTCGCCAAAACGAAAGAGGGCTCAAGTTACGTACAGCGGCTCCACGCGCTCGATATCGCGACAGGAGCGGAAAAGTTCGGCGGTCCCGTCGTGATTCAAGCGACCGTAAGCGGTTCCGGCGACGGCTCGCATGGAGGTCAACTCACTTTCGATCCGCTCAAGGAAAATCAACGGGCCGCGCTCCTGCTGACCAGTGGCGTTGTTTATGTCGCATGGGCCGCCCACGGCGACCAAGCTCCCTGGCACGGTTGGGTGATGGGCTACACCGCCTCAACTCTTCAGCAAACGATGGCTTACTGCGTCAGCCCTAACGGCTATGGTGGCGGCATCTGGATGAGCAATGGCGGCCTGGCCACGGATTCGACAGGGAACGTCTTCTTCACTACAGGAAACGGCGACTTCTCGGCCAATTCGGGCGGCTCTGATTATGGCGATTCGATCGTGAAAATCAGTCCCAACGGAAGCGTTGTCGACTACTTCACGCCTTACGATCAGTCATACATGGAAGCTGACGATATTGATCTCGCGTCGGCCGGACCAGTTCTTCTTCTCGATCAACCGGGCCCAATTCCTCACGTACTGATTGCTGCGGGTAAGTCTGGGTCGATTTACGTGGTCAACCGCGACAACATGGGCCAGTTCAATCCAAACAACAATAATCAGATCGTGCAGACGTTGCAGAGCGTCCTGCCGAACGGCAATCAGGAGGAAGGAAACTACAGCGCTCCTGTTCTCTTTAGCGGATACCTTTATTTCGGCGCCGTCGACGACCATCTGAAGGCATTCCAAATGAGCAGCGGACAACTCTCGCCAGCGCCGTCTTCTCAGTCATCCGAAATTTACCCGAATCGCGGAGCATCCTTTGCACTTTCGGCAAACGGCACATCCAATGGCATCCTATGGGCCGTACAGGACAACAGTCCGTCGAACGGCGTTCTTAGTGCCTATGACGCAAGCGCTCTCTCTCACGAGCTATATACCAGCAAGCAGGCAGGCTCGCGCGACACGCTTGGAGTTGCGACAAAGTTCAGCATCCCTCTCGTGGCAAATGGCAAAGTCTTCGTCGTCGCCAATGGCCAGATCATCGCCTACGGCCTACTGCCTTTCTAAGCGTCGCGCTAATCTCCAGCGCCGTCTTCAGTTACGCTGACTATTTCGGAATAGCCGCTGGCGTTCGAGGCGTCGTCAATCGCTCGAACCCGATAACGATATATCGTCGGGTGTGCAAGATTGGCGTCGACGAAGGAAGTATTCCTCGACGTTCCGATCTGCGAGAAGTTCCTGCAGGCATATCCCTCACAACGTTCGATCTGATATTCCTTGAGTCCAACATTGTCAGTCGCTGACCGCCACGAAAGCCTGATCGGTGCCGTCGTTAAACGCTTTAAAGCGGGCCGGATCGCAACTACCGACGATTGCCACGTTGCGGGCGTGGTGATTGAAAAACTCGAAGTGTACGTTCCGGGTACGCCAGCTAACCCGGACTCGGCTGCGAGAAAATCCGAAGAAGCTAGTGGTTGAAACGCAAAACCATCCCCTGCAGTCCAAGTCTCGCTAATCGAGCTTTTCCCGAAGCCAATCAAGAGATCGTTGGCCGCCGAAGTCTTAATCTTCGAGCTTGTCGGGGCCGCCGTGCGGGTACCCTCATCATCCGAGATCATTGAAACCGCATCGATCGGATCTAAGCTCGCTCCCTTTACAACGAAAAGCGAAATAACCAGTGCTTGGCCGCTCGATAGGTTCATCGTAAACGTGTGATTCGGTCCGACTGTCGGATTCGTTGAATACCAAATCTGCGAACGCAAATCGGCTCCCGCGCTGGCATTCGTAGGGCCCGCCAGCGAGATCCAGGTGTTCTTATAGCTATCTGAAGGCGTCAGAATTGTGCCATTGTGCGATGAAGCGCACACGACGATCAAATTCCCTCCCGTGCTGTCGAATATCGGTGCAGTATGCTTTGTGAGAAATGCCCGATTCAGATAGTGTTCATTAAATATGATGGTAGGGGCTGTGCCCGCGGTCAGCCGCCCTGGAGCCGTCGGCGAACTTTTGTCGAGATGGATCTCGATGTCAGCATACGTCTGCTGTGCGGCACGAGCCGCCGCGCTATCCTCAATACGATGTCCAACTCCCAGATGGAGCAACTTAAGTACCATTAAGGTTATAACCATCACGATTAACGCGCCGACAAGTCTCCGCATGAGATCACCCGAACAAAGCAAAGGTAATTTTAGATCCGTCGTTCAGCTTTGGATCTGAGATAACTTACTACACAAAAAGCTCCGTCGACGAGTCGTTGTTTCTGAATGTTCCCTCTCTATCAAGGCACGCCTTATTACAAACAACTGCTATTCGCGCGGCATTTTATTTTGAAAATGTGTGTTGAGGGCGAGTCAGGAGTGCCCTAATGCGGTGCCCTCATGGATTTGGAATCGGCGCCGAAGCTTGTTTGAGCCACGTCTCCCGATGTGCCCATCCCTCCAGCTTACGCGTCGATCGGATTGTTCAAATCTGCCCCCGAATACTCCGTCAGGTACATCTCCAGAAAATCCGTTTGCCCGCTCAAACTTACCGTCGCCGCATCCGGGCCGCCCACAATGTTCTTCGCATAGTACACACGCCCGTGCACTCCACCCGGCGTCGTCAGTTGCGTCCCTACTTCCGTATACACGTTGCCTTGTGAATCGGTCACAAGACGGCGTCACGCTCTGATCGAAATTGAATCCGATCAGAATCACATCGCCCGCTTTCGTATCAGCAGAAAATGACAGCGAAGCACTCCCCGTCTGTGCGGCCTTACTCGCAGTCGCCTGCTCAAAGCCAACTCCAGATGCTTGCGCAATTCCTGAATTCCAAACAAAGTCATGGCTGCACATATGATTAGCCAAAAAGACGAATATGATATTGAAAGCCGCTTGGATTTGTCTGGGCCGCGACGCAGGGATAAAGCACAACGCGGATTTTCCATGCAGATGCAGATGCCTTCCGAATCCGCCTGCCCCTGATCATTTGTACCAAGGCCGTATCGAATCGCGAATACGCTATCTCTTTTAACAATCGCGTGGCACGTGGCGCATTTTTTGCGTGGCTCTCCCCATAATCGGCTTCTGCATTAGCTGTACGGACTCTCACAACATCTCATCTTTTTGTGTAATTCGCCTTAACTGACCGCCAGCACTGCGATGCAACCTCAATCGTGTGGTAGTTTTGAGTGGCGACGCACATCAATGCGTCACAGTGGAATGAAAGAAATTTATGGCCACAAATTTCAGCAAAGAACTCATCGTCACTCCCGGCACAAAAGTAAAGCTCTCGAAGTACGATCCAGAAGAAACGCTCGGCTGGCAGAAGGGCCGCAAGATGAAGGCCAGTCTCAAGAAATCCATCGAGCGTTTGGACGCGCAGCAGTATCTGCTTTACGCCGAGCATAAACACGCAGTGCTAATCGTCTTACAAGGTCTCGATGCGGCAGGCAAAGACGGAACAATTCGCCACGTGATGACGGGAATCAATCCTCAAGGATGCGTCGTCACGCCTTTCAAAGCTCCGACAAAGGAAGAATTGGATCATGATTACCTCTGGCGCATTCACGCAGCAATTCCGCGCATCGGCAATATCGGTATTTTTAATCGGTCCCACTACGAAGACGTACTCGTCGTCCGTGTCCATAACCTCGTGCCGAAGAATGTTTGGTCGCAGCGCTACGATCAGATCAATTCGTTCGAGCATGTGCTCAACGAGAATCGGGTCAAAATCTTAAAATTCTTTCTACACATCGGCAAAGACGAGCAGAAAAAGCGGTTTCAGGACAGGATTGATGACAAGGATCGCCGCTGGAAGATTTCCGAATCCGACTTCGCCGAACGGAAATATTGGGACGACTACACGAAAGCCTATGAAGACGTTCTCACAAGGTGCAGCACGGCAGCGGCACCCTGGTTCGTGATCCCATCAAACAAGAAGTGGTTTCGCAATCTGGCTGTTTCGCACATCATCGCGGAAACGCTGGAAGACATGAAGATGAAGTTCCCGCCCGCAACGATCGACGTAAGCAAAATCAAGCTGACGTAAGAAGTATCCACTGCGCCAAGCAAGCAAAGCCTCTCCAGCGAAATCGTAACGAAGCGGCTCAAAACCGATTAAGCCGTGCGCGCTCTCCCAGGGAAAGCGAGCGTTGCGCCGGCGCGCTCTGCACGTGCATCCGCGCCGCTCATCAAATCGCGCATCGGCGTTTCCGCACGAATTGCCGGAGCCGGTTCCTCGCTTCCCATCCCCAGCAAACTTGCTGCCTTCCGCGCTAGTTCACCGCGGCTCTGGACGTCGAATTTATTCAGAAGTGAAGAAATATGAAATTTCACGGTCCGCACCGTGATATTCAGATTCGAAGCGATTTCTTTGTTCGCCTGATTGCGCACCACAGATTGAAGAATTTCCTTCTGTCGCGGGCTCAGTGGAGCAGGTCCAGCAATCGAGCGACCCTCATTTAGTAATTCCTTTGCGCGTGATACCAAACGGCAAGAAAGAGCGTCTGCCGCAGGCACCAGAACCACGAAGTTCTCCGGGTCTTGTCCCCGTACAAGACATTGGATCGCCAATAGGCCTTCCGCACGTTCAACGCTGTCTTGTTCGCCCGCGAGTGCCTCGGCGCGGAACTGGGCTGCCCCCGTAATCTTGTTGTAGAAAACGTATACGTTTGGCTTGCTCTCGGAATGCCCCTCCGCATTCCGATCAATTCCTTCAAGGACACGAATTTTCTTCACGCGAGATTCCCCCCGTTTGCCTAAGTCCGCGTTTGGCAAACTTTAGATTTTGTGACCGCGAGCGGCGATTAGAATTGATTGCGAGCAATCAGACTCTAAGTGCCATCACACTGAAGCTGCCGTCTTGAACGCGAGGCCGGGTCGCCTTTGGACTTGTCGTCCGCCGAACTCGCTAATCATGGCACTTAATCGACCAAAGGGCCGCGCAAAGCTAACTGTCTCAAATTGCAAAACATAAAGTACTGGAACCATACAGCGCAGACTGTATATAAGGTAGAAACTGCGCTGGTCAAGGAAATTTTTCCTAAGGGAATAGAATGAGACCGCCCTCAGGTGGACGCTCGATGCAGAGCACCGCCCGCGCAGCGCGTGTTCGATTGGGGTACCGGCGCGATCTCCGGCTATTCTGTCGCGGGACGCGACGATATGCTGCCCGCTTTGCGCGAAACGCTCGAGCCGTTAAAACAGCTTGGCGTGATTCGTGATTTTTTGCTCGAAGGCATCCCCACATTGTTGTCCGACCAGGACTTTGTAAACTACCTTGGCAATTATCACTCCTCGTCGGACACATTCGACAAAATCGATCTCGCCAATCTGAAAAAGCAGTGGGCTATTGCCGCGATCACCGCTTATGCGCTCGCGGATAGTCCGCGAATCGCGCCAGTCGCGGTCACAAGTCGAGCGACTACTCCATGAGACTGATCTCGAGCGCCAGATGAAACTCCAAGGCTTCTGGTCTCAGTGGCAAAGCGGCGCTCGCGGCCGGGCTCATTAACTCTCGGTTAATCAATGCGCAACGCCGCTACGGTTATAAGTGTAGACGAGCGTTTGCCGCGCCAACCCTCGCGTATAATGAAAAAGAAGGAGCCTTTTGGGACCCAAGAGCTCAGAACAATCGGCCGCATCGATCTCAAGCTCGGCTCGAATACTCGCGATCGATTACGGCCACAAGCGTATAGGCCTGGCGCTTTCGGACGAACTCGGTTTCACCGCGCAACCATTGGCCGTTCTTATTCGCAAGAATCGTCTCAAAGACATGAAGCGATTGCGCGATATTTGCGAACGGCACGCGGTCGGGCACATCATCGTTGGGTTGCCGATTCACATGACCGGCGAACTCAGCGAAATGGCAGACGAAGCATCGCGGTTTGCCGCGCGCCTGACTAAAATGCTGAAAATCGAAACAGAAATGATCGACGAACGGCTGACGAGTTGGGGAGCGCGGGACGCTATTTCAGAGGCCGGCGGCCGGTTTGGTACCAAACGCGCAGCGCTGGATGACGTAGCCGCTGCCGTCCTCCTGCGAGACTACCTCGAGCATCGTCGTGAAACCACAACTTCAGGCGCGGAGAGGATCTGATCGACGGTGCGGCGACTTGGCTTACTAGCGCTGCTCGTCATCTCCGCCATAGGCGCCGGTGCCGCATGGATCGATTCTCAAATCGCTCGCCCCTACACTGGCCATCGGGCCGCTCAGGTTTTTGTGGACATTCCGCACGGGACATCGCGCTGGGGCATCGCAGGGATTCTTCGGAAAAACGATATTGTTCGCAACCGATTGGCCTTCGCGCTTTTCAGCGATTGGCATTTCCGCAAGAAGCTGCAGGCCGGCGAGTATCTTTTTGAAGGGCCGCTTGACTCGCGCCAGGTCTTTTGGAAAATCGCGCACGGGCAGATTTTTGTCCATGTTGTCACGGTTCCCGAGGGATGGACAATGTTTGATATTGCCGACGAACTAAATCGCCAAGGTATCTGTTCGCGCTCGGCCTTCTTGGCTGTTGTTCGCTACACGGCATCCATCAAGGATCTTTCGCCTCAAGCACAGACGCTTGAGGGATTTTTGTTTCCTTCGACCTATGAGTTCACTCGCCATACTACGTGTATGGAAGTCGCCGAGACGATGGTGAAGGAGTTCCGCTCCGTCTGGACTGAACTCGATTCCGCCGGCCCAGCTAGTTTCCCCGATGACCGCACTCTCGCCGAAACCGTCACCGTCGCCTCTCTCGTGGAACGCGAGACGCCGCAAAAGAACGAGCGTCCTCTCGTCGCCGGCGTTTTCTATAATCGCCTGAAAATCGGCGACCCTCTCCAATGCGATCCGACCGTCCAATATGCGCTTGCGCTTGAAGGCATGCACGAACAAGACGTCAAGCCTGCCGACCTGTCGGTGGAGTCCGCATATAATACGTACACGCATCGCGGGCTCCCTCCTGGTCCCATCGCAAACCCAGGCAGAGCATCTCTCGATGCCGCGCTGCATCCGGCTCAGACGAAGTATCTCTATTTTGTCGCTAACGGACAGGGTGGACATTTTTTTAGCAGCACCCTTGCCGAACATAACCGCAACGTGGCACGCTATCGCCGTATTTTGGAGAGCGAGTCCGACACGGACTCTGCTTCCAGTCATAAATTACATTGAGGTCTTCTTGAATTCGGATCATACACACGATGACCATTCCGAGGGTTCGCCCACCAAAAAGGCGATAATTCTCGAAGCTGCCGAACAGCTCGGTGTTCAAAAATTCACGCCGGCAGAAGTGGAACAAATCAGGCGTCGCCTCATTGCGCAACTCGGCGTTGAGGGCAAAACGTCCGCCGATTACGTCATGAGCGTGCTTGAGGAATCCGGACTGCGCGTTATCTGGTCAACGCGCTCCGACACCCAAGGCAAGTATGAAGAAGAATTTGCCGACCTGCTCCATTTTTCTACTCTGGAAGACGCTGAGATGTGCTTGATTCGCCTTGACGAACTGTTGCGGAAGTTCACCACCGAAGGCGAGCGTGCCGCTGCCGAGAGGGTCCGCGAAGTTGGACGTTTGGGGCGCCGCCGCGCGGAGATGATAGCGCACAATCACAAAGTCGATGCCGCCAAGCGCGCTGAAAAGCTTGAAATCGGTCGCTGGTTCGCTATCTGGCTGGAAACACCGGACGCATTTTTCGATTGGCTTCAGGTCCGCAAGCAATCTCCCGAATTCCAGAAAAGCTTCCCCGAAGCTGCCGAGGAAGCCTAATGTACTTGATGGATATCGAGCCGCTCGATCTTGGCCCCGATGTACGCGCCGTCGGCCTCGAACTGGTCGAAGCAGACGAGAATCGTGAACCGGTGCGCGGCCCTGACGCTGCTCGCGTATGGGCTCGCACTCTGGCGGCAGCGGCCGGGGCGGAGCCTTGGACGCTCGATTTCTTCAGTCACCTCGACCGAGTGAAAGACTTTTGCGAGCGCCACCAGATCGCCTTCCGCGAGGCAAGTCAACGCTCCATCGTAGTTCCGGCTCCCCAAATCTCGGCGCTCGAATCGCTTTTTGACCGCTTTCTGCGAGAGACTTTTGGCGCACGCGCCGGCGGTCCTGTCGTAACCGGTGATCCCACCTTGGAAGGCGAACTCGCGCGCAGGGGCGTCGACGCATACCACACCAGCTATCCAAACTACTTTTTCTGCGCCGTTTGCGGTTTCGAGGACGGCTCGCTCGTTCTCCTCAGCCAGAAGCTCTGGGCCAGCGAGGTCATTCGTCGCGTCCGGCCAGCGCTGCGCGACATGCCCGGAATCAGCATGGAAATCCGCCTTCCCTCCTGAAAACACCGGTCATTGCACGTTTCGGAAACCCTAGTCCTTCGGTACCATAGCCCCCGCCGTTCGGACTAGTACACTAGCAATGAGCATCAACCATGGCCCCGGCACCAGACGGATTATTAACCGCAGGCGACTCCGTTCCCACCGCTCGCGCCTTTGTCCGCAGCCTCAATGTCCTGCTTAAGTTCGCCCGGCTCTATGGTTTACAGCATACCCGATCTGCCAACCAGTTCGAAGCCGCGTGGACGGAACTTCAAGAAGCCGTCCGCACCACCTCGGCCGCCGGCCTGCTGCTGGGAGCTTCAGGCTCTCAGTTGTTGCTCGATGGCGAACCTCTAGAGTCCACACACGCCGAGCGCAGCTTTGCCGACTTCCTGAACGCGTCCGGTATTGCCAGCATTTGTTTCACTCCTCGCGTGGACCGCGAAGAATTCACAAGCCTCGTTCGCGCCTTCATGGAGACAGGCCCTAAGGCCGCGCCGCTAGGCGAACGCCTGGAGAAGCGCTTTGGAAAGAACCCGCACTCGGGTATTCGCGTAAACGAAATTCGCTTCGTTGCGGAGGACGCAGCCTTCTCCGAGGCTCGCGTAGCCGCGCAACTCACCGTGAAGACTCTCGGCAGCGATGCGGACAAAGTTCAAGACTGGTTCCGCAGCCCTGAGAAAATGATCCAGTTGATCGCAGCAGCCGAAGGCTCGCAGGGCAGCCCCAGAAGCGGTCCAGGCAACGGCACGGGCCCGGGCGGCAGCGGCGGAAATAGCGGCAACGGTCCAGGCCCCGGAGGCGGTTACTACGCTGCCGCTTCGGACGACGTCGTTACGGGAGGTATCGCGGTCGCCGGCTTCGGTGGATATGGCCCGGTTGCTAGCGGCACCGGCGGTTCTGGCCAAGCAGCTAGCTCGGGTGGTCCCGTTTCCGTGCCCCAATTGCAAGAGGCAGAGCTCCACAGCCTCCTTCGCCTGCTGACGCAGTTCGGCGAGGCTGCCAACAGCAAAGAATTTGGCGCGATGGACCCCGCGGCCTGGCAAGTGCGCCTCTCTTCACTTCCCTCCAACGCCCAAATCACGCTCCGGCAAGCGCTGGCGACGGTCGCGGCGCAGACGCCCTCGGCAAAGGTCGACGAAGCCATGCTCCTTCGTCTCGCGGAAAATCTTGCGATTCGTTTTGCTCTCGATCGCTTCCAGCGTGGCGAAGTCCGCGTCAATGCTGTTCGCCAGATGCTGGACAAGATGGGCCATGAACTCGACACCTTGCGCAAGTTACTGAAGTCTCGCGAGGAAAAAATGGCGAGCGCAGGCCTTTCCGTCGAATCGCACGCCGATGTACTCGATCGCCAATTTTGGGCTGCGGTTCCGGAATCCGGAAAACGCGCTGTACTCACATCGCAGGAAGCCTGGTGCATTCCGCCGCGCAACGTCCAGCAATATGTCGAAGAGTTGCTCGGCCGCGGTGAAGCCGACGTGGCGGGCGACATCCTGCTGAAATATGCCGCCTGTGTTCGCAATAAAGATGCTGAAGCTCGCAAAAAAGCGGCTATCGGCCTTGGCCAATTAGCCGAGTTGTATAGCAAAGCCGCCAATCAACGTTTGCAGGAGGCACTGAAACAAATCGGCGAGCAGATGGCTGCCGAGAAGGACCCCGAACTGCAAACGCTCTTGAGCGCCGCCTTCGTACGCCTAAGCCAGGAATCCGCGTCGCGCCGGTATTACCACGCCATGCAGCAGTCGCTCGATTCACTCGCTGATCTGGAGGAAATTCGTCCCACGTGGGTGCAGAGCCTCCGGCCCCGCATTGGTGTGGAAAATCGCGTACCCGATTTCATCGAAGAAGCTCTCACCAGCGAAACAATGCCCGAGGGTCTAATCGGCGTGTTGATACGCGTTCCCCAGACCGCCGGAGAACAGTTAGCAATCCGTCTGGCCCGTTCGGGCAGACGCACCGAGCGTGAGAGTCTCGTTGATTTGGCAAAGGCGCTCGGCAGCGCCTGCACCAGGCATTTGAAGGACATTCTGAAGACCCAGCCACCCGCCAAAGGGGCGACCATAATCGGCCTTCTCAGTCGTCTCGATCCAATAGCCTTGGCGGATCTCCTGCCCGAAAAGCTGCGTCATTCGGGCCGTGGCTTCCACGATTCTGTCGTTCGTCAATTGTCGATTGCCGGAGCGCCAGAACGCGGCCAGTTGCTCGCGGATTCGATCGAATCGCTCGATGCGATGGCGCTTCCCCTGGCTCTCGACGAAATCGGCATGTGCAGTGATTTTGAAACCGCTCCGAAACTCTTGCGTTTAGCCAAGGGCGAAATACTACCCGAAGTGCCCGATTACATTCGCGTAAAGGCAATTGAGGCGCTCGGACGCATGCATGCGCCCGCCGCGGCAGGCCATCTTCGGGATTTTGTCGAATCTCGCAGAGCCTTCGGCTGGGCATACCCCGAAGAGATCCGCACCGCTGCGGCGCAGGCCCTCATGAAGCTTGACCCCGAGTGGATGAAAGCCTTTTTGCCACAATCTGGATTAGATACGAGAGTAATGGCACTCGCCCCGCTCGATCCTATGCCTGACAAAGACGTCGTTCGCTATCGGCGTTACCGAAGGGTGCGGCTCGCCCGCGATGTTCCAGCCGTCGTCACGTCCGCGCGTGGAAAATACTCCTCTTCAATCAGTGTTTTAAGCCTTGAGGGAGGCTTGCTCAGCGGAGACATTCAACTGGCGGTAGGAACCGAGGCAACGCTGAAAATCCCCGCCGGTTTGCGGTCGATTAGCATGCAGGCGGTCGTCCGGTTCGTCCGTTCGCATCAGGCGGGATTCGAAATGGTCGGCATGGGCCTCGATGACAGAGCCAAACTTCGCCGTCTGCTCGTTTCCCTCGGCACCAACCTGAATCCTTCAGGCAACGACTTCGGTACCGGCCAGTAAGTCAGGCGCCAAACCATGCAGGGGCGGCGTGGTCACATCTCCGATCGCAAGCTTCTCTCAATCGACGAGGCCATCGACGGCACAATCTTGCGGTAAGGCAGCGAACTGAAGAACCTCTCTCTGCACGGCGAACAGCGATACGCAGGAAATCCCAGCAACCGCTTCAGCCTGACGAGCGTTCCATTGTCAATGCGATCTCTTGAAATACGATCCACTGCGAAATTGCCGCAACGAGGGCAATGCGCGTACTTCGCGAACGCTACCGCCACTCGTCGCGCAAAAAAGCGGTAATCGCACGTGCCGCATTTCCACGGACGCAATCCAATCAGCGTTCCCAGGAAATCCATAGGACCTGAACGGTGGGATCGAAAACAGTCTGCACTGCGGCACTGCGGGCAAATCATTCGTCGCACATCCCCCGAATTTCTTAAGACCGAAACGCAGCATAGCTGAACGCTATTAACCGAGGCAAGTCAGGTGTAAACGGTACTCTCAGTGTAAGATAATGCTGGAAAGGGACACAGAATGCCTGAATACACAGCTGAGCATGCATGCGCTGGCATCGATGCCAAGCTGCCCGAACTCGAAACATGGCCGAATCATTTCCCCGGATATGAGATCACGATCCGTTTCCCGGAATATACCTCCATCTGCCCTAAGACCGGCCTGCCCGATTACGGCACGATCACAATCGAGTACCAGCCCAATAAGCTTTGCCTTGAGCTCAAGGCCTTGAAGATGTATCTGCTCGCCTACCGCAGTTTGGGAATCTTTTACGAAAATGCCGTGAACAGAATGCAGCGGGACATTGTCGCTGCCGTAAAGCCGGCCTGGTGCCGCATCAGTGGCGAGTTCACTCCGCGTGGGGGCCTAACCACTTCCGTAATTGCTCGGTGGCCTATAGAGAACAAGCGGACGCCCCGGCGGGGATAGACTTCCGGCGAATCCTCAGCGATAATTCCTTCAATCGGGCGGTGATCCGCCCTCAGGAGGCTCCATGGGTTCAGGTTCCAATATGTCCGGCGATACGACTGTCGTCGAGACGTCGAGTCTGCCACGCTGGGTAATTCTGCTTTTTATTATCGCGTTTGGCATCGTTGCCTATCTGCTGTACGCAAGCTATAGCCAGCGGCAATCATTGGCCTCGGCGCAAGCCGAAGCGACCAAAAAAGACCAGGCGCTTGCGGAAGAGATCGATAAGGCGAATTCCCGTATCGCGGACCTTCAAGGCCGGTTGGATGTTACATCTCAGAAGCTAGGCTTAACCGAAGATGAGCTGGCCCATGCCCGTACGCTCGCGCAGAGCATCAAAAAAGATCAACAAGCGAGCGACGCACAGCTTCGTCAACAGATCGGCGCGGTGCAAGCGGACGCAACAACCAAGCTCGGACAAGTATCCACTCAAATTAATGGCACTCAAACTGACTTGAACGCAACCAAGGCGGACCTCGAGGCCACAAAGGCGTCCTTGACGCGTACCGTTGGTGATTTGGGTGTGCAGAGCGGTCTCATTGCCACCAACGAAAAGGAACTCGACGAACTCAAGCACATCGGCGATCGCGATATCTACGACTTTACCCTCACAAAGACAAAGAAGCCCGAACACATCGGCCCGATTCAAGTCCGGCTCACCAAAATCGACAGCAAGCATTACAAATACACTCTTGAAGTAATCGCCGACGACAAGGATATCCCGAAGAAAGACAAGACGGTCGACGAGCCGGTTCAGTTCTTTGTGAATGGCGCGCGGACCCCTTATGAGATCGTCGTGTTCAATCTCACCAAGGATCAGGCAAAGGGCTATCTCAGCACTCCAAAGAGCACCGGGTCTGCTCCTTCCGCCTCAGCACCGGCGCCTCCGGGAAACTGATTTTCGCGATGCCTCTCGCGTATCGGCCACGACGCTTCAAAGCGGCGTGGCCGTTTGCAGTTTCCTTGCTCCTGTTTTCGGTCGTTCTTGCAAAGGTTGGCCTCGCACAACAGTCTGCGTCCGCAACGCGGCCAATGCAAACTTCAAGCGATCTCGTGGCCGTCGATGTGAGCGTTCTTGATCGCAACGGAAACTTCTATCCAGGCCTCGCTCAAAAAGATTTCCACGTGCTCGACAACGGGGTCGAAAAGCCCTTGCTCTTCTTCGCCCCAGTGGAAGCTCCTGCCCATGTCTTGGTCCTCATGGAAACGGGTCCCGCCGTCTTCCTGATCCACGATCAACACCTTATCGCTCTGTCTTCACTGCTTGATGGACTGGCACCGGACGACCAAGCCGCGCTTTTTGTCTACGCCGCCTCTGTTCAAGAGTTGGTCCCGTTTACCGCCGAAAAAGCCTCCCTGCGAGCCTCTATCGATGAATCCCGATACATCGTCGGCATGGACCACCTCAATTTCTTCGACTCTCTTCGCGCGGTTCTCGGCCGTTTTCCTCCTGGGCCAGGCAAGAAAGCGATTGTGGCGCTTTGCACTGGCCTCGACGACTCCCCGGAAGGTCACTGGGAAGTGCTCGAGAAACAACTTCGTGCCGACGACGTCGTTGTCTTCGCCGTTGGACTTGGAGGTCCTTTGCGTGGCGATGCCCCGGCAAAATCCTCCAAAAAGAAGAAAACTCGTAGTGCAGGCGCCGATTCAGGTCCGACGCCGGCTTTTGCGCACGCAGACCAGGTATTGCGTTCGATCGCCCAAATCACGGGCGGCCGCGCATATTTCCCGCAGACCGCCGACGATTACGCTCCCGCTTATCGCGAAATTGCCGCAGCCGTGCGTAACCAATACGTTCTCGGCATCGCCCCGGAGCACGATGGCGAATTTCATAAGCTCTCGATCGATGTCGTCGATCCAAATGCGCAAACTAAAAAATCGAAGAAGTCAAAGACCCCGCAATTTCGAATCTTCTATCGCGAAGGTTATCTCGCCCCTTCGAACTGAACTGCCATTTCGCACCCCAACTCAGAGTGAGCGCAGAGTTTAAAATAGGCTTAAATGTAGCGGCGCGGCACTTCAGCCCGGCAGCTTTGCCGTGGCGTCGCCGACATCTTGCCGTCGCTTCCTCCCCCCACCCCCAAAAACCGTCATCCTGAGCGAAGCGA
>JBOGMU010000107.1:0-4638 GCA_050746865.1 Candidatus Acidiferrales bacterium
ATGGAGAACAGAGCGGAGCCGTGTACAAGATCACCGTCGACAGCGACGATCTGAAGTTAAAAGAAATGGGCGCCGTGATCAATTCACGCATGGGCCTGAACACATGGGCGGCGTTCTTCGGCAGCGATGCGAACGCCGAGGTTGCGGGCGACGTGGCGATGCTGCCACAAGAAGTCACGCCGGTTCTCAAAGCCCTCCGTGCAAATGGGTTGAACGTCGTAGCCATTCATAACCACATGACCGGGACTCAGCCCGCCGTCTACTTCCTCCACTACTGGGGAACAGGCCCTGCGGAGAAACTGGCGGGCGGCTTAAAAGCTGCGCTGAGCGAGTTGGGTCGTCACTAGAACTTTATGAAGGGACCGGCGGCAAGCCTTCTCGCCTTGGGTCTTCTCTCGTCCGCGTTGCGCGGGCAGGATCGCGACCCGCGCATTGACGATCTTGAGAAAAAGCTCTCCGAAGCCAGCAACAGCCTCGCCACTCTTCAGAAGACGATCGAGGGATTGACCGCCGAACTGAAGGAGGTTCGGCAGGGGAAGGCCGCTTCACCGGCAGGCCAGGCTCCTCCTTCTGCGACCGTACCTGCCGAAAAAGTTGCCAATGACTACAAGGAACAAATTCTCGGGACCGATCTCGGCGCGGATGAGCGAGATTCAGCTCTCTCGGCCCGGCCTGAGCTGTTTGTTCAATCCCGGTATCAGGCGCTGCCGATTTCGGGTGCCACCTTGCAAACAGCGCCAACGAACTTCGAATTGACCCGCATGGAATCCCGCTGGTCGGGCAAGATCACCGACAAAATCGGCATGGGTTTTGAAATTCAGTACGAACCCGCGCCGCAAGGTTCACCGGAGCAGTTGGTGAACGATGCCTTTGTGGAATACTACGCCAGCGACGCCGTGACTCTTCGCGCAGGACAGTTCATAAAGCCATTCGGGTTCGACATCCAACAATCGAGCAGCGTCCGGGAATCGCCAGAGCGGGGTATTTTCGCGGAATACTTCTTCCCCGGAGAAAGGGATCGTGGCGCGATGGTTTCCGCCAAGCTGGATGGTCTGGGTGACGCGTGGCACGGCACACAAATCTTCGGCGCGGCATTGAACGGGAATCGCTTCTTTAGCGACAGTAACCGCCAGCTCAATTACAATCTCAGAGTCCGCAAAGTGTTTGACAGTCTCTCGCTGGCCATCGGCGCTTCCGCGCAACTGGGCCGTCAGCTCCTGCCGCCCGGCACGAACGGCAACGATAAAGAGAATGTCTACGGCGCCGACGTGCAATGGGCGTGGAAGCGGTTCGGCGCTCGCGCAGAGTTCGCGGCGGGCAATATGCCCTCCACCCTCCTGAGCCTTGAACCGCAATTCTCCCCGGTTTTTCGCCCAGGCGCGCATGTCGCGGGCGGTTCGATCTTTTCCTCAATCCGTCTCGTCAGCCAGGATAAGGTCTATTGGCGCTACGACCAGTTCAATCGTGATCTTGTGACGGGCCAGAACATTCGCGCCTTCAATTTCGGCTACCTGCATCATATCGGGGAGTGGTCCCGGCTCGGCGTAGACTATCAGTTCAAGAATGGAGTCTCCTACAACGACGATTTCGTCAACACCAGACTCCAGATCATCTGGAGCGTGATGTTTGGACGTCCTGGCGATGACGGGAAAATGAAACAGGTGAAGGATGTTCGGTAAGAAGCGGGTCGTTGTGGTCCCCACGGGGGTGCTCGCCAGCACCGCTGTCGAATGCATCTCGACAAATTGCGATTCACGGAAGGGGACATAGATGAAAGCATGGAAAGTGCTTCTAATCGCGGTTCTTGTGGTCGCGGTTGCGGGGGCCCTCGGCGTAGCGCTGTTGATTCACCGAGGCTTTCGCGCTACTACCGAACCAACCAAACTTGAGGCAGTCGTCGCTCACGCTGTGCGCGATCTTGCGATTCCCAGTGGGGAACGCAGCCAAAAGAACCCTCTGGAAGGCACGTCGCAAAATCTGAACGATGGCCGCGAGGATTTCCTGGCGAAGTGTTCGAATTGCCATGGGCGTGATGGCAGCGGCACGGCACCGACCGGACAATCTCTTTATCCGCGTGTCCCTGACCTGCGCGCGGCAAAATCTCAGAACCTCAGTGACGGAGAGCTTCACTACATTATCGAAAACGGTGTCGCCCTCACTGGAATGCCGGCCTGGGGCAACCTGCATCAATTGCAGAACGACGACGACCCTTGGAAACTCGTACTCCATATCCGGAGCCTTCGTCCGCTTACGAACCAGGAGGACGCCCAACAGACGCAGACCAGGGCTTCAGCCCATTACGTCGGGTCTCAAGCGTGCGCTAAGTGCCACCAAGAAATCTATGAGCACTGGCAGAAAACACCTATGGCGAACGTCGTGCGCGACCCGCGTCAGCACCCGGATGCGATCATTCCCGATCTCGCCACTAACAACGTGTCGAAGTTTTCCAAAGACCAGGTTGCGTTCGTGTACGGCAGCATTTGGAAGCAACGTTATTTCACAAAAGTCGGTGATGATTATTTTCCCTTGCCGGTGCAGTGGGAAGTTAAAAATCACAAGTGGAGCAAGTACGCGGTGCCTCCGACAGGTGGCGACTGGTGGGCGGCCTTCTATCCGCCGGACAATATGCACCGCCCTACCGGTCCTCTTTGCGATGGGTGTCACTCGGTCGGTTACGACATTCACACCAAGCAGGTGGCCGAGTGGAACGTAGGCTGTGAACGTTGCCATGGTCCTGGTAGCGAGCATGCGGCGCACCCGGTGCGCGGCAATATCGTAAATCCTTCCCATATGGATTACGTGGCGGCCAGCGATACTTGCATTCAATGCCATTCCCAGGGACAGCCGCTCTCGAATCCCATCGAGGGCAAGTACTACGATTGGCCCGTCGGCTATAACGTTGGGATGAAGTTGCAGGATTCCTGGAAACTGGAGGAAAGTACGCTGGGTGCGCCGACCAATTTCTTGCATTATCCCGACGGCACGGCGCATAAAAACCGCATGCAAGGCAACGATTTCGTTCAAAGCGTCATGTACACGCGGGGCGTGACCTGTTTCGACTGCCATGACGCGCACGGGACGGGAAATTATGCGCAACTCCGGAAGCCGGCCGATCAACTCTGCCTTGACTGCCACGGTCCTTCTTCACCGAACGGTCCAAGGACCGCCACGCTTGAAGCGCACACACATCACAAGGATGGGAGTACGGGAAGCCAATGCGTCGCGTGCCACATGCCGGAAATCGAAACCGAAGGCCCGGCCGGAACCTTGGTTCACGCGCATACTTTCAAGTTCATCACGCCTGTGATGACTGAAAAATACAAAATTCCTAATCCATGCACTTCGTGTCACTCCGATAAAGGTACCGGGTGGGCCACCGACGCGATGCGCCACTGGAACGAGCGGTCTCCGTGGAGGATCGAATAAGAAAAGAGGCGTTAAGCGCCTGGGTTATCTCTATGCGGCTGCTCGTATTTGGCATCGCTTTCTTTACATTCCTTGGACTTCTGGCGGCTCAGACGGGAACTCTGCGCGGTGTAGTATTCGATCCCAGTGGGGCGGTAGTCCCCAAAGCGAGAATTGTCCTGATTGGACCAAGCGGATTCACTCACACGCTTTCGTCGGGAGACAATGGCGGGTACGTTTTCCCAAGCCTTACGATCGGCCCGTACGTTATAGACGCCTCTTCGCCCGAATTGAAGCTGGCCCGACCGCAGAAACTTTTGGTGAAGGCGGGCAGTCAAGTACTCAATCTTCAGCTTCAGCTTTCTGCTACATCGCAGGAAGTGACGGTTAACGAAAGCGCTCGTGGCGGCGTTAGCACCGACCCGACGAGCAACGCAAGTGCTTTAGTTCTCCGCGGGAATGACTTGCAGGCTCTTGCTGATGACCCCGACGACCTTGCCGCCGACCTCCAGGCGCTCGCCGGCCCGTCAGCCGGACCCAACGGAGGCCAACTCTTCGTGGACGGTTTTACCGGCAGGCGAGCTACCACCAAAGGAATCGATTCGGGAGATTCGCATCAACGCGAATCCCTTCTCGCCGGAATACGACACCCTGGGCTATGGCCGGATCGAGATCTTCACTAAACCCGGCACGGATAAATTCCACGGCACGGCGTTTTACAACTTTGGGGATGATTTCTGGAATTCACGAAACCCCTACGCAGCCGAAAAGGCCCCCTTCCTATTGGGCGAAGCCGGTGCCAATCTCACCGGCCCGCTGGGCAAGCGCGCCTCATTTACCTTCGACTTCCAGCGCCATTCGATCGACAACGGTGCCATCATCAACGGCTCCACTCTCGATTCTCAAACGCAGGCGATCATCGATCCCTACACACAGGTTTTCCGCGTGCCGCAGCGGCGGATCATTGTCACGCCTCGCATCGACTACCAATTGAATCCCAAGAACACCCTGACCGTTCGCTACACGTACACCCGCGCCGATATCGCCGACGCCGGCATCGGGAGCTTCAACCTGGTTTCCCAGGCCTACGACATCGCTACGCGGAGCCAGTTGGTACAGGCGACCGAGACTATGGTGATCGGCGACCGGGCCATCAACGAGACGCGGTTTCAGTATCTTCGCGTGGACAACGCGATGACGCCGAACACACCCGGCCCAGCGGTTCAGGTCCTC
>JBOGMU010000108.1:0-32283 GCA_050746865.1 Candidatus Acidiferrales bacterium
TTGGGTGCGCATCCTTACCCCCAGATGGTTCGTGACTTCCACAAAGTAATCGGCCAGGAAGCGCGCGAACAAATTATGCGCGCGGAAAATAGATTGCCCGATTGCCTCATCGCATGCGTCGGCGGCGGCTCGAACGCGATCGGGTTATTCCATGCGTTTCTGGGTGATGCGGATGTGAAAATGGTGGGCGTTGAGGCCGGTGGCCGCGGAAACACTCTAGGGCAGCATGCGGCGCGTTTGGCGGCCGCCAGCGGATTTGGGGGAGCGAGGCCCGGCGTGCTGCAAGGGACTTATACTTACGTGCTCCAGACGGAGGACGGCCAAATCGCGACTACGCATTCGATTTCAGCAGGACTCGACTATCCAGCCGTCGGACCCGAGCACGCTGCGCTTGCGGACCGCGGTCGCGCGGAATATACGGCCGTGACGGACGAAGAAGCCGTTGATGCCGCACGCACTCTCGCGCGAATGGAAGGAATTATCCCGGCGCTAGAGTCTTCGCATGCGGTCGCGGAATTGATCCGCCGCGCACCGAAGATGAGCAAGAATCACATCGTGATCGTGAATCTTTCGGGACGCGGCGACAAGGATATGGAAACCCTCTCGCGATATGTCTGAAACAGCCACTCAGCAAACGAATTCCACGGCGAGCGGCCGCATCTCGGCGCGTTTTCGCGAACTTTCGCTGCGCGGCGAGATGGGATTCGTCGCGTACATCACCGCCGGCGATCCCTCGCTTGCGGCCAGCGAGAAGATCGCGCTGGCTGCTGCCGATGCGGGCGCCGACGTGATCGAACTGGGCGTACCGTTTAGCGATCCCGTTGCTGACGGTCCTACGATCCAGCGAGCGAGCGAGCGAGCGCTGCGCAGAGGCGCGGATTTAGCCGGCGTACTGGAATTGGTGCGCAAGATTCGCGAGCGCAGTGACGTTCCGCTAGTTCTTTTCAGCTACTACAATCCCCTTCTGCAGATGGGCATCGAGAACTTTGCGACGGCTGCGGCCAAAGCGGGCGCGGATGGCGTCCTTGCAACGGATTTAACGCCTGAAGAATCCGCCGATTATCGCGCCGTGTTGCGAGCGCACAATCTGGACACGATTTTTCTTGTGGCGCCAACGTCGACGGATGCGCGCATCGAGAAAATCGCAAAGGTCTCCACGGGATTTCTGTACCTTATTTCGCGAGCGGGCGTGACGGGCGCGCGCGAGGCATTACCAGAAGAGCTGCCGGCCCTGGTTCGCCGCGTGCGAAAGTTCACGAGTCTGCCGATCGCCGTCGGTTTTGGCATATCGCTGCCAACGCATGTAACTGTGCTCGGCGGAATTGCTGACGCAGCGGTAGTCGGCTCGGCGCTGGTAGCCGAAATTGAAAAGGCGCAAACAGAAGATGCAGCCGCAGCAGCTGTGGGTGCGCGCATTCGGGTGTTGAAGGAAGCGGCGCGGCGCGGCGTCAGCCATCGGGGCGAACCCGCAGGCGCGTGACCAGCGCGTAAAATTGACTTCGGGCGAAAGCGGATGGACAAACGAATCGCGAATGCCGATGTTGCCGTGGAGCGAATTCATGATGGAGCCACCATTCTTGTCGGCGGCTTCGGCTTTTGCGGCATTCCTGAGTATTTGATCGCAGCCTTACGGCGGAAAGGCGCCAAAAATTTAACGATTGTGTCGAATAATGCCGGTGGCGATGACTTTGGGCTTGGCCCCCTGCTGCAAGCCGGTCAAATCAAGAAAATGATTTCGAGCTACGTAGGCGAGAACAAGGTTTTCGAGCGCCTCGTGATGAACAATCAGGTTGAGCTCGAGCTGAATCCACAAGGAACGCTCTCTGAACGAATCCGCGCGGGCGGCGCCGGGATTCCGGCATTTTTTACACCGACGGGCTTCGGCACGGTGGTGGCAGAGGGAAAAGAGATTCGGGAATTCGACGGACGTCCCTACGTGATGGAGCGCTCGATTCGAGGCGACTTTGCACTCGTGAAAGCCTGGCGGGGTGACCGCTGGGGCAATCTTGTCTATCGCAAGACAGCACGAAATTTCAATCCGATGATGGCGACAGCCTCGCAATATACCATCGCTGAAGTGGAAGAATTTGCGGAGCTGGGCGAATTAAAACCCGACGAAATTCATACGCCGGGCATTTACGTGAATGCGATTCTGAAGGGCGCTCACTATACCAAGCCGATCGAGCGCCGGACGGTGCGGAAGCGCGCGGTATAACCGAGACTTATGGATAATCGCGAGAAAATCGTAAGGCGGGTTGCGCAAGAGTTGCGCGATGGGCAATACGTCAACCTGGGAATCGGTATTCCGACACTGGTACCGAACTTCATTCCTGCGGGCGTGGAAGTGATTTTGCAGTCGGAAAACGGAATGCTTGGCGTCGGCCCTTACCCCTACGAAGGTGAAGAAGACCCGGACCTTATCAATGCCGGCAAGGAAACGATCAGCGAAATCCCCGGATGCTCGTATTTTTCCAGCGCGGACTCGTTTGCCATGATTCGCGGAGGACACATCGACCTGACTGTCCTCGGATCGCTGCAAGTGGATGAAACCGGTAGCCTCGCGAATTGGGCGATACCCGGGAAGATGCTCAAGGGAATGGGTGGCGCGATGGATTTGGTAGCCGGTACAAAGCGCGTGATCGTCGCTATGGAGCACACAACCAAAGAGGGGCAGGCGCGAATCCTGAAAAGCTGCAATATGCCCCTCACGGGCACCCGAGTCGTCGATCGGATCGTAACGGAGATGGCCGTCATCGACGTGACGCCGGACGGCCTCGTGTTGCGTGAGACGGCGACCGGTTTAAATGCAGCAGATGTCCAAAAGGCGACCGAAGCCATGTTGCGCGTCGCGGAAGATTTGAAGACGATTTCGTATTGATGTTGTATATCGAATTTTTCCAACCCAGAGGCGGAAATGGATGCGCATTCGGTTGTTGTGGTAAGCCTGCACAGCCCCAAAGAACGCGTCTGGGGAGAATTGTTGGACATTTCAAGTGCCGGTGTTACGATGCGCGGCATCGATCTTTCCGCGTTTGACGACTTCGTAAGCCAGGTGCTCCATCCCGAAGGCGACCGCATTGGGTTGCCGACGCTCTTTTTCCCGATGGTGCGCATCGAACGAATCGCGCTCGACGAAGCGCGCGGATCGATTCCGTCGCTTGCGGAGACATTTGAGAGAAAAGTAGGGCGGTCGCTCGCGGATTATCTCGCGCAGTTCGCGTGATCTGTGCGAAATACGCCAGTTCGTACGCACTCTTTCCGGCCATGACGCTAACCTCGACGATACAGAAAAGCAGAATCCTTACGGTACCGAACGAGCTTACATTCTTACGGCTCGCGTTTTTGCCGTTCTTTATCATTGCGATTAAATACGACCGCTATGACATGGCGCTGGGGATTCTCTTTGCGGCGGGCATCAGCGACGGTCTTGATGGCCTGCTGGCGCGACTCCTCAACCAGAAGACTACGCTGGGCGCATACCTCGACCCGATCGCGGACAAACTGCTGCTGTCCTCATCCTACTTCGTGCTGGCTCTAAAAGGCAGAATCGCCTGGTGGCTGGCGATCATGGTGCTGGGGCGGGACCTCCTCATCCTGGTGGCATGCGCCGTAATCTTACTTGTCGTGGGATTTCGCTCGTTTCCCCCTAGCATCTGGGGCAAAGCAACTACGTTTTTCGAGATACTGCTCGTGCTGATCGTGCTCGTCCTGGCAGCGTTCCATTGGCCATGGCTGGCGATCACGCAGAATTATTGCAGGTATGTGGTCGCCGCCCTTGTGATGATTTCCGGCGTGCATTACAGCATCATCGTCTCGCGGCAGCTCGATAAACAACAATAAACGAACTAACGGCAGTTCGTTAGACGACGCCTCGCACGATCGCTTCGACGATCATCGCGAAACTCGCGGCCACTACAATGACCGAACCCCAACCAAGAACGCTTGCTATCTTGCGTTCGCCGGGCGTTGCAGGCTTTCTGTCCCGCATGATCCTGCCGAGGCCGAAGCCGCAGACAAACCCGCCTAGATGGGCCAACAAGGAAACGCCCGGGAGCAGGCTGATTACGGCGATGTAGATCAGCAAATAAATCAGCTGCCGCCGCAGCATTTGCATCCCCTGCGTTTGCCGTCCTATCGACATCGCCAGCAACACGCCGATCAGTCCGAGCAGCGCGCCCGATCCCCCAATGGCGGGGTACCGGCTGAAGATGCTTGCGAAAACGTAACCGCCAATTCCCGTGAATACGTAAATGAAGAGGAGACGCGCTGAGCCGTAAAGCTCCTCGACAAGCGGCCCGACGTCCATGAGGAACCACATGTTGAATCCGATGTGCAAAATACTCGCGTGCAGAAAGACGGCCGTGACTAGTCGCCAAGGCTCCTGCAAGTTATAGGGGAGCGGCAACGACTCGCCTAGGCGCAGCAGCACCTCGCCGCTGACTACTCCGATATCGAAGCCGAAGAGGCCGCCGCCCGATAGGCCGCCGCCCCCGAGACGCATCGTCCATAACAGGCTGATTAAATACAAAATGCAGCTGAAACCGAGGATTGCGTAAGTTGCAGGCGATGTGGTTGGCATGAAGCGCGCGAGCGCTTTGTTGGCGGCGGCGAATGAAAAATTCACGTTCGCACCGCATTGATGGCAGCGACTGGCGTTGGCCCCTACGAGGGTTCCACAAGACGGGCAGAGCTTAGGGCGCGGATTGGCGCTTTTCCCAAAAATTTCGAATACCCCTTTTGAAATTGGACCACTGACCGGCTCGCATGGAAACACGAGGCGGGGACGTTTACTTCCTTGCGGGAATGCAAACGCGCTCCCTATAATACCGGAAAATGAGAAGAAGAATGACACCAGACATCGCGGGGTGGGCGTGATTTTTCACAGAACCGGCATTCGCCGCGTTTCGCGAAGCAGACACGCGCACCTTGGAGCGATCACTCCGGGTATCGCGCTACTCGCGATCGGCGGATGCTCACACCATAACCATACTGCACAGGTCCCCGCGCCCACGCCCATTCCCAGCCCGCCAAACTCTCCTTCACCGCCGCGCTACCCGAATGCGCCGCCATCCGGACCTCCGCCTCCCATCGAGAGGCAGCCCGCGACTCCCGGCCAATATGTGGAGGAAGGCGTAGCATCCTGGTACGGGCCCCAATTTAATGGCCACCGGACTTCCAACGGCGAAGTCTACGATATGCACGATTTCACCGCCGCGCATCGCACTCTCCCTTTCGGGACGCTGTTGCGCGTGACTAATCTCAGCAATGGAATGCAGACGCAAGTGCGTATCAACGATCGCGGGCCTTTCGTGTCCAACCGCATCATCGATCTTTCGCTTTCCGCCGCGAAAGCGATCCAGATGGTCGGCCCGGGCACGGCACAGGTGCGCCTCGAAGTCATATCAGGCCCGAATCAAGAGAGCGGCTCCTTCGGTGTGCAGGTAGGCGCGTTCCTGGTGAAGGACAATGCGGAGAAATTTCGAGATCGGCTGGCGGCGCGATATCCGTCGGTTAGTATCGTTCCCTACGACTCCCCGGACGGCCTTTTCTATCGCGTGCGCGTAGGCCGCGTCCCAACGGAGGACGAAGCGCAGCAGCTTGCCGCCCAATTGCAAGCCAACGATCAACTGACGACGTTTGTGGTGAGGCTCGACAACTGAGGGTCGCGGGAATCTGCGGTTAGTGTCCTTGATCGAGACCAGAGTTGCTCCGAGCAAAGGCAGTTGCATCGTTAAGGCACGCGGCCGCTCGGCGCAGGGCCGCGGAAAGCGAGTCTGATTCACGCTGCAACTCAGCCGGATCGCCGTGCTGCAGAGCTTCCGTCACACCGGGCAAAATCTCCGCTGCATACCCCGTGCTCGAGCCGGGAGCAAAAACAGTGTGCTTGTACCAGGGACGCCGGCTCAGCCCCTGCGGCGCAAGAAACGCCTGCTCAGCATCAACAAGATCTCGATTGATCGCCGGTCCGTTCGTCGCGTCAGGAGATAAGGAGGCCAGCGCATCGTCCGCACGAATGGCCGCTTCCGAAAAGTCCGCCACCGCGTCCGCCAATGGCTTCAAGATCGCCGACGCTCGCGGCAAAGACGCAGCCCGTGCTGTGATAGTGTCGTTGGCACGCGCAATTTCCGAAGCGTATGTGCTGTAGTCAAACGGAAGGACGTCGGCTTCGTCAAAGCGCAAGGCGATAACGCCGAGAATTCGCGCCAGCGCCGCCTCGTAAGAGAAATCCGGATCGCCAAAATGCTGCATCCAGTAGAAGTCGTCGTAGCGAGAGTGATAGACGCCGTAATCGCCGGTGAAGCTCACATCCATGGATGGAATGCCCGCGTAATCGAGGAAAGGCGAAAAATCGGAACCCGCGCCAAGAGGCGAAACCGCTGGCCGCCGAGCTTGCACAACTCCATTTAGAGCAACGGGCAAGGAGTCGTTCTCCGCTCCTTCGCCGTCTGCCCACGCCTCGTAAACGCTCTTGCCGGTCTGTGGATCGGGCACCTCTTTCGTCACATCGCGTAGAAACTGTTTCAGCGAAGGAACCGCCGATCCCGAAAAATTCGGTCCGGTGACGCCGACGTCCGTATTAATGTAAGCCACTGCCTTCGCCTGGACCTCGGCGCGGTTCGCTTCCACCCAGTCCGTCGAACCAATCAAGCCGGGTTCTTCGGCATCCCATTCGCAGATCACGATCGTGCGGCGTGGCGTCCAACCCGAATGCACCAATTCACCAAGCCCTCGCGCCATTTCCAGCACAGCGGATGTTCCGCTGCCGGGATCGGCGCCGCCGTAGACCCACGCGTCGTGATGATTGCCAACAACCACCCATTGGTCATCGTTCGCACCGTGCAATTTGGCAATCACGTCATACACGGGCCGTTGCGCGTAGTCCATGGAAACCTTCAGATGAAACTTCGCGTTTCCCGGACCGACGTGATATGTAACCTCGAGCCCTCCCTGCCAACCAAGCGGCACGCGATCGTAACCAAGATGAGCAAGAATCACCTGCGCGTCATGCGCACTAATCGGTATCGAAAGAATGTGCGGCAGGCTGGAAGCGTCATCAGCCGTCAAACGCTTCCCCGCCGGATCATCCGATGCAAGCGGGTCGCCCGGCTGAATCTGTGTATATAGGATAGACCCGCGCTGAATCCCTTCGAGCGGCCGCCACGGACCATCGGGAAAAATCGTACCGTTCGTAAAGCCATCGTCTTCCGGATCGGAATAGAGGATCAGACCCGCAGCGCCGTGTTCCTCTGCCAGTTTCGCCTTCACGCCTCGATAATTTCGGCCGTAACGCGCCAAAACCAATTTCCCTTTCACGCTGATTCCCAACAATTCCAGCACGCGGTAATCGTCCGGGGTGCCATAGTTCACGTAAACGATAGGAGCCGTCACATCGCCGGATGCCGAGTAATCGTTCGCCGCGGGTAACAAATGAGCGTCATTCGACTGTTTGTCCCCCTCCAATGCAGGCTCAGGATTGGCAAGCGTAACTTTTTCGGGCGAAATCATCCCGAGTTGTGCCACACGAGGCAGCGGAAGATACGCGCTATAGCTGACGATGTCCGCGTCAAATCCATAACTGCGGAACTGATCGCGCAGCCATTCCGCCGTCCGATGACTGGCTTCCGTTCCGGCAGCATGTGGTTCGCTGGTGAGACGGCGTAGATCGGCTGCTGCGTGGGACGCATCCGGCATTTTCTCGAAATTTTGCTCGAGTTCCGTTTCGGTAGCGAGCCGCGACGCAAAAAATCCGCGGATTTGCGCGGATAATTGCGCGTTGACGGAAACACTCGCGCACAAGACGCCCACCGCCCCGTAGACAAGAATTCCTGCGAGCGCCAAGCCTCTTTTTTTGTAGAGTCTCCTCGCCATTCTTCAGCCTCAACGATTCTATATCAGAGAAACTGCGCGCTGGAACGGCATTAGGAACCTTTGAGCACACCTGAACACGCCTTTCGAAACGCACCAGGTCGTCGAAATTCCACATCGCGCGAAAGATCGTTGCGGGCATAGTAAGTATCGTGGCTTAGAATCTGGAATGCGGTGAAACGATGCGAATCCTAATGTCAGGCGGCTCCGGCTTCGTCGGCACGGCGCTCACGAAGGTCTTACGCGAGAGTGGTCACAATGTATCGCATCTCATGCGTGACGGCGCGTCCGTAAAGCCGCCTGACGTGCTGTGGGATCCTCGCTCGGCCTCAATCGACGCCGCGTCCGTGGAAGGGACGGACGTAGTCGTGCATCTGAGCGGGGCAAGCATCGCCGACAGGCGTTGGACGCCCGCTCGCAAAGCGGAATTGCGCAGCAGCCGCGTGGACACCACGCGCGTACTGGTCGATACGATCTTAAATCTTCGCCAGAAGCCTCGTGCATTCGTTTGCGCTTCGGCCATCGGCTATTACGGCGATCGCGGCGAGGAAATCCTCATCGAATCCAGTCCTTGTGGCACGGATTTCCTGGCGCTGCTCGCCCGCGATTGGGAAGCGGAAGCCGAGCGTGCGGCCCACGCTGGCATTCGTACCGTCCAGCTTCGATTCGGAGTGATTTTCGATGCTCATGGCGGCGCGCTTCCGAAGATGCTTGCGCCCATTCGATGGGGCGTGGGAGGACGGCTCGGCTCAGGGCGGCAATGGATATCATGGATCACTCTGGAAGACGCCGTCGGTGTCGCACGCAACTCTGTACTGGACAACCGTTACAGCGGTCCGATAAACGTCGTCGCACCAAATTCCGCCCGCAATTCAGAGTTCACACGCATTGCTGCACACATATTTCATCGCCCAGCAATTATTCCCGCGCCAAAACTTGCTTTGCGCCTCGCGCTGGGAGAAATGGCGCAACCGCTATTGCTCGCAAGTACGCACGTGAAGCCCGAACGACTGCTGCAATTGGGATACGCGTTCCGCATCGAGAATCTTGAGGCAGCGCTTCAAAAGACGATCGCCAAAGAGCATGTTTAGAAATTGCTCGCGCTTGTTCCTACCGCTTCTGCAGCGTAAATTCCCGAATCGAAAACACGCCGTTCCATCTTGGAACACTCATACACAGCGGTTTGCTTAAGCGAAGACCTTGATCACATAACCCTTTTACCTATCGTACCTCTACTACATCCCGCAAATAGTTCATCCGCCAACGCTTAGCCACAAATCGGATCTTGAAGCTCCTCTTGTAGGCCGCCTTGAACGACCAAAAATCCTGTGCACCAGAGTGGCACATCCCGTGCCTTGCTCTCGATGCGCATGCAACCGCACACGCACCATGAGCCGGACCGATGTCGCGGTGTTCGAACGTCACGACGTCGCGAAAAGTACGAAAAATTGGGTCGCGTGCTTTCATTCGCAATCGCTTGGATTGTTTCGGCCGCAATCGTCGGTTGCGGCACCGGAACAACGAACGCTCCCAATGGGCCCGCCAACAACCCACCGCCCTTGTCACCGGTCTCAGTCACAATCACTCCAACGGCAGCGACACTTCTGCTGGGCCAGACGAAAGAATTTCAGGCGACCGTAAGTGGGTCCACAAATGAAGCGGTCATGTGGGAAGTCAACGGTCAAGCCGCCGGAAGCACAACACTCGGCGAGATTTCTTCTAATGGCGTCTACGCGGCGCCAGAAATCTTGCCGGCACCGTCAAGCGTCACCATCACTGCAATCAGCGTGGCCGACTCTACGGCGAGCGCGTCTGCAACCATCTCGATCCAGGACGACCTAACACTGGCAATTTCTCCCTCTTCAATCAACGTTGCCGAAAACGAGCAGCAAACGTTCATCACAACGATTTCGTCCGGCGGGCATCCAGCATCGGAAGTCATTTGGAGCGTCGACGGCATTGCCGGAGGAAACACGACGCTCGGCACCATCGTCGCGAGCGCAGCTGATACAGCTATCTACACAGCGCCTGCCGTGATCCCTTTCCCTCCTACAGTGACTGTAACTGCGACGAGCGTTGCCGACGATTCAAAGACAGTCAGTGCGAGCGTGACGATCATCTGCGCGGCCAGGCCCGCCATTTCGCCCCAGTCCGCAAACGTCTTCCTGTCGAGCACGCAAGCGTTCAGCGCCTCTTTCTGCCTTGCCATTGGCGCAACTATCGCCTGGGACGTGAACGGCATTCCAGGTGGCAATGCGGCATATGGAACTATTGTGTCCGTCGCGAGCACGGCGCTCTACTATGCCTCGCCCGATCTGCCGACGAATAGTCTCGTCACAATTCATGCAGTGGCAAGCGCTGTCACGTCAGGTGCAGCTTCCGTCTCTGCCTCCGTGACAATCATAAGCAACGTGAGAGTGACCTTGTCACCGCAGTCAGGAAGCGTCGCCGCATTTCAGCGGATTACGGTGACGCCAAGTGTGTCCGGCACCGCAGATGGAGCTGTCTCATGGTTCGTCAACGGAGTCCCGAACGGCAACGCGTCGATCGGACAAATATGTATCTCTGGATCCGCTCCGTGCCAGTCTCCCGCTGGTCCCGTGGCGGGCGCGGTCGATTTCTTCGCACCTGCAAGCGTGCCTGCGGCAAATCCAGTCACTCTCACGGCTGTGAGCGCCGCGGATACTTCGCGAACTGGCAACGCGATAATTACAATTACAGGCCCCTCGGGCCCGGTGAGCATCACCGTTTCCCCTGCATACATCTTTCTGCCAGCATCAAGTTCGCAGCCTGATGCGCAACAATTTCTCGCAACCATTGCAGGTACCGCCAATACGAGCGTCATATGGACCGTGCAGAGCGGCGCAGGCTGCTCAGGCGCGGCATGCGGCACAATCGACACAACAGGCCTCTATACCGCTCCGAACACCGCCCCTTCGCCCAACGCAATCACGATCACGGCGACAAGCCAAGCTGATACGAGCAAATCCGCCACGGCGACTGTAATCATCTCAAGTGGACCTGCGATTGAATCGATACTGCCTTCCAGCGTCACCGCAGGCGCCGTCGAAGGCTTTCCGTTGATCGTGCGCGGTGTGAACTTCGCTCCAGGCAGCGGCAGCGCGGCATCGCTTTTGTTGCTCAACGGCGTCCCACGCGCAACCACGTGCTCTTCAGCCGGCCAATGCGCAATCGCGCTAGCACCCTCGGATGTGACGACCGCACAAACGATAACGATCGAGGTACGCAATCCCGGTACGCCCGGTGCGCTCTCCAACCCGGTGCCATTCGTAATCGTTCCATTCGCTACTGCCGCTGCCTCAATCTCGCTAACTTCGTCGGCGCCTTTGGCGAACAATACTGACGTCGTTGTGACCGATCCGACGATGGCCGCGGCTTCCGGCGCAATAAACATTCAATCCGTGGGGACATATGCTGCGGGAGGCACGTGCGCGGTTCGAGGCTCGCCCCTAACCATCACGCGCCCGGCATCTGGAGCTGAAACCGTGAGCATTTGCATCTACGGCAACGGCCTCGACCCTACATTTACATACGCGCTCACGGGCCCGGCGGCCGCGCCACGTGGCTCGGATATCGGCGTGACGGCCTCCGCAATCACCGGATTGTTCGCCGGGATGATCGAACTCGATTTGCACATTACGACAGACACGTTGCCGGGAGTCCGCACTCTTTTTGTCACCACATTGAACAACGACCGGGCAATTGCCACCGGAATTTTGGAGGTGAAATGAAAACTCGTCGCCTGGCGACGCCACTTGGTATCGCCGTTCTTTTATGCGCTTGCGGAGCCGCCGAGCTCCGCGCGACCACACTGATGCAAATGAGCGTCGCGCAGATGGCGCGCGTCGCCCAAGACATCGTTCGTGCGCGTTGCATCGCAAATGCCACGCAATGGGACAGCGGCGAACTCTGGACCGTCACGACATTCGACGTGGAGGAAAGGTGGCAAGGCGCGGCAAACGGCCGGATTACCGTGCGTCTGCTGGGCGGCAGAACCCTACAATTCACTTCGATCGTCTCAGGCGTTCCGCATTTTCGTCCGGGAGAGGACGTCATCCTCTTTCTTCAGCGCACTCCGCAGGGTGACTATTCCGTTGTGAGCTGGCGGCAGGGTACGTTTCGAATTCAGCGGGAAACAAAAACAGGAGAAGAACAGGTGACGCAAGACACGGCGCAACTCCAAACGTATGATCCTTCCACTCGCCGCTTCGTAACAGGCGGAAGTCGCAAGCGAACCATCAGCGAGTTCAGGTCCGAAGTCGAAGCCGCACTGAAAAACGAACAAGGCCCGAAACAATGATGCGCGCCGATATTCGGCTCACGATTGGCGTTTTTGCCGCAGGCATCATGCTCGCACCTGTTGCGAGCGCTTATCTCTTTGACACCACGGCGCCGCATGCGCGAGCTTGCCCGCAGACGGATCGCTGGAGCCTTTCACTGGAGACGCCTCTCGACCGCCAATGGAGCACGTCGTTGCCTATAACTCACGCAGTCCTTACCGTCGCGCCGCAGGGCACGAGCGCGCAGCTGGACGAAGTCGAGCAGGCGGTCGAAGATTCGTTCGGCGCATGGACCGGAGTGCCCGGCACCACGTTCAACACAAACGCGTACCCAGGCATGGTTGCTCCGCTCGTGCGCGTCGCATCAGCAAACGCATGCTCAAACGATCAGGAAAGCAATGTCGATGGACGCAACACCATCTGCTTCAATCAACCAAGCGCCGGATTCACCGCCGGCGTCCTCGCATTCACTCGCGTCATTACGGCGAACGCGCCCGGAGTCAGTATGGGCAGCGGTGAGCCTGCGACGTTTGCGGGACAAATCTTGGACGCGGACACACTTTTCCGCCCGGACGGTCAAGTCAACTTCGCAACGCCGGCTGCGCTGGCAGGCGCGCCCGCGGCCTACGATCTGGAGTCGCTGCTCACGCACGAGATCGGCCACTGGTTCGGGCTAGATCACTCGGCCGTATGGCGCGCCATCATGTTTCCTTACGCGCCGCCTCCGGGCCAATTTCTCGGCGCGCGTCCATCGGTGCAAACGCCCGATGGCCCGCTCTCGAATGACGACCGCACGGGCATACGCGCTCTCTATCCCGATCCGCAGGACACGATCGATATCGGAGCGATTCGTGGCCGAGTGCTGCCCGCGAACCCATTTTCCCTTGTGGCATTTCCGCCGCCGCCGTCCGGAACGGGCGTCACAGGCGTTTTCGGCGCACACGTCGTCGTCACGGACTCGGATACAGGCGCGGTGGTTGCCGGATCGTTTTCAGGTTGGAGTTGCAACGCCAGCGGAACGGCGCCGCAATTTGACGGCTCTTACGAAATCGAACGGCTGCCAGTCGGTCACAACTACACGGTCTACCCCGAACCCTTGGATGGCCTCGTTGTTCCAGCCGATTTTTCTAACGCGCTGAACAATATCTGCCCGAGCGGCTCCGCCTGCACCACGCCGGTCGTAAACACGACTTTCAATCCGGCCATCATACCGGCCGCGCAATAGCTCACTTGAAGGAGTTATGGTTTTTTCTTCTTGCCGAAAAGACCGCCCAAAGCGCTGGCAGCCGCGCCTGCCGCGCCGCTAGTGGATCCGCCCGTGTCATTCGCCGCGCCGCCCAGGAAACTCTTAGCCATGCCTTCCATGTCAGGCTGAAAGACGGGATGCGAAGTTGTTCCCTTCACAAAAAACGGAATACCTTTCGCGCCGTTTCCGCCAATGAGCGCATTGACCGCGCCGCCCGCGCCTGCGTTTGATAGAGCGGCCACCATCTTGCAATTAAGGTCGCCATTCGCAGCGGCATCGCCGCTCCCGGTGACCGTGCCTATCGTTGGGACCACAACATTCAAGTTCGTCGCGTGCTGCCCGGATGGGTCCACGCGCACATCAGCATGAAGCGTCTGTATCTCCGTATCCGAACCGGACGCCCCTCCTAATCCACCAAACGAACTGAGAGCGCCGAGGGCGCCTTTTAGGCTGAAGCCCGCCATTTTCGCGCTGGAAAGCGTGATTGGACCGGTGATGACGAGCTTATCGACCGGTCCGTTGATCGCGAGCGTCGTGTCGAGCGTTCCGGTCTGGAGCGTTGCGCCGGAAGGGAGTCTTACGCCTACCGCAGGGAGAAAGCCTTCGAGGTCCGGAACGGACATTGCCCGTCCATTCAACTTCATGTTCACTGTTGTCTGGTCTCCCGACGCATCATAGGAACCGGTGAGGTTCGCGACCGCTTTGCCAACGTGAACATTTCCCTGCCTGAGGAGGCCCGTCTGATTCGTCGGATTGTAGGTCGTCTCGTAATCAACGTTGACGGGAACCGTCGAAGGCGAAGCGCCGGCGGTGAGCTTTAGCGATTGCCCACGAACGCTGCCATGCGAATCGATCATCTTACCGTCTGAATCGAGATCGCCGTTGAAATCGACAATACCTCCAAGGCCGCTGGACGGATCGACGAAGCCGGTCGAGGCGAGATCGAGATGCTCCACGTCGAGCTTTGCGTTCAGCGGAGTCATCGCGGCATTCGTGCTGTTCACGGGTCCCATTTCGCCTGTGAGCTTAATCGCGCCCTGGCCGGGCGTATTGGCTGAAAACTGAAATGGAAATTTCGAAGTATAGGAGATGTTTTCAGCCACGAGGCTGACATTGTCATACGTTCGCCCCTTGCCGTTCGGCTCGGCAACAGTCATTTTGCCATTCGTAATGGAGAATTTTTGAACCGATATACCTTCAGCGTTAGCGGAGCTGCTGCCCGTCGGCTCCTCTTTGGCGTTCTTGCCACCCAAACTTGAAAAGTTCCATGTGCCGGACTTCGAGCGGATCAGCGACACCTGTGGAGCGTCGATTGTCAGCGAGAGCATCTCGAGCTTCTTTGAAAAAATGAGCGGCATCAGCGCAACGCCGGCCTTCAGTTGCTGCGCGGTGAGGAACGCCTTCTGGCTGAAAGCGGGATCGTCGGCGATAGCAACCTTGTCTACGGCAATCGAGCCGGACCAGATTTTCAACGAGATATTGCCGATCTCGACTTTGCGGCCAAGACTCGTGGAGAGATCGCTTTCAAGAGTCGGCTTGAAAGCGTTGGCGTCGACGAAAAATGGAATCGCGATTACTGCAACAATCAGGACGGCAACAATAATTCCCACGACGATCAGCACTTTTTTCATGGCGCCTCTCCGGGACGGCACAAGCGGCAGACGAAAACCTTCTCGCAGCGGTTTTCATGATACGCCGGAGCTTGTGGATGCGGCAATGTGGTGGATGTTGTAGCCCGATCCCGTGCTGCTGCCTCACGTCCGCATATCGCAAATTTCATTAGGTATAAGCGATGAGTTCTGCTAGGCTCTTTCGTGCGTTTGCTGCTCTGCAACACTCGCAGATCCGTTTAAAGAGAAGGCGATCGTGATGTCGCGCCTCTTTAGCACTACGGCTGGAGGCTGTGAAGAAGCACAAATAGCTTAAAGTAAAGTGAGTACAATAAGTGAGAGAACAAGGAACAGTGAAGTGGTTCAACGCCAGCAAAGGGTACGGGTTCATCCAGCGCCAGTCCGGCGAAGATGTCTTCGTACACTTCTCCGCTATTCAGGCGGAGGGGTACAAATCGCTGAACGAGGGCCAAGCTGTTGAATTCGAAGTAACCCGTGGGCCGAAAGGTCTGCAGGCAGCGAACGTTACCAGCCTCTAGTTTTAAATTTTTATAAAAAGGCGGACCGATGGGAAACGGCCCGCCTTTTTTGCGCCTGTTCGATTCTTCCACTCTTCGACCATCCTCCTTTAACCCTCGCACCTCTCGCCCGCTCAGTCCCTTGATAATACGGACACATTGAAATTCAAGGGGACCCGGCCGATGTAGACTATGATTTCGCGGAAATAAGGCCGCAGAGGGGCGCCGAATCTTGCATGAGGCGCGCGGACGAGAGGAAAGGCATTCATGCCTGAGATAAAGCAGACAGCCGAAGTCGGCAATTCGGACCGCCGGCGCACGCAGCGCGTACACATCGCGATGCCGATCATTGTGCGTTGCCGCGACGCAAAACCGCCGTTTGAGGAAAGCACGCACACCGTCTCCGTCAACGCCAACGGCTGCTTACTGCGCTTGCAAGCGCCTGCGGTCCGCACCCAAAAGCTTTTGCTCGTGAACCCTCGGACGACGGAAGAGCTGCCCTGCACGGTAATCTTCCTGGGCAAAAAGGACGGCGGAAAGACCGAAGTCGGTATCGAATTTGCCGAAGCTTCGCCACTTTTTTGGCGCATCTCATTCCCGCCGGACGATTGGGACCCCTCGGAACGGAAGAGACCGATAACGGCGCGTCCTCCCGCGACGTCCGCTCTGCCAAAGCGTTAACGCATTTCGCTCCAGGTCAGAATCCGCCATCGCTTAAGCATCCTCGCATGGCATCTCCGATTTTTCGCGCACAAGAGACTCTCGGACGCTCGTGCTATCTTTGATTCGCACCAATGTTAGAAGGAACTGCGAGCACGTTGGGTACAGCCGCCGATCACGTAGTTACGGAATTCAGGCGCCCAGGCAACGGCGCCGAATTGCGCGAAAACGGGCCCGCGCTCCCGCAAGTTGGCGCTTTTCTGCGCAGGTATTGGTGGAGAGTAACCGTCACTTCCGGCGTGCTGCTCATTCCCTGCTTCTGGCATCGCCAAATTGTCTCCTCCGACCTCGGAAGCCATCTTTACAATGCGTGGCTTGCGCAACTGATCCGCCACGGCCAAGTGACCGATATGCACCTGTCCCATCAATGGACGAACATTCTTTTCGATTACATGCTCACGGCCGCAGGCGCGTTCGTGAGCCTGCACACCGCCGAACAGATAGCGGTGCCCATCTGCGTCTTGGTTTTCTTTTGGGGCGCATTCGCGATGGCCTGTGCGGCAGTCGGGCGAGCGCCCTGGCTCCTTACGCCGTTTCTGGCGCTCGCCACTTACGGTTGGACCTTTCACCTCGGCCTTTTCAACTATTATTTGTCGCTGGGTCTGGCATTTTTCGGGATCGCGATCTTCTGGCGCGGTAGGCGCTGGGAGCGGGTGCTGCCACTTTTGCTCGTGCCGCTGATCGTACTAGCGCATCCCCTGGGATTGCTCTGGCTCGTCGCCGCGTGCGCATACGTGGCAATCGCGGAATTGCTTCCGGCGCCGTGGCAACTAGCGCTCTTCGCCGTAGCTCTCAGCGTGGTGTATGCGATTCGCGCCTACATCGTGCATCATTTCGGCGTAGAGGCAAGCCTCGGCTCGATTCTCAAGTACAACGGCGCCGACCAGGTCGTGCTGTTCGGCACCCGATATATCCTCCTCAAAATTGCCGTCATTGTCGCAACGCTCGCAATGCTTGCGGTCGACGTATTCCGCCGCGCTCGACAGCATGCCTCGTGGAAGATGTATCTGATTCCGCTGCAACTGTATTTCATCATCGAATTCGCGGTGCAGATGCTTCCCAGCGGCGTAACGATTGCCAACGATTTGGCAGCGATCGCGATTCTCACCGAGCGGCTAACCTCCGTAGCGGCAGTGCTTGCGATATGCGTGCTGGCGGCGATGCTGCCAAGCCGCTGGCATCTAGTTGTGACGGCCGCGATTGCGATCGTGTTTTTTGCCTTCGTTTATCAGGATACCGGCGTAATCAACCGGATGGAGACTCAAGCTGAGAAGCTGGTGCGTTCCCTGCCGCAAAATTCGCACGTGCTGGCGACGATTTTCCCACTGCCCGATTCGCGCGTCCTCATTCAGCACATGATCGACCGCGCTTGCATCGGCTATTGCTTCAGCTACGGAAATTACGAGCCTGGAACAGGCCTGTTTCGGGTGCGAGGCGACGAAGGCGGCCCCTACAACATGGGCGACTACGGTGAAGCCGTCGACATGGAAGAGGGGCACTACATTGTGCAGCCGCAGGATCTGCCCGCCTATCAGGTTTACCAATGCACGAAAAGTGGCACACAACTGTGCCTCGCACCTTTAAACGCCGGCGAAGAGAACGACTCGATGGGCGTCTACGGCCGCGATTGAAGTGGCGTCCACTCTGATCGCCCAAATAAGTCTGACCGAAGCGGGTCACGGCCGTCCTGATGGTTCATCCGCAATGATTTCCGCTATTCCGCGTAACCCTTCCCAAATTTCTTCCGCCATTCCCACTGCGTCCGAATGATCGACGCCAGATCAGACTTCACGGGCTTCCAGCCGAGCACGCCTCCCGCCTTTCGCGCATCGGCCACCAACTTCGCCGGATCGCCCGGACGACGCGGCTCTTTGCGAACCGAAATCGGCGCGCCCGTCACTTTGCGTGTCGTCTCGATCACGTCCAGCACGGAGTATCCATCGCCGGTGCCGAGATTAATGAAATCCGACTTCCCTCCCCTGCGCAAATGCTCGAGCGCAGCAATGTGCGCATCGGCCAAATCCGTCACGTGAACGTAATCGCGGACGGCCGTTCCGTCCGGCGTCGGATAATCCGTGCCGAAAACAGGGACTTCTTTTCGCTCACCCATCGCCGCCGCCAGCACATTGGGAATCAGGTGCGATTCGGGTTCATGATGCTCGCCATGCTGAGCTGTAGCGCCCGCCGCATTGAAATACCGCAGCGCCACAAATCGTAGTCCGTAAGCCTCGTCATAACTCTGGAGCATTCGTTCCATGAAAAGCTTTGACCAGCCGTAAGGATTCTTCGGCCACTGCCGGCACGTCTCAGGGATCGGCACAATCTCTGGCTCGCCATACGTGGCGCATGTGGACGAAAGCACGAAATGCAAAACGCGGGCCTTCACGAGCGCTCCGAGAAGCGCCATCCCTTCGCCAATATTATTCTCGAAATACTGCGCCGGCTCAGCCACCGATTCGCCTACGTAAGCCAGCGCTGCAAAATGGATACAGGATTCAATCGCATGTTCGCGGAGAATTTTCTCGACCAGGGTCACATCGCCCACGCGCCCCTTGTAAAAAGGCACACCATTCGGCACCGCGGCCCGATGCCCCCGATAAAGATCGTCCAGCACCACCACCTGACTGCCCTTTTCCAGCAGCCGCTCCACCGTTGCGCTGCCGATGTACCCCGCCCCACCCGTCACAAGAATCGCCATATCTCTCCGTTCCTCATTCGTGGTTCACGGCTAGCGCCGCATCGAAGCGCGCCCGCGAATCCGACAGTCTATCGTATCTGATTCACAAAATAGCTATTGGCTAGCCACTCGCACTCGCCGCTACCTTCGCTTACCAAATACTCTTGCATCTCCTGACGCCGGTGCTTCGATCACATCCACACGAGAATGAAGGAAGCACTATGCTCTAATCGCCGTAGCGGCGGGCGGAGATAATCGCAAAAGGAAGCCCAGGACCAATGGAAATCCTTCAACATCCCGAAGGCGTAAGCTTCGCCGTGCGCGTCACGCCACGCGCCAGCCGCGACGCCATCGAAGGCGAATACCAGGGCGCGCTCAGAGTCCGGCTTACCGCGCCGCCCGTCGATAGCCGCGCAAACGACGCGCTGCGCAAATTGCTTGCCGCAAATTTGAAGGTGCCTGCATCGGCTGTTAAAATCATCGCGGGCGAGAAGAGCCGCACCAAGCGCGTTCTAATCGTGGGAATTACCCGAGCGCAAGCGCAACAGCTTCTCGGCGCAATCGAAGCATAGGAAAGCGGATACGGCAGCCCCATGCCCGACATCAAAGCCATTCAATCCGAATTGAAAGTCGGAAAGCTCGATGGTTGGCTCTTCTATGATCATCATCATCGCGATCCGATCGCCGCTCGCGTTCTCGGCTTAAGCGGCGACATGATGATGACGCGCCGCTGGTTCTATTTCATTCCCACGCGCGGCGAACCGCGAAAACTGCTCCATCGCGTCGAGAAAAGCACGCTGGACTCGCTTCCAGGCAAGCCTCTCGTCTATTCCAGTTGGGAGGAGTTGCACAAATCTCTCGCAAAACTCCTTTCGGGCAGCCGCACAATCGCCATGCAATACTCTCCCGACAACAACATTCCTTACATCGGCCTCGTCGATGCCGGTACCGTCGAACTCATTCGCAAGCTCAAGAAAAAAGTCGTCAGCTCGGCTGACCTGGTACAGAAATTCGAAGCCGCGTGGACCGACGCCCAACTCGAGATGCATCTCGAAGCGGGCACGCGCATTGACCGCATTTGCCGCGAAGCCTTCACGCGCGCCGCGATGTTCGTTCGAGACGGCAAGCCGCTGAAAGAAAATGAACTCCAAACATGGATTCTCGAGCAGTTTCGTAATGCCGGTCTCATCACCGACGAGCCCCCGATTGTCGCCGTGCAGCCAAATAACGGCAATCCGCACTACGAACCGCACGCCACCACAGCTCTGCCCATTCGCGCCGGCGACCTTTTGCTTCTCGATATGTGGGCAAAGCTCGACGCGCCGGACAGCGTCTATTACGACATCACATGGGTCGGATATTTAGGCGAACGCGTCCCCGATTCCTACGCGTCGATTTTTAAAATTGTCCGTCAGGCGCGCGATGCTGCCGTCGATCTTGTGAAGAATTCCATCGCACGAGGCCGCGAAATCCACGGTTGGGAAGTGGACCGCGCGGCACGGGCGATCATTCGCAAAGCCGGGTATGCGAAGAATTTCGTCCATCGCACCGGCCACAGCATCGGCCGTGAGGTCCACGGCAATGGCGCAAACATGGACAGCCTCGAAACGCGCGACGACCGCAAACTCATTCCAGGCACCTGCTTCTCCGTCGAGCCGGGCATTTATCTTCCGGAGTTTGGCATCCGCAGCGAGGTAAACGTATGCGTCGGCAACCGCGAAGCGCGCGTCACCGGCGCCGTGCAGACGGAAATTCTCGCGCTGCTGCGTTGAGCGCGCAAAACCCGCCGCCGAAATATGAATGAACCCGCCGATCCCTCAACCGAATCAAAGCCCGACGATATCGCGGTTTCTGCGCAAGCGTCAGTCGAGCCGAATCCCAGTTCGCAAGCCATTGTCTTTGCGCTTATTGCATGGTTGCTTCCCGGGCTTGGGCATCTTGCGCTTCGTCGTTGGAGAAAAGCCGCTGCCTTTTTCGCCGTCGTGGCTGCGCTAATCGTACTGGGCTGCTTAATGCACGGAGAGGTATTTGCGCCGGGTTCGGATGGCCCGCTTGGCACGCTCGGTTTTTTCGCGGATCTCGGCAGCGGAGCGCTCTATTTTTTGGCACGTACTCTGGAATTGCCACGGGCTGACCTATCGCTTGCAGCGGGAGACTATGGCACGAGGCTCATTGCGGCTGCGGGCATCGTAAATGTTCTTGCCGCGATCGATGCGTTTGAAACCGCCGCCCGCCGAAAGCTCACTCGATGCATTTGAGCCATCTAGCGTCCATGACGCTCTTCGCACTGCTCGTCTCGATCGCCTTCGCAGCAGTCGGTCAGCACGCTTTTGCCACCCGCATCAGGCGCGCCATCTGGTCGTTTGCCCTCTTCATGCTCATCGCAATTGGCGTAGCTTGGCTCCTCTTCCCTCTCTCGCGCTAGGCCCTACCGCGATAGTCTTATGTTCCCTGCAACATCTCACCGAACTATTTCGTGTAAGGAGCCATCCTCATTCTGTTCGCCCACGTCTAACTGCCAGATCCGTACTGCACGGCCTGAGAGGACAGCATTCGGACTGGCGCCCAACTGAGGGCCCCGGGGACAGCCGCCCTGTGCATCTGCTTGATCCTCGCGCTAAAGGCCGCCCCGTCCTCCGCTTCTCCTGCCACAAAGAGCGTTCGCATTCCTCCCATGCAGGTCACACCCACATTGGAAGACTTTCTCGATATGAAACCGTCGCCCACTATCGACGGCAAGATGGCAAAGGTCGAGGGGTTCATACAAGAGAACCCAAAAGACGGCGCCCCCGCATCTGAACCAACTGTCGTTTATCTCGGCTACACGGATAAAAGGATTTACATCGTTTTCGTGGCCTTCGACTCCCAGCCCGATCTGCTGCGCGCCCGCATGACGCGGCGTGAGAACATTTACGACGACGATCGCGTTCAGGTGATGTTTGATTCGTTCCATGACCAACGTCGCGCCTACTCTTTCGTATGCAATCCGCTCGGCATCCAGCTCGATCAACTCTTCTCCGAAGATTCGGGCTCCGACGACTCGTTTGATACGGTCTGGGATTCCGAAGGGAAAGTCACATCGAAGGGCTATGTGGTCTTGATGGCGATTCCTTTTCGCAACCTGCGTTTCCCAAAGTCAGGCCAGAGATGGGGACTCATCTTTCAGCGAAACATCCCGCGAATGAACGAATCTTCCTATTGGCCACGAGTCAGCAGTTCCATCAATGGCCTGCTGAACCAGGAAGGGACAATGGAAGGACTCGACGTTCGGTCGGTATCCCACAACATTCAATTAACGCCTTACGGCGTTTCGCGGTCTTATCGCGCTCTAGACGACCGGAATACTTCCCATCCCGTCTTTGACGACAAGACAGCCGGCGCGAGAATCGGCTTAGAGTCGAAGTTCGTAGTCAAAGACCGACTAATCTTCGATGTCGCGGCAAATCCGGACTTCAGTCAGGTTGAATCGGACGAACCACAAGTCACCGTTGACCAGCGTTTCCCTGTGTTTTTCCCGGAGAAGCGGCAACTGTTTCTCGAAAACGCGAGTTTCTTCAATACTCCGATCAACCTTCTATACACGCGTAACATCGCAGACCCATTCATTGTCACGCGCATCACTGGCAAGCTCGGCCGCTATGCAATCGGAGCGCTCTTCGCAGACGACCGCTCGCCGGGAGAAATCGTCGCGAACAACGACCCGCTTTTCGGCAAGAGAGCGTATTTCGCCTTATTCCGCGTGAATCGGGATGTCGGAAAGGGTTCATCGGTCGGAGTAATTTATGCGGACCGCGAATTTCAAGGTGGATTCAACCGCGTTGGCGGCATTGATTTCCGCTGGAAATTTGGCAAAAACTGGGACGCCAATGCGCAAGCGCTCGTAAGTTCAACCCGCACGATCAACGACTCTGGAGCGGGCCAACCGCTCCTTTACTCATATTCCGCAGGTCCGGCTTATCAAGTGAACGTCGAGCGGAGCAGCCGCAAACTCTACTTCAGCAGCTCCTTTGCAGACACCAGCGTAGGCTTCGTCACCCAGACGGGCTTTTATCAGCGGCCGGATGTCCGCCAGTCCAGCAACTTTATTCGCTATCAATTCCGCCCAGAGGGCAAGCATTTGATCGCTCATGGCCCGGCGATGTTCGAGCAGAGCTTCTGGAGCCATAGCGGTACCCGTCTCGAACACTTTGTGAACGTCAATTATCAGTTTAATTTTCAACGCCAGACCGGCTTCGGCGCGTTTATCAATGTGGAGCGTGAACGGCTCCGGCCGAGCGATTACTCGACGCTAGCGTCGGGTCGAGACTACCCGATTCATCATCACGGCATCTTCCTCAACACGGCCTTTTTCCCCTGGCTAACAGCGTATGGAGAGGCTGGCTGGGGAACCGAGACAAACTATGTGCCCGCCGCCGGACCGCCGGTTTCCGCAGCTGAGAACTATTTCAATGGCGGATTTACCGTGCACGCCGGCTCGCGCTTGCAAATCGACAACACATATCTCCTCTCGCGCCTACGCTCCGGCAGCTCGACCGCAAGTATCTTCAACAACGACATTGTGCGTTCGAAGTGGAACTACCAGATCAACCGCAACTTTTCATTCCGCTTCATTGGCCAGTACACAAGCACGCTGGTGAACCCGCAGCTTACGTCGTTGCAGACAACGAAGGCTCTTAATTTCGATTTCCTCTTCGCGTACCTTCCTCATCCTGGCACCGAAGTCTATATTGGCTACAACACCGATCAGCAGAATCTCGATCCCACCCTCGCCGTGGATCCCAATATGAGTATCCTCCGAACTCGCAGCCTCGCCACAACCGACGGCCGCCAATTCTTCGTAAAAATCTCCTACCAATTCAGGTTCTGACAGCCTTGCAGCTTGCAGGAGACGCCCGGTTCCCGCCCGGCCTCGGTGCCCGGACCAATAAGAAATTTAAGCCCGTTTTACGGCGCCATTCGCGCCATTTTGTGCCAAATTTGCTTATTTTAAGGTGCCCACGTGGCGCTTTTTGACCGACTTTTCACAGTTCTGCACGCGCTTTCTAATCGACAATCTGCCGATTAAAATCAACCGTAACTCTAACGCTCTCAATAAACTTTTGGTTTCTAATCGACAAAAAAACTTACACAAAAACACTACCGACATCGATCAATCGGGTTTCGAGCTGCCTTCCGGTTTTCGCGCCCTCCGGAAAAAAACGTGGTACGCGACCGCGTCCCACGCAGTTGAGCGGAAGGGAAGCCGGTCCCGCTCCAGGGAATGCTCACCAGATCGTCTGCGCGCCAACGCTTCGCTTTAGCGGGCGGTTCCGCGCAACTGCCATACCGAAGCGCGTACCGATTTTAGCCGAGTCCTGCAGCCGACATAATGCCCATCATCGTGCCGTAATCGCGCTTCAGAAGTGCGATTGCCTGTTCTCGCGGAATCGAGAGTTCGGTCGCACCCTGATCGGCACCACCGAGTTGCGGCCACTCCGGCTCGCACTCCATCGGCCCGTTGAAGCCGATTTCCTTCAGGGTCTGCGCGATAAGCGCAAGATTAATCATGCCGGTGCCGACAGGTACCTGACGGATGCGCGTCTTCGTGGGAGCTTTTGGATTTCCTCCGCGGCCTCGGCCTCCGCCGAAACCGCCACGGCCTCGACCAGGCGCACCACCTCGACCGCCAAATCCCTCGGCTCCTGCGGCTGGTGCGGGACGCGGGTGCGCAACGCGCCATTCGTCGTCGGGATTCGGGCTGCTGGCCGGTTCAATCATCACATCTTTCCAAACAAACCCGCCGATGTAGGGCGTTCCGAGGCGCAATTGTTGCACCCAGCCGCTATCGAAAGCCTGAGCGAGGTGATGCGTATCGTATTGGAAGCTGACCCAGCTCGGGTCGAAATTCTTCAGTACATATAGAAGGTCGAAGAAAACGCCTGACACGCTCGCGGCCCCGTCGCGAGGATGCGCCATGCCTTTCATGCCGTACTTTTCGTTGAGCCTGGCGATCTTTTCGACTTTCGGCTTTAGCGCGTCGAGCTGAGGCCAATAGGGCTGCGTCTCATCGAAGCGGAACGTGCCCCACCAATAGTGGTGAATGCCGAGCGATGAGGCCGCATCCAGCGTGGCCTCCGTATACTGGTCGTCGGCCTGGGTGATGTTTGGAGCGATCATTGAGACTTCGACGCCGGCCGCGCGCAGGCCTTTGACGAAAACCGGAAGATCGGTCGTGACTTTGGCGGGGTCAACATGACCCGAGCCGGGACGAACCGTCAGATCGATGCTCGTATTGCCGATCTGGTGGCAGGCGTCCGCCACTTCGTCGGGAGTACGCAGCCAGTGCAGCGTGCGGGAGTAGGCATCGAGCCTCAGTTTTGCGGGCGCAGGAGGCACAGCGGCGCCGTTTTGCGCCGATGCCGACTTGGGGAGACTGGCTGCTGCAATCGCCGCGCCGCTCATCGTCAGAAAATCCCGTCTGTCCATCGCACCCTCCGCGGCCCTCTGATAGGACCGATTTACGGCCCGGGAAGATAGCACACGGAGGAATCAGATGGCAGGTACTTTTGGCGACGTAACGGTTACTTCGGTTAGTTGCTCATGCGGTCCCAAACCGAACATTGCTGGCGGCAGCTCTGTGAGAGACGGATCAATCCTACTCCGACGCACTTTCCGGTTTTCGCGCCCTCCGGGAAAAAACGTGGTAAGTGACCGCGTCCCATGCGTTGTGAATCCCCACAAAGAGCAGAAGGAGAGCGGCCACTCCGACGCTCAATAAGGATTCGCTTGCATGCTTGTGCGCCACAACTGCCGACGCCACCAACATCGCATAGGCCGCGAAAGGAAGGACGAAGTGAAACAGCCAGTCTTCAAATACTGGGGTGTACGCGCCCTGTTTTCGCATCCGTCGAAGCACAATAAGCTGGTACATAACGCCCCATAATCCCAGAGCGCCCCACAGAGCGGAAGGGAAGCCGATCCCGCTCCAGGGAATGCTCATAGCGATGAGAGCAGAAGGACAGCGCCAAAATGAAGAACCGTAGGAGTAGCAAATGCACTCGACGCTTGCGCGGCGCCGTCGCGGATCGGAAGGTCCGCGATAAGGGCAATAACCACAAACTGTAATCCAATGAGAGCGCCGGCAGACGAACCGACGATTACGTAAAAATTATCCCATCCAGCGAGTGAGGTCATCCTGCCATCCTGCGTTCAGGTGCGTGACTGGGTTGCTCAAAAAAGTGTGATCGTGCCGGATTGATTTTAGGATAGTGTCGCACTAGACTGGAAGTTGTAAAAGCGTTTCAACTGGCAACCCATTGATATCAGCCATCTTAGTAGCACTTCGGGAGGGTGTAGAGGCCGCTCTCGTTGTCGGGATTGTCCTGGTTTACCTAAACAGGACGGGTAGGCGAGCTCTAAAAGGCTACGTCTGGACCGGGGTTTCTCTGGCATGCCTGACGAGCATTGCCCTCGCGGTCGCACTTCAATCCCTCAACATTAGCGAGGACGGCTTCGAAGGCTTAATGATGCTCGTCGCCTCGGCGCTCGTGGTGACGATGATCATCTGGATGAACCACGTCGCCCGGTCACTGCGGAAAGAGATCGAGCAGCGGATCGAAGCGTATGCGCAGAAATCGGCGCGTGCTGCGGGATGGGGCGTGGCTGCATTTGTCTTCATTATGGTAGTGCGCGAAGGCGCGGAGCTCGTACTGATTTTGCGCGCCGTCGAGATTTCCAGCCAAGGCGTGCTGGTCTGGATCGGCACCGGCATCGGGATCGCGATTGCAGTCGCCGTTGGTATCTTCTTCTTTCAAGGGACACTCAAAATTCCGCTGCACCGCTTTTTTACGGTCACGAGCGTCATCCTGGTCGTAGTGGCATTCCAACTGGCGCTCACCGGTATACATGAATTGAGCGAAGCGGAATGGATCTGGTCGAGCAAGTTGGAGATGGCGACGATCGGGCCGATTGTAGCGAACGAATTTTTCTTCTTTGCCATTATCTTAGGTGCAGCCGCTCTTGCAGTGCTTCGTGAGTGGCAGTCCTCAAAGAAGCCGAAGGATGATGCGACCCAAAACGCGGCCGAGAAGCGTCTGAGAGAATACGAGTTTAAACGGCAGCGTCGTTGGAGCTTTCTCGCGGCTGCGCTTTATGTGGCGATTGTGCTAATGCTCGGTGCAGAGTTCGTTTACGCCCAGGCCATGAATGCGCCTTCACCGGCGGCAGCGATAACGGCGCAAGGTGGAGAAGTACGCATTCCTGTGGGGCAATTAGCCGATTCCACTCTGCACTTTTACAGCGCCGACATTGGCAATACGACGCTGCGCTTCATGGTCGTTCACGAGTCGAACGGCCAATATGTGACTGCGCTGGATGCTTGTGAAATTTGCGGCTCGAAGGGATACAAACAGGAAGGGCAAAACGTGATTTGCCGGAATTGCGGAGCGGTGATCTACATTCCTTCCATCGGACAAAAGGGCGGCTGCAATCCGATTCCGGTAAAATCGCGTTTGGAGGGGGGAACGGTGATCGTTAACCTGTCGGACCTGGCTGGTTCGGCAAAGTTGATTCACTCCTGAGGCAATGTTTGCACGGCTTGTTCGCGAATCTTTCGTAAAAAACCCGCGCCGAAAAATATTGACAGCGGCTGCCCTGATGGTTGGCATGGCCGTGGCTACATCCACGCTGACTGTGGCACTCGAGGCGGAAGACCGGCTGGCGCGCGAGTTCCAGGCATTGGGCGCGAATCTGGTCGTGACGCCGAAAGCGGATACTTTGCCGCTTGAGGTCGGCGGTGTCGACTATCGGCCTGTTGACGAAGGCTCCTATCTGAAAGAGGCCGATCTCGGCAAGCTGAAAATGATTTTCTGGCGGAACAATATTTTAGGCTTTACGCCGTTTTTAGATGTTCCCGCTAACGTTGATGGCAAGAATGAGACATTAATTGGCACATGGTATCAGCACGAGGTGACCGTGCCGGATGGGACGACGTTCAAGACCGGTCTCAGCGCGACGCAATCTTCGTGGAAGATTCAAGGGCGGTGGTTCGACGACCGCGCGGACGAGGCGGTAGTCGGCGCATCGCTTGCGGCGAGCGATCCTGCCGATTTCGCGATTGGCAAGACGATCCAGGTGGCGAAAGCGGCGAGCGCCCAGTTAACCGAGCCGCTTACGATCACTGGAATTGTTACGGCGCGTGGCGCGGAGGACGATGCGATCCTCGTGCCTCTGTCGATTGCGCAAACTATTGCCGGTCATCCCGGCGAGTACAGGCAGTTGCTGGTCAGTGCATGGACAAAACCGGCCGATGCGCTCGCGATACGTGATCCTAAGACGATGACCGGCGAAGAGTACGATAAATGGTATTGCTCGCCATACATTTCGTCCATCAGCTATCAGATTGAAAACGTGATTCCAGGCACGAGCGTGCGCGCAATTCGGAAAGTTGCTGAAACCGAGGGCCGCGTCTTGTCACGGATCAGTTCCCTGCTTTGGATTGTGACGATTGCCGCCCTGATTGCGGCGGGGCTCGCGGTCGCGCCAACGTCGGCAACGACTGTCATCGAGCGTCGCGCCGAGATCGGCATTATGAAGGCGATCGGGGCGACGAATTTCGTCGTGACGAGCATTTTCTTGGTGGAACAGCTGCTACTGGCGATTGCCGGCGGAAGCATCGGCTTTGGACTGGGCTTGATCATCGCACGAGAGTTGGGTGCCAGCGTATTTGGATCCCCGGCACCGGCGCGACTTGTAGTACTGCCGGTGGTGCTGGCCCTTGCTGCGATCGTGGCGATCGCAGGAAGTATGATTCCGCTTCGCCGCGCCGCTCATTTCCGGCCCGCACCGATTCTCCGAGGCGAATGATGTTCCGACGCTTGCTCTGGAAAATGATCGTCGGTAATCGCGGCCGGCTGACGGTGGCGCTCGTCGCCGTGATCAGCGGTGCGGCGGTGATTTCTGCACTGCTCAATCTCCAATTCGACATCGAACGCAAGCTGACGCAAGAGTTTCGCGTACTCGGCGCGAACGTCGTGATCGCGCCTGCGCAACAGTCACGCCCCGCCGCGAGCGCAATGGACGCCGCGTCGGATTCACCGTCATTGATCAATGAGGATGCCGCGTTGGCGGGTGTTGATCGCAACCGTACTGGAGAATTGGAGGCGGCGGCGCCTTTTTTGTATTTTGTGGCGAACGTGGGAAAGACCCCCGTGATGGTGGCGGGAACCTGGTTGGATCAGTTGCGGGAGCTAAATCCCTCATGGCAAGTGACAGGCAAATGGATTGAAACACGCGGGAATGAATCGCTTTGCATCGTCGGGCGCAATGTGGCGCAGCAACTGAGTGTCTGGGCTGGAAAAACACTCGACGTGAGCTATGCCGGCCGCGTGGCGCATCTAAATGTCGCGGGCGTGGCGGATTCGGGTGGCAGCGAAGACAATCAGATTTTCATGGATGAGAAGACGGCACAGCAACTCACAGGCCAAGTGGGCCAGATTGCGCTTGTGCAGCTCAATGTACGCGGTACGCCGGATGAGATCCAGCAGTACGCAACGCGGCTCGGCGCTGAGCTACCGAATGACGATGTGCATCCGATTCGCGACGTTTCGGCGGGCGAAGGTGCGCTGCTTGCCCGGATTCGACTGCTCATCGCGGCGATGGTCGGGCTGATTCTTGTGCTGACCGCGTTGTGCGTGCTCGCGACAATGGCGGCCCTGGCAATGGAGCGACGTGCCGACGTGGGCCTGATGAAGGCACTCGGCGGCTCGATCTCCCGTATTGTGGCACTGTTCCTTACGGAGGTCGGCGTCTTGGGAGCTGGGGGCGGCGTAGCAGGATGTCTTCTAGGGATATTGCTTTCGCGTTGGATGGGCGAACATGTCTTCGGCACGACGATTTCGCCTCGCTGGGACGCAGTACCGCTGACAGTGGGAATGATGGTTGCCGCGGCGTTGGCGGGTGCGCTGCCGTTGCGCATGCTGGGCGGCGTAAAACCCGCCGTCATTCTGCGCGGGCAGTGATTTCCACGGCGTAAGCGTTTTTTTTGCGAGTACAAACCGAATGGCGTCTGTCGTCGAGATCGAAAATCTTCGCAAAGAGTTTGGCAATGTGCGCGCGCTCGATGGCGTGTCGTTTACCGTTGAGGAAGGCGAATGGATTGCGATTATGGGTCCATCAGGGTCGGGAAAAACGACGCTGATCAACATTCTTGGCGGTCTCGATTCGCCGACGGCGGGTCGCGCAATTGTCGATGGAACGGATGTTGCGCGGCTGGACGAAGCCGGCCTTACCCGTTTCCGCGCGGAAAAAGTCGGATTTATCTTTCAGCAGTTTCACCTCGTCCCGTATCTTACGGCGGTCGAAAACGTGATGCTGGCGCAATATTTTCACAGTACGACGGACGAATCCGAGGCGTTGCGGGCACTCCAACGGGTCGGTCTCGGCGACCGTGCACTTCATCTGCCTTCCGAACTCTCCGGTGGCGAGCAGCAGCGCGTTGCTGTGGCGCGTGCGCTAATCAATCAGCCGAAGCTGATCCTCGCTGACGAACCGACGGGTAATCTTGACGAGGCGAATGAGAAGACCGTGGTAAAGCTGCTGCGCGAGCTTCACGAAGAGGGGCACACGATCCTCATGGTGACTCACTCCAATGCGCTGGGGCGGCTTGCCGATCGCCGCATCGATCTTGCTCATGGTCGTCTGGCGCAAATCAGCGCAATTTCCGCTGAGGACGAAGCGCAACACGATCACCTGCTTGAGCAGGTCTATATATTCGGCGAAGAAGGCGTCACGCCAGAACTGGATCGCATGCGCCAGTCGGACGTTAAAGACGCGGCAACCGTCATCAAACGGCTAAAAGAGTTGGGGCTCCTTCAGGTCACCAATCAGGAAGTAGCGCTCACTACGCAGGGTGAAAGTCGCGCGCGTGATATCGTTCGGCGGCGGAGGCTTGCTGAACGCTTGCTTACCGACACGTTTTCCGTGGCCGATTCAGAAGCTGACTCGCACGCCTGCAAATTCGAGCACATCATCAGTCCTGAACTGGACCAAAAAATTTGTACGTTTCTCAATCATCCCAAGACATGCCCGCATGGCAATCCCATTCCCCCTGGCCGCTGCTGCCCCGAACGCACACGATAGAGTTCACTTTGGCTGCGCTCCAATGATTCCGCGCTCGCGGAGCCAATTTTCTAAGAGCATCGACCATGTGCCTCGGCCGGGATCTCCCATGGCGAGTCCGCCGCCATGGGCTCCGTCTTCGAAAATGTGCATCTCGACCGGCACGCCGGCTTTATGCAAGGCCAGGTAAAAGGCCACGCTGCTGGTTACGGGGACGGTGCGGTCCGTGGTGAAGTGGTAGATAAATGTGGGCGGTGTCTGTGGCGTTGCTTGCAGTTCGTCGGAAAGCTCGTCCAGCAACTTCGGGTCGGGATTATCGCCGAGAAGGCTGCGGCCGGAGCTACCGTTGGCGCGGAGGACGTCTGGCGTAGCCAACGTGCTGGCCCGAAATGAAATGACCGGATAGGCGAGGATCAGAAAATCGGGGCGACAGCTTTCGCGGTCGATCGGGTCTGAAGCGCTTGGATTTCCGGTGTCAAAATGCGTTCCGGCGGTCGCGGTGAGATGGCCACCGGCCGAAAATCCCATCATGCCAAGCTGCGCTGGGTCGATGCCAAATTCCGAGGCGCGAGAGCGAACGAGGCGAATCGCGCGTTGCGCGTCTTGAAGTTCGATCGGGTAATGATAGGGCGAGAGACGATAGCGAAGAACGAAGGCCGTGATCCCTACGTTGTTGAGCCAGGTCGCGATGTCGCGGCCCTCGTAGGTCATCGCGAGATGAGAGTACCCCCCTCCGGGGGCAACAATGACGGCGGAGTGCGGGCCGCGGCCGGGGGCGCGAAAGATCGTTAGGGTAGGTTTGTCTGCGTCGGTGTCGCCCATTGCGCCGGGTGCGCCGTTTTCCCATAGCGGAATTGTGGGCGCGATCATGTCCGCGGCGCTGGCTGGCGGCGCTGGGCCGCGTCCTCGTGCGGCCTGCGGCGCGTTCGCAGCAGGCGCGCCTGCGCTGCCGGGCGCCTGGGCGAGCATGATCCCAATAGGCGCAAAGATTGCGACGCATAAGGCCACTGCTTTCAGCAGTTTCACAAACCCTCCCGGGCGACTTCGGCTGTTTAACCTTGCAAGCAGTCTGTTTGACTCACGGGCCGCTTGACGGCCCTATTTATACTCCAATATCGGGACCAGGCCAGAGGTTTTTGGGCATCGGGCCGTTAAAACTTTCCCCTTTTTCGGTCGATTAGAACTGAATCTTTATTGAAAGCGCTAGACTTACGGTCATTTCTAATCGGCAGATTGTCGATTAGATTCT
>JBOGMU010000109.1:0-10928 GCA_050746865.1 Candidatus Acidiferrales bacterium
AGCGTGCCGCCGCCGTCGCTCATGCGCTTACCTGCGGCGTCAACGTAGGGTCCGGTGATTTTGCGCGCACGGCCTACCATCACTTTGTACGTGCTCTCCGCGCCGCGGCAGCAAAAGTCCACCGACACGAACAAATAGTAGAAATGCCCCTTGTGAACGATAAACGGCGCCTCGATGGCGTGGGGACCTGCCGTGTTTGCAGGCCGAGGCGCAGCCCCGCCTGGATTCGGACTGGCGGCCGGCGCGACAGCAGTAGTGTCCGGCTGCCTTGCTGCTTGCGGATTCGGAGCGCGTTCGGTGAAATGAGTGGCGAGCGAATATTGCGTCGTATCGGCGGAGGAGAGCTTTCCCGTTGCGCGGTCGATGCGCCGCAGCTTGATCCCGCTCCAAAAACTCCCAAAGACGAGCCACGTGCCACCCTTCGCACCGATCGCAAGATTGGGATCAATCGCGTTGAAATCATCGCCGGCCGTGGAGCGCAGCACCAACCCCTGATCGTTCCAGCGGTAATCCGGACTACTCGGATCGAGCGTCTTGTTCGTTAGCAGCGCGATGCCGGAAGTATTTTTGCCGAAGAGCGAATAGGCATAATAGAGGTGATACAGTCCATCGAAGTAAGAGATGTCCGGCGCCCAGAGGCCGCGCGTGCCGGGACTATCCTTCTTTATCCAATCAGGAATCGCGGGGAGCACATCGCCGCAGCGCTTCCATTGCCTTAAATCGTTTGAACAGCGAATGGGCAGTTGGCCCGTCGAGCCGCGGCCGGCCGTTGTGCTGAAAACGTACCACGTACTTCCCTGCTTGATGATCGAAGGATCGTGCGTGCCCTGCGCGTCGCCGGTAAGTTGTAATGCAAAGGGAACTCTTGCTTTTTGCGCTAACGCCGGTAGTGCACAGAGAAAGAGCGCGATGCTAGCGAAACAGGCACATCTCGTCATGGTTTTGAACCTATCGAACTGGCGTCGCCTCCATGGATGCCAGCTCCGATTTGCCCAGACGAGCGTGCTGCTACTGGCGCTTCGCCGGCGCAGTGGTCTTTGCCTGAGGCTCGGCTGGCGCCGTGGGTACATTAGAGGCTGGCGCTGTGGCGGCTGCGACTTCAGGCTGCATTGCAGCTTTTACCTCGGGCGGCCAATTGCGGCGGCGCTGCAAAAAGGCTATCACCTGCCACATCTGGTCCTCGCTAAGCGTGTTTTCAAAGCTTGGCATGCCCGTCAAACGAATGCCGTTTTTGACGCGCCAGAAATCGCCGTTCGGGCGGGGTCCTCCCCTGGCCGGACCTCCCGGGCGTCCCGAACCGCGCTCGGCTTCAGGACCGCGACCCGGCTGAGGCGCCGGACGAGGCTTGGGAGGCTGCAACAGCTGTGGCGCCGGTGGAAACATTCCCGCGCCAATAGCCGAGTCTTTGTCGGGCATGCCGTGACAAACGACGCAATTCTTTTTATATGTGTCCGCCCCGGCGACCAAGTCTGCTGTCGTCATCGTCGAGAGATCGCGGACGGGCGCCTCTTTCTGAATGCGCTTTCGCAGCGCGGTGCCAGCGATCCAGGTTTCAAAAGGCAATGGTTTATCGGTGGCGGCCGTCGGGCCAAACCCACTTGCGAGATAGCCAACCAGAAGCAGGGGAACTATTACGAGGCCTATGACTGCTCCCAATATGAATTTCATGCGAGAAGTGTCTCCGCGATCGGATTCGCCCCACAAGAAAGGTATCACAGGCAGAATCTTTTACTGCCTGAAACGTTTCATGCGGCTATCCTAAATGACGCTTCGCGATCTTTGCCAGTTTCGTCTAATAGCCGGAATGCCCGTTATGCTCCTGCTTCATGCCGTCCGTTTCACGGCTCCTGCTGCCTGCCGTCCAATTCACACAGTTCGTGGCCCACGCAACACGCGCGCGGGCAAGAAGAGAATTGCGGCGATCAAATCCAACACGCCCGTCACAGCAATCCCCACGACGCGAAACGGCAACAGGATTAGCCACACGATGGGATAGAGCACCAGGGCAATGATCGCAAGCGGCCAGCACAGTACCAGCAAGATGCACCAAAGCAAGAACTTCAACATGGCGTACCCTCCCCAACAGCGCACTATAGATATACGCTCATTTCTATCCATTAGTTCCGGCAAGCACGACGCCCTGCTCATTGAGCTCTTGCTCGCGCAAGTTTCCAGGGCAGTAGAATGAAGGTACTGAAATTGCACCGGTCGGGTTCAGTATGATGCGGATCGGCCGGATCTTCGCATGGATTGCCGCCATTTCCGGGATTTTGGCTCTTGCGGCGGCCGGATGGATCGCATGGCGCACGTGGCCACGCAAAATTCCTTACGTGAGGCGGCCCGGACCGGCCGCGATTTACTTCCGCAACGGTGAACCCGCCATCGCATCGCCGACCAGCATCCTTGTGGCAGAGGTCGGCGACTACGACAGCACGCTTCAGGGCTATCTTTATTTCGATTTTCTGCGCAGCCAAGTGCCGGTGGACGTGCGGCAAACGTTCTTTTGTGCCGGGCCGACGCCGGCCAACCCGAATCGCCCCTTCATTTATCTTCGCGTCGATCCGGACATGCTGCATTCCACGTCCTATCTTGGGTCTCTGGTCGCCGCGGGCCTGATACCGCACTATTCCCTGCACAGTTGGCTGCACGCGGATCTCGCGGCCTGCCAGCGCGAAACGGAGAAGTTCGTCGAGGAATTTAACGCGCCGCCTCCGGTGCTTTCCGATATTCCCGACAAGGAACTGATCGGCCCAGTGGCGGATTTCATCCTGTTCAAGGCCACTACGGATCGCCGCCTGCTCAGCCACGCCGATCCGGCACCGATCGTCCCGAGCCCGGAGCAAGCTCGGCAACTCGCCGAAGACATGATCGTCGTTGCGCGCTTTTATTCCCTGCCGCTCGACTATTTCCTTGGAATTGGGGCGATGGAAAATAACTACATGAGCGTTCGCGGAGATCTGGATCACGCCGTGTGGAAACGGCGCGCGCAACGCGGCGATGTGGTGATTCGCAGACGGCGAGGCCGCGTGCTGGTTCGCAACTACTCGCGCGGCATCTGGCAAATCACGCGCGAAACGCTTCGCTATGCTCAGCTTCTCTACTTACGCGACCGATCCACGCGAGACTATTCCACGCTGCCGGAAGCGTCTCGCCCGGTGACATTTCAGGATCCCGACGAAGTTGGGCCGGAGACACTCACGACTTACGCGGGCCTAATCCTGCGCAATCTGCTCGATCGTTTTCACGGAAGTATCATGCAGGCTGTTGGCGCTTACAACGGCGGTTCGCAAAATCCGAATCTGGATTATGCGAGGTCCGTTCACGCTATCGGCCAGTATGCGGGAAGGGTGATCGGCGACGCGGCAGGTGAGACAGTACCGGCGGGAGGCACATGACGCAGAGGAGGTAAAGGAGAGAACCCATGTGCTCGTATTCGCGCCATCGAGGAGAGGAGTTTTTTCCGCCGGCGCCAGGTGGCGGCGCAGACGCGATATACGTCCGAAACCTGGTTACGCCGACGTCAGTGAGCGCGGGCGGCGCGGGCCTGCCCCCCAGGCGTTGCTCAGGCGGCGCGTAGTTTCGCGGAGGCGGACGGCTAAATCGACGACGGTCTGCAACCGCTGCGTATCGATCTGGGAGAGCCGATCACGATGCGAGAGCAGCAGTTCGGCGTTGCCGAGAATTCCTGTAAGTGGATTATTAATTTCGTGCCGGAAGACTTCCCCAATATCTTCGGGAAAGTCACCCCAGGACTCTGGCGAAAACCCCTTATTGCGAGCGGCCCGCAGGCGGCGCTCCATCAGGCCGACGGCAAGGCTGGCGTAATCGCCTGTGCGCGCAACGAAATCTACGTCTCCTGAGGCGACAATGCCTGCAATTTCCGATTGCCGCTCCACGGGCGCGATTAGAACGACCGGCGCGAGCGAGGCGAGCCGTGCCAGCGGCTCCACAAGCGACGCTCCCTCTATCAACGCCTCATCGAGCAAAATGGCGGCCGGCTGAAAGCGGGCGCTTAGCACCCGTAGCTGTCCGAAGTCGCGCGTGGTGACGACCGGCATCATCGACTCGGTGCGCGCGACCCGACCGGCTTCACGGGCGATTCCTTGGCCGACTGCATCGTCGGAGACTCCCAACAGCGCGATTTGTTGCGTGCTGACAATGGCCTTGCTTGCAGCGACTCCCATTTGCGGCTCCTTGCTGTTCAAGACATGTGCGTTCTAGCTGGGTCCCGTGCTTTCGCTGCGGCGATGCATTCATCCGCTCGCGGCTTTGCGTTGAGGATGCGCTTTGCGTGCCGCGCTGAACGCCGCGGCGCTACGTTTAAACCTTAAGATCGCGCCTCTGGCGAAAAACGTCGTCATTTAACGGCCGCGTGCTCGACGGTTTTTGTTTCAAGCAGACGGCGCACGGACATTTTTACTTCATCAACCAGGAAAGGCTTGGACAAATGCGGCATACCGGTCGAGCGCAAAAACTCCTGGGTGCCGCGCGCGATGGTATCGCCCGTAATGAATAAAATGCGGTTGCGCAAGGGGCTGTCTGTGTTCGCGAGCGCTTCGTAAAACGCGCGGCCATCGAGCCGCGGCATGCGCAAATCGCAAATCACCATGTCGTAGTCTTTTCGCGAGGTCCGCGTGAGCGCGTCACGGCCATCTACGGTGGCTTCGGCTTCATGCCCCTCTTCCGAAAGAATATCGACCAAAAGCTGCGCTACCGTGGGCTCGTCTTCCACGATCAAAATGCGCCCCCGCTGCGGCGCGGCGTGTGTAAGCGCTGGCGCGAACGCAACAGGCGCAGTTTCTCGCTGCGTAATCGCCACCACCGGCAGCTCCAAGATAAATTTCGCGCCCTCGCCGGGATAACTTTCGAAGGTCACTTCACCACCATGCTGGTGAATGATTCCGTACACGATGGAAAGGCCCAGTCCCGTGCCGACACCGGGCGGCTTCGTGGTGAAAAATGGATCGAAGATGCGCGAAGCAATTTCGGGCTCGATCCCGGGTCCGTCATCAGTCATCTCTAAACGAAGCCGGCGTCCGCCGCCCGCTCCAGCGCAACTTGTGCGTATCTGAACTTGTCCCTTGCCACGCGCCTCAAGCATGGCGTGTTCGGCGTTCACAAGCAGATTCAGCACCACCTGCTGCAATTGATAAGGATCTGCCATCGTGGGCGGAAGATCCACGGCGAGTTCGCAGATGACGGCGATGTTTTCCAGCCGCAATTCATAGCTGCGCAGTGCGAGCGCACGCTCTACCACGTCATTCAGATCGACGCGAGTCCGCTCCGGATGATTTTCGCGCGCGAAATACAGCAGGTTTTTTACGATGCGGCGCGCGCGCTCAGCTTCGTGATAAACATTGCGAGCTTCGGCAAGCTGGCTATTAGAAAGGCCGTGACCGAGCAGCAATTGCGCGTAACCCATGATCGTGGTGAGCGGGTTGTTCAACTCGTGCGCGATGCCGGAGACGAGGCGGCCGAGCGCTGCCATTTTTTCGGTCTGCAGCAAGTTCGTTTCGCTCTCGCGCTCGCCCGTCACATCCGTGAACAATTCAAGCCAGCCGATCGCACGTCCCTGAGTGTCACGGAGGGGGCGTGCGGTGCGCTCCAGAACGCGCCGCGCGGGATAAAGCAGTTCCAATTCGTCGCGACGCTCAGCCAGATCGCCGGACTTGAACGCTTGCCATGCCGCATGAAAAGCGGATGGAGTGCGAAAGCGCTCACTCAAATCTTTCCAGTCGCCCGCACGAACAATGTTTACTGCCGAAGACGCTTGCAGCCCGAGAAGTTCGGCAAAGCGCGGGCTCGCGTACCGGACGGCTCCGCTGTTTTCAAAAAACACGACTGCTTCCGAATCGGCTGCGGCACGCAGCTCCACTTCGGCGCGCTCGGCGCGTTCGCGTTCCGAATTGCCGTCAATGCAAAGCAGCATATCGCCGCTGCCCGGCAACACTGCCCGAAGCGTCACGCGGACGGGCGAACCGCTTGCAAGCAACGCGTCAACGCCGTCTGGGGGAAGAGGCGCTTCCTCAATCCCCATTCGCGTTAATTTCTCCGTGGAGAGAGCGGCGATAAAATCGTCGAGGGAGCTGTGTGCAACGTTGGCTTCGCGCATTTTCAGCACCTCACGCGCCCGGAGGTTCGCTTTCTGGATTACACCGGCCGCGTCGACCACGAGCAGCGCCTCCGCACTGGAGTCGAAGACGGCTTTGAATCCGGCGTCAGCAAACGGAGCGATGCTGTCCCAGCGAAGCGTTCCATTCGCGCTGCGGTCCTGCACGGCCCTGTCGGCGGCGAAGTTTTGGGAATCGCGAGTGCTCTTCGTCTTCGGCGTCACCATCGCCCCTGTAAAATCACGTAGCTGGCAAGGAACGCCGCGCCGAAGGCGACAGCGTATTCGACGACGCGCCGTAGCGATTGCATGCTCTGTATCCGTGATGCTGCTGAAGATCCGTATCTCATGCGTCGTTTACCAAGCATCAGGCGTTCCAAGTGGGCGAAAGATTAAGCTGTGTGTTTTTAGTAGTTTGCGAGGGGTACAGGCGAAAACCGTGCGTATGCTTTCCCGTTTCGAAACTCGTCGCGTTCCGAGTAGGAACGGACGATCGGGAAGCGAACCCGGCACATGGTAAATAATTCGGTACAGACAGCGGGCTTGTACGTGAAGATATCGGGTCGATGCCAACCAGCCACGCCGCCTCTCTCCTGATCTGGACGATCTCGCTCGCTAGTATTGTGCTGATGCTCGTGCGGCCGCGCCGCATTGCGGAGGCGTATTGGATTTGCGGCGGCGCGATTCTGCTGATTACGGCCCGTCTACTGCCCCTTCGCGAAGCCGGACATGCCGTCTATGAAGGCCTTGACGTCTACCTTTTTCTGGCGGGGATGATGATTCTGGCGGAACTGGCTCGCGATGAGGGCGTCTTCGACTGGATCGCGGACGTGGCCGCCAGACACTCGGGGGATTCGCCTGCGCGGTTGTTCACGCTGATCTACGTCACAGGCATTGTCGTCACGGCTGTGCTCTCAAATGATGCGACGGCAGTTGTGCTTACGCCAGCTGTGCTCGCAGCAGTTCGCCGAGTTCGCGTCGAGCCGAAGCCGTACCTGCTCGCCTGCGCCTTCATCGCGAACGCTGCGAGCTTCATTTTTCCCATTTCCAATCCGGCGAATCTGGTCGTCTTCGGCCGAACTATCCCGCCGCTCGTCCACTGGCTCCACATTTTCATTCTCCCCTCAATCGCGGCGGTGATCGTGACTTACTTATGCCTCTACTGGCTTTCGCGCCGCGAACTTGCGGGAAAACTGGCGCCCAAAGTCGAAAGCGTCTCGCTGTCCTTTAAAGGAAAACTCGCGCTAGCCGGCCTGGTGTGTGCCGCGGCGGCGCTCATTGTATCGTCGGCGATGGGACTTCCGCTCGGCCTGCCCACATGCGGCGCGGCAGTATTTGCGACGGCCATCGTGACTTGGTACGACACCCACATCCCACTGCGCATCGCAAAGGGCGTCTCATGGTCCATCTTGCCGCTAGTCGCCGGACTTTTTGTGATCGTCGAAGCGATGCAAAAGGCGGGGTTGCTGCGTATGGGGCTCGACGGCCTTAAAAGCCTCAGCCAAAACGCTGCGTGGATGGCAAAAGGTGCGGCTGCCTTCAGCGTCGCCTTGTTATCGAATGGGATGAACAATCTTCCGGTCGGGCTGATGAGCGGCGCGGCAATTCAAAACACGCACAGCGTAGGCATAATCGCGCACGCAATCTTGCTTGGCGTCGATCTGGGGCCAACCCTTTCTGTGACAGGATCCCTTGCCACCATTCTCTGGCTAATCGCCCTGCGTCGCGAAAACTTGGAAATTACCGCCTGGGAATTCTTCAAGGTAGGGATGATCGTGATGCCGATTGCGCTAATCGCCAGCCTGCTTTTCCTGTGGAGCTGATCGGCACTCAGCGAGAAGCGCCAAATTTTGTCACAAGTTAAGGATGCGCTATCGAAAAATGCCAACAGGTGAAACCTGTATTTCGCGCCGCCACTGAAATGAGCATCATAGTTTTGGATATAAACAGCGGCCCATATTCAAATGACTCGTTCGACTTGGGTGGTCCTTCCGATTCTCATCCTGCTTGCGCTCGGCTCTCCCGGCACGAGCAACGCGCAGCCGCCGCGCTCCGCAGCCGGCCAAGGTTGCGTCAATCAAGGCGAAGATCGCCGCGCGTTGGCTCCGGTAGTTTGCTGGGCGCAACGTCGCTTCTCCTGGAAATCACGCCATAAGCCGCATTTTTTCCGCATCGGCAAATCGACGCACACTAGCCTCGGCTTCGCGTGGCCGCCATACGTCGTCTACAACTCGCCCAAGAGGAAGGGCGAGTGGCGCATGTTCCGCCTCGGCTTTCGATACGACCGCCATTGGCACGGCTACATCTTCCCGACCGCCGCCTGGAAAGTCATCAATTCCCCTCTCGAATATTGACCCGCGCGGTGCGTTGACCGAGCCTTAATCAGCTTTCTGCGCGCGTGTCCGCCCCGGATGCGTCAGTTTCAGCACCATCGCTACCAGGACCAGGAACGCCGTCGCCGCATTCGCCCAGATAATCTCCGGCGCGCGCAACAGCAATCCATAAAACAGCCACAAAACAATCCCGACCAGATAAATCAGCAGCATTGAATACGACAAATCCTCCCCGCCCCGCTGACGAATCTTCATGATTTGCGGAATAAACGCTCCGGTCGTACAAATCGCGGCAAACGTGCCCACCCAATCCAGCAATTGCATCTCAATCTCCCGTTCGCAATCTTCGCATATCATTCGCATAGTCCATGCGGACAAGCGAAACCGAGCCGTCATTTCGCTGCACCTCAGACCAGTAGTTTTCGGCCGCGTAGTCGATTAGCCTGCTCTGCACGATACGCCGGTACCAAACCCAGTGGAGGGAAAGCGTGTTCTGCGAGCGTTGTGGCCAAAGTTTTCTACCCAAAGAGTCCGTCTGCAGCCGTTGCAAAGTACCAGCGACACGGCACTTCTTTCAGTTGATGAGCCTCGCGACGCTGCTCGTCGCCGTTCTCTGCAACGCGCTCATCGGCGTGCTGGTGCTGCCGAGGCTTGCGCAATCGCCGCATTCTCCGTTCGTCTTTCGCGCATGGCTGTGGTTTGACCATAAAGCCGCGCTCTACGGATGGGTGCCGTTCGTCATTGGCCTGCTCGCGTGGGACTATCTCGTGTGGAAGGCTGCGCGTCCCAAGGTGAAGGGCTGGTTCACGCGTAAACTGCTCACGTTTTCGCTCGCGGCGGGCGTCGCGCCTATGTTGCCGTCATGGATTCCGGCCGGCCAGCCGCCAAAGCAGTTCTTCGCAATGATCGGCAAATATCCGGGCGTTCCCGCGATGCTCGCGTGGAGCGTCGTCGTGGTCGTAGTCGTCCTGCTCTGCATCAACCGCGAATCGCGCGATTACCTCTTGGGCCACGGTAAGGCGCTCAGCATCGTCAGCCTATGTTTCCTGCTGCTCGTCGTAGCGATGACTGTGTTGAGCTGGTCCTTCACGTACTAACTTGAAGCGGGCCGCGCTACTTCAGTCCAGTCCGCTTTCTACTTACGCCGTAAGCCGCTGCGAGTCCTTCGCGGCAATTGCGTGATCTAAGTCCGCTCGCGCCGCGAATAAATTCACCAGTCGCTCTTCGAGCATCTGCGTATGCGGCGCACTCTTGCGCAACGCACTCCGCGCACTGGAATAGATCGCGCGATAGGCCGGCCTCAATTCCTCGGCCATGGCCGCACTCGTTCCCCAATTCATCCGCTCGCCCAGCGCGTACGCAATCCTCTGCGCTTGCAGCGGAGTAATCTCGCTCTCGAGCCCCTTGTTAATGAATTCCTGCAACTTGCCAATATGCCCGATCGCGGCATCTTTTTCCGCATCGCCCAGCGCTTCGCTTTCGATAATCTGCTGCGTAGCCTGCTCAAAGGGCTTATCGATCGCCTCTTCGCGGCTGATTCGCGCCTTCGACTCAAACAATATGGCTTCCAGCTTGATCGTATATTCGCTGATCTTACGATGCACCACGCCCAACTGTCCGCCCGCCGCCAGCGCCGCTTCGATCGTCGATCTTCCATGCCGTATCGCTGTCTTGTACAACTCAAAATCGCCCGTCGCCATGTTCCAGATGGCTTCGTCGACTAACGCCTTCGCGGCATTGCCAAACGTCAAATCGCGCGCGGGCATGCGGACAGGAGGCCGGTCGATCACTCCCGCCGCCTTGAGGCTCTTCGCACTCCTCACGGGAGCAGCAGCAATCGGGGTTGACAGCTTAGGCGCGCCAAGTTCTGTCACGGGAATCAGCGACGGCGCAGCGTTCTCCACAGCAGTGGCAGCAACAATCCTTTCGCCCGCAATCACCCGCACGTCGCCGAAATTCTGCTGCCCCACGCGAACTTGCACTTCGCCGATGTGATTTGCGCAAAGATAAATCGCATCGCTGCCGTCGCCCGTCTTGTAGAGCGCCATGATCGGCATACCGTGATCGCAGTCGAGCTTGTAATGCTCGGAAAGCGGTGCGGCGGGCCGCCCGGGCACAAGTCTCCACTTAGCGCGTTCGATGCATTGGCGTTTCGGCACTCCATAATTGTAGTAGAGCGCGCCGATTTGTGAATTCCCTGCTGCGCGGCATGTTTCGCAACAGGAAACTTCGCCGGAAGTTCGCAATTCGACAAACCTTCGCCGAAGCCGTGGCGATCGATGCGGTTTTAATCAGCAAAATCTGGTCTTCTCCTAAATCTCCTCTACTTCCTTTCCTTACTTACATCCTGTCCCATGCCGGATGTACAATGCAGCCACGGGCCACTGTTGAAGCGGTTTTATTACGTAGAATGGGGGAGATTATGGCGATCCAACGGCGTGAATTTCTCAAGGCAACAGGCGCGGCAGTGACGGCAGGTGCTGCAT
>JBOGMU010000110.1:0-31641 GCA_050746865.1 Candidatus Acidiferrales bacterium
GAAGAGGCCTGGTGATTATGCACTTGACACAGAACGGGAATTAGGCTAAATTCGATGCATGAAACTGATAGACGTAACCCGCCAATTCAACACCGACGATAAGTGCCTCGATTACTTGGAAGCTATGCGCTGGCCCAATGGCGTTTGCTGCATCGCTTGCGGCTCTACAAAGGTTTCCCGCATCACCCGCGAGTCAAAGACCAAGAACAAGCGGACGCGCCTCTATCAGTGCCTAGAGGCCCAGTGCAAGCACCAATTCAGCCCGACCGCTGGCACGATATTCCATGATAGCCATTTGCCGCTTCCTAAATGGTTTATGGCGATTGCCCTGATCTGTGAAGCGAAAAAGGGCGTGAGCGCGTGCCAGATGCAGCGGCATCTTGGCATCAATTACCGTACCGCGTGGCACCTGTGCCACCGAATCAGAGAGGCTATGAATCAGGACTCGCTTCTGTTGGATGCCGAAGCGGTCGAAGTGGACGAAACCTATGTTGGCGGTCGCAGCTATCGCCGTCGCCATCACGGGCGCTACAAGAGCAAGCCGGATGACGTTGTGTTGGGCATGGTAGAGCGCGGCGGTCGCCTCAAGCTGATTCCTATTGCCGATGCCAAGAGCGCGATACTCAAAGCCCCGATGCAGAAGCACATTGCGCCGTCAGTCGGCACGATCTATACGGACGGACACCCGATATACGTATTTGCGACGAAAGAGATTTGGCCGGGAAAGCACAAGACCATCGATCACAATCGCACCTACGGTATCGGTGACACGCATACGAACACGATTGAAAACGCATTCTCATTGCTCAAGCGCGGATTGCATGGCACGTTCCACCAAGTCTCAAAGAAGCATCTGGGTCGCTATTGCGATGAGTTTTCGTATCGATTTAATCGCCGCAAAGAACAAGAGGAAATGTTCGCGCAAACCACGAAAGAACTGCTAAACGGGGAACGGCTCAGCTACAAGAAACTTACGGCTTCTGAAGAATCGGAGTCTTAGACTCGTGTTTTTTCCGAGCCTTTATCTTTTCTCGCGGAACAGGTTTCGTCTTCAGTACGCGCGATAGCAAGGCATCGAATTTAGTTTTCTCAACTTTCATAGAGCGATGGTAGCATATTGGCGGGGCCGGAGGGATTCGGACCCCCGAGCGTGCCATAACACGCTTGACCGATTATAGATCGGATGCATTCGACCACTCTGCCACGGCCCCAAATGGGGAGGAAGCGTCGCAAGCCGCTTCCTCGATTATCGAATATGCGTTCTTCCGTGGGTTGCTGGTGGCCCACGGTTGTGATATAAAACAGCTGAAGCCACACGGTCTCCTTTCTGACTCTGACAAGCTGATTGGAACCGGCTTTAGTTTTTCAAAGGCTCCGAACTTATCCTTCGGAGCCTTTGCCTTTTTTACACGCGCTTTATCCTGCCTGTGCCTTGACTTTCTCTAAGCGTAACGGTTGCTGTTTTCCCCTAAAAAATTCTGACGGGATTTTAACTTCCAACAGGTACTCATTGTTGGGAGTTATTTCGACAGGTATCATGTGCCGCTCGGTGAGATCAATGCCCACAAAATCCAAGAATGTCTTGGCTGAAAAACTCGCCCCGTTACCCTTATCGTTGTAGCGTAGTTTGTAGGCGCGCGTATCTTTCCGATTACTTGTGTTCTTAATTGCGATCTTATGGGCAGCCTCATCCCACAAAAGAAGCACATATTCCACGGTTTCTTTGTTCAGGATATGAGCGGCAGGCTGGTTAAAAAAGATTTGCCCTAGCTTGGTAAACGAAAGACGAGGTGTTCCGCTGCGCGTGATCTTCCGAGTAAAAACTTCGTAAGCCATATAGTTCCTCCGTTTACTGACTCTGACGGAGTGAATTATATGGCCGGATCAAACTTTTCGTCAACAGTTACTTTATTTGATCCAGAATCCCGTCCCATACGTTCAATAAGAAAAAGTAGAAATGCCATTAGGATGGTTGCATGTGAATCAGCGAGTAGCCCTGCATAACGGATGAGCCATCAACACATTTTCCACGCTGAGTCAAGCGGACTTAGACTGTGGATTCGTTGGAAGCTGTTGAAATCTAGTGGAAATCTTTAACGGGCCGTGCGAGAATCGAAAAGTAGGAAGAGGTGTGCGGGCAACGTGGAGGGTTACATGGCGACGATTCCAGTAGATCGCATCGCTGAGGGCCTCATCAACCTGTCCCATGATAAGCAGAGCCCCATCAGCAACCTAAAACTCCAGAAGCTCGTGTATTACTCCCAAGCATGGCATTTGGCCCTGTATGGAATACCGCTCTTTGACGAGGAAATAGAAGCGTGGGTTCATGGGCCAGTAGTGCCCCGCGTGTTTCACCGATACCGTGACTACAGGTGGGGTGTGCTTCCGCGAAATTCAAACATTGTATCGTCGGAAGTCAGAAGGCACATTGAAGAAGTGTGGAGCGCCTACGGTTCACTTAGCGCCTATGATCTGGAGCGCATGACCCATTCCGAAGATCCATGGAAACAAGCTAGGGCCGGCCTTGCGCCCGATGAGTCATCACACAACATCATCAGCAAAGGCGCGATGAAAGAGTATTACGCAGCCCGCTTGGATGCCCCAAAACAATAAACTCGCAATTCCGGCAATTGAACGCGCAGCGGTCGATCAAAGGCCGCTGCGTTTTTCTTTTAAGCATCTCGACTTCAGGACCACGAAATTCAATCCCGATAAATGCTGCAATGAGTACTTCCGAAAACTATTCTTACTTCTTCAAAGATTTAGCACATGGAAGGTCGGAGATTTTATAGATCAAAATAACGATGAACGTCGGCACATCATCGATTTTTCGCAAACATCGCAGCCTGACGGGTTTCAGAACGTTCCCGAGCTAGATAGGGACCAAGCAGGGTATACGGAAGGTTGGCAGTTCGCCGTGGACCTAGACAGACCTTGGTGCGAATGGCGAGCCCATGGGATCCTAATAGAAGAAGTCTTTTACATTGTATGGTTCGACCCCGATCATGCCCTGTACGGATTTAAGGCTCTTCCACCAGCCCAAGAGTAAAAACGAGTAGCCCTGTCACGGCCTGCCCACTTTACCACGCATCTGTGTGAAATGCATAATCACCAGAGGCCTTCCTTTATTTTCATGCAGTTACGTCGATTTTTAATTCTGGGGACTTGCGATTAGAAGGGCGCGCAACCAACGCTCCGTGGCGCCTCATACTACACTTGTAAATTTCAGTGGAGATGCAGCCTTCGAAAGGGCTGGCTAGACCAGGCTGTGTGGCGACCAGCAACCGTGGCTTCAGCGGCCGAAAGAGGCTAAGGGAAAAAGCGCAAACGAGGCTTCAGGGGCTAAAGCCCGTCCACTAGGTTGCATTTACGGCGGGGCTCGAAGCCCGGCCCTTCCAATCCGGCGATTTTTCCGCAGCCTGTGAAGCCGTGCCCTTCCAAAAATCCAAGTTGCCACACAAACCTAGACGCCCCAGCCGTAACTCTTCTGATGGGCTGTTGCCTCACGCAGTTCGGCGCGGATTTGGGCAGTAAGTTCGGAACCGCGGACCGTTTTTCCGCCGGGTGCAGCAATGTCTGCCGTGCGATAACCCTTCTCGAGGGCACGATCGACGGCCGCCTCGATCCACTGGGCTTCAATATCAAGACCAAACGATTCGCGCAGCATCATAGTCGCTGAAAAAATGGCGCCGAGGGGCGAGGCTACGTCTTTACCGGCAAGAGTCGGCGCCGATCCGTGAATTGGCTCGTAGAGCGCAGGCTCACCGGCCCGTCCGCGGCTCATCGAGGGTATCAGCCCAATCGATCCTGCCAGCGCTGCCGCTTCATCGCTCAAAATGTCCCCAAATAGATTGCCTGTGAGGATCACGTCAAAGGCTGTGGGCCGCAGCAAAATCTGCATCGATGCGTTGTCCACATACATGTGGTCGACGGTGACGTTCGGATAATCCTTCGCCAGCGCCGAGACCGTCTGGCGCCAAAGCGTTGAGGTCGCGAGCACGTTAGCCTTATCAACGCTCGTCAGCCGACGATTCCGGGACGCTGCACGCTCGAATGAAAAGCGCGCAATGCGTTCAATCTCTCCATAGGTATAGTTCGCGACGTCGCGCGCGCGTGCCTGCGATTTCTCGCCCTCGATCTTGTGCTCGCCAAAGTAGATATCGCCTGTAAGCTCGCGAACAATCTCGAAATCGGTTTCGCCGAGGCGCTCGGGGCGCAGCGGCGAAATATCACGCAGCGCGGGCCGCACGCGAATCGGCCGTAGATTGATAAAAAGACCGAGCGCCTGCCGCATCTTAAGTAATCCGGCTTCGGGCCGTTTGCCGAGCGGCAAACTTTCCCATTTTGGTCCGCCAATAGCACCCAGCAAGATCGCGTCCGCAGCCTGGCAACCGGCCAGCGTTTCGGCGGGCAGAGGCTCACCGCAACGATCTATGGCGATGCCGCCAAACGGGAACTCACGGAATTCGAAGGTGTGCCCGAAAGCCGATGCGCAATCGGTGAGGACCGCAATCGCGGCATTCGTAACTTCGGGACCGATTCCGTCGCCAGGTATTACTGCAATGGTTTTTCTGATTTGTGTCATGTGTAATTAAACCACACAGGCAGGAGTGCCTGTGCCACCACATCATCTCTATAATGAACGGCACACAACCAAAACCGGCCACAAGAGGGCGCGCCCTTCGCAGCGGCGCTCAGGGCGAACAAGCATGCGCCCGTACCTAAATCAGAAAAGCGCCCGACTACAAAGCGAGTCGGCCGCTACAAAAGCACCCCAAAACAAAAGGCCAGGAGTGGCTGTGCCACACTTTTTCGCTTAGCGCGATGCTGCGCCGCTCGGTTCAGAGGCAGGAGCCGGTTGCCGCCGCACTTGATGAATAATCGAAATCAGGTCGCGATCCGTAATTTCCTTGTCTTCATCGGCGCGCTGAATCGCCAACCGGTAGCACTCCGCAAGCTCGACGTCCGTGGTTTCGTATCCCAGGTCCGCGAGCCGCGCGCGAAATGCGTTGCGCCCTGAATGCTTTCCAAGCACCAGCTTTCGCGCCGGAACGCCGACCGTGGTCGGCGAAATAATTTCGTAGGTCAGCGGGTTTTTCAAAATGCCGTCCTGGTGAATCCCCGCCTCGTGCGCAAACGCATTCGCGCCCACAACGGCTTTGTTTGGCGGTACGGGTACGTTCGTTATCGCGGTTAGCATCCGGCTGACAGGATAGAGTCTTTCCAGCTTGATCCGCGACTCAACTCCATAGCGATTTTGACGAACGTGGAGCGCCACGGCCAATTCTTCAATGGAAGCATTCCCCGCGCGTTCGCCGATGCCATTTACGGTGCATTCTATCTGGCGGGCACCGCCTTCTATGGCGGCAAGAGAATTGGCCACGGCGAGTCCAAGATCGTCATGGCAATGCGCGCTCAAAACGACGTTTGGATGCGCACCGATTCTCGCGCGCACGTTGCGAAACAAATCCGCATACTCGTCCGGCGTCGAATAGCCTACGGTGTCGGGCAGATTCACAATGGTCGCGCCGCATTCGATCACCGCCAGCACGACCTGGCACAAATAATCAAGATCAGTCCGGCTGGCGTCTTCGGCGGAAAATTCCACTTCTTCGCAATGCTGCTTGCCGAAGCGCACCATTTTTGTGATCCGTTCGAGTGCCTCTTCGCGGCCGATGCGCAGCTTGTGTTTCAGGTGCAGGTCTGAAGTGGCGAGAAAAACATGCAGGCGGGGTTTTGCGGCAGGTTCAAGCCCGCGCAGCGCCGCGTCAACGTCATCCTGGCGCGCCCGCGCGAGCGCCGCTACTCGACAGCCCTTTATTTCCGCAGCTACGGCGCGCGTTGCATCGAGATCGCCCGGCGATGCAATCGGGAAACCGGCTTCAAGAACATCGACGCCAAGCGCTTCGATCTCGTGCGCGAGCTTCAGCTTCTCTTCGCGATTCATCGAAAAACCGGGCGATTGTTCGCCGTCGCGGAGCGTCGTGTCAAAAAATTGTACGGTTTCCATGGACCACTCCTTCCAATAGTGACAGTAAAGCGCTTCACGCGCAATCCGTCCAATTTATAATGATTGCATTCCGCATAAACATGGCTTATACAGCTCACTGCCAAAGCTACTACTGCACCCAGATCAAAGCACCAGTCGGGAGATTGGCGTTTCCGGGAACCAAGCATCCGAGCGTAACGCGAGTCGGCCGCTACAAAGGTCTGAGTGGCTCCGCGGGAATCGGGAGATGGTTGCACAGTGACCGGCTGAAAAGAAAGCCGGTCGCTACGAAACCAGCGGCAGGCCGCGACAACACAGACAAAGTATGGACTTAGCCTCTCTTCAGGTTTTTCAGACTGTGGCGCGCGAGCGCAGTTTCTCTCGCGCCGCGGAAAAACTTTATCGCACGCAGCCGGCCATCAGCATCTCGATCCGCAAACTGGAGGACTGGGTGGGGCAGCCGCTCTTTGTCCGTGGCTCGGGCGCTCGTACGCTCACCGACGCTGGGTCTCTGCTTCTCGAATACGCGGACCGGATGCTCAATCTGCGCGAGGAAATCCAAAAGGGAATCCGCGAACTTCGCGGTCTCGAACGCGGCCACGTCGCCATTGGCGTGAACGAAAGCTCGATCCATGCGCTTCTGCCCGCGCTCGACCGTTTCCGCAAAGAACATCCCGGCATTCTCATTCGCGTGCATCGCGTCTTTTCGCGGGACGTGCCACGCGAAGTTCTAAATCATCATTTGGATGTGGGCGTGATCTCCTACATTCCCGAAGCTAGCGAACTCGCCGCGACGGAATTTCATCGCGACGCGCTCACGCTTGTCGTTTGGCCCGGACATCGGCTTGCGAAGCGCCGTGAAGTGGATATCGACGAACTGGCAGAGGAATCGTTCGTCGCGCACATCGTCGAATCGCCACATCGCCAAAGCGTGGTGCAACTCTTCGCGCGGCATCGAGTCCCTTTGCACACGGACATCGAGATGCCCACGATCGAGAGCATCAAATTGTTTGTCGAAATGAAAAAGGGAATCGCAATCGTGCCGAAGATGTGCGTGGAACGCGAAATCCGCCGCGGAGACCTGCGCGAAGTGCGCCTACGGCAGATGCGCATCGAGCGCCGCCTCTATCTTATCTACCGCCGCGACCGCGCTCTAAAGGTTGCCGCCCAGGAACTGATCAATCTAATACAGCAGGCGTAAGGCGGTATCGCCTCCGACGCGATGCCGCTTTGACTCCATTCTGCCTAGCCCGTAAAATCATGAGCAATGGCTCTTTACAGGCGCACCTACGGCGGCGGTGGTGGCGGTGGCGGTTACACCTTCAACATCAGCGAATATTTTCCGCGCGCGATTAAGACGATCTGCATCGCCTGCATCGCGGTATTTTTCTTGCAGGTCATTTCCCGTTTCATATTCGGTGAGGCGGGCTGGGCTTTTTGGGTGCATTGGTTCGGCCTTGTTCCGGCTGAAGTGACGCACGTTGGATTCGTGTGGCAACTTGGGACGTATCTGTTTCTTCATGCCACGATCTGGCACATCCTTTTCAATCTGCTCTATCTCGCCATGTTTGGCGCCGATCTTGAGCACATGTGGGGCGCGCGCAAGTTCACCACGTATTTTTTCCTTTGTGGAATTGGAGCGGGCCTGATCGACGTGATCGTGCGAACCGCGCTCGATCCGCATGCGGTCGCCGGATCTGTGATACCCACAATCGGGGCTTCCGGCGCGATTTATGGTGTTCTGCTCGCATGCGCGGTGATCATGCCGCACCGGCAGGTATACCTTTTCCCGCTGCCGGTGACGATTTCGATGCGCTTGCTCATTTTTATTCTCGGCGCGATCGAATTCTTCAGCACGTTTGGCCTCACGGGCGACAACGTCAGCCACGTCTGCCATTTGGGAGGGATGCTCGTCGGCTATCTCTACCTGCGCCGGGGTTCGTTCCTTTATAACGTGCGGAACCAAGTCTCCGATTATCAGCGACGCCGCCTTCGTCGCAAATTCGAGGTCTACACCCGCGACCACAAGAACGAACCGCCGTCGCGACCCGATAATTGGGTCAATTAAGCCTAAATCCTACAGAGTCATCGAAAAAATCGCTCTGAGTGGCAAAATTCAACAGCGCCTGACTACAGTGCAAGATGGCAATTCAACAGCAAAAGCAAGAGAGGTCCTTCAGATCGCTTCGCGCTCTTCAGGATGACGGCGCCTGGGCTTAAACCTGCGTCGAGGCCTTTCGGAGTGGGGTAAAGTCTGATAGCATCAAGTGCTACAAATCCATCGGTTTTGTTGGGAGTAACGAAGATTATGGCACTCGCATGTGAAATTTGCGGCAAAAAGCCGAGCTTCGGGAATGTAATCAGCCACGCGCACAACGTGCGCCGCCGCCGCTGGAATCCGAACCTGCGCCGCACCAGAGCCGTCGTTGACGGTGTTCGTAAACGGGTCCGCGTTTGCACCGCGTGCATCCGCGCCGGTCGCGTCAAGAAAGCCGCCTGAGAGCGTCCTCCTGGAAAGGGTTTCCCTTGAAAAGGAAATCGCCGCTGCTAGCAGGCCTGGCGCTAGTCCTATATTTGGCCGCCTGCAATCGGCAGGCTGCGTCCAATCCGGACGTGTGGGCCGCGGTAGACGGCAAGCAGATCCTTCGCGAAGATGTGGAGAAGGTCTACCGCACGCGGGTTAACGCCAATGGTCCCGCTCCTTCGCAGGAAGAAGCGCTCTCGCTCAAACTCAGTATCCTCGATGAGCTGATCAACAGCGATATTCTGCTCGACCGCGCTACCAAGATGAATCTGCTCGCCAGCGACGCCGAAGTAGAGGACAAATTCACAGAATCGAAAGCCCCTTATACCGAGGAAGAATTTCAGAAAAAACTGAAGGACTCCGGCTTGACGGTGGACGATTTGCGCAGCGATTTGCGGCGGCAGCTTTCCATCGACAAAGTGCTCAATCGCGAAGTCGTGGCGAAAATTTCCATCACCGATCAGGATATTACGAATTTCTATAACGCGAACCGCTCGCAGTTCAATTTGCCCGAAACACAATTTCACGTGGCACGCATCGTCGTGACGCCGCGGCCCGATCCCGCTGTTCATAACGCGAAAGCAGACAAAGCCACAAACGAAGCTGACGCCACACGCAAAGTGGCGATGCTCGAAAAGCAGTTGGAGGCCGGCGCAGATTTCTCGCAGTTGGCGATGGACTATTCCGAGGATTCGAGCGCATCGACGGGCGGCGACATCGGATTCGTCGGCGAATCGTCGCTGAACCAGTCCGATCCCGCTCTCAAGCAGGCTGTTTTGTCATTAAAGCCTGGGCAGGTGAGCGCACCCATCCAGACGAGGGATGGCTCTTACAGCATTCTGAAACTGATCGCTAAAGAGCCGGCGGGCGATCGCCAGCTATCCGATCCGCAGGTGCAGCAGGCCATTCGCGACGCGCTGCGCAGCCGCAAGGAGCAATTGTTGCGCTCCGCGTATTTGATCGAGGCGCGCGACGAGGCGCACGTCACCAATTACCTCGCGCGGCAAATTCTTGAATCTGCCGGCAAGCTCCCCGCCGGAAACTAAAGGCGTTACCTTCGCAGCCCACCCTATGTATTATTGAGCTTTTTACCGTTCCACACCTGCGCCCAGGACTTGCGGAAATTGGGCTTGATGTATTTCGTTGCATCGTCGTTGTTGGTGAAGCGCATCTTGTCGGAATCCCATTGGAGTTTGCCGTCAAAACGCGTCGCGACTGTCGCGAGCAGAATCCATTCGGCAAACGGGCCTGCAACGCTGAAGTTCGAACACGCGGGCTGACCGCCCTTGCACGCGCGAATCCAATCACGCCAATGTCCCGGGGAGCGAGGAATTACCTCATCGGGGAGTTTGTAATCGTTGTTGCGCGATTCTGGCAGCAGCCTGACGCGCGCTGCGTACGTATCGGTCGTTAGGTAGCCCTTGTCGCCGACAAAGAGCGCGCCGTTATCCCCGCTATCGGGCTTGACGACGACCGGCGCCGGAGTTTGTCCGCTGCCGTTGTAGCTCGCAATGGCGCGGGCGGCATCGTTGGACGCACCGTTGCCGTCGCCTGTGGTCGCGCCAAATGAGCCGGGGCCGCCGATGAGGGTCTCCGTCTTCGCGATATCCTTAGGCCAATAAGCGGGTCCGCTTTGGCCGTCGTACCAATACACCGTAACGGGTGGCATATCTCCGCGGGCGGGAAATTCGAAGCGCGTTACCGTTGTCTTCGGGAAGGTGAGCGAGTTGCGGCCCTCCTGCTTCACGAGTTCAACGCTGGTGGGATTGGACAGTTTCAGAGCCATGTTTGGCGCGCCGAGGATATGGCACGCCATGTCGCCAATCGATCCGCATCCGAAATCGAGGAAGCCGCGCCAGTTGAACGGTTGGTAGAAGCCGAACTGCGTTTTGTACTCCTGGTGGTACGCCGCGCCGCCGTCCGTATAGGGGCGATCCTCGGCGACGCCAAGCCAGGTGTCCCAATCGAGCGTCGAAGGAACGGCATCGGGCGGCGGAACTTCGTCCATTCCTTGCGGCCAGATGGGGCGGTTGGTCCAGGCGTGAACTTCGGTCACATTGCCAATTGCGCCCGACCAAATGATCTCCGCCGCGAGCCGCGTGCCGTCGTTTGAATAACCCTGATTACCCATCTGCGTCGCGACGCCATAGCGCGCCGCAGCTTCGGTGAGCATCCGCGCTTCCCAGGGCGTATGCGTCAGCGGCTTCTCACAATACACGTGCTTGCCGCGCTCCATGGCCCACATAGCCGCAGTCGCGTGCATGTGGTCGGGAATGGCGATTGTGACGGCATCGATATTTTTCTCTTCCTTATCGAAGAACTGACGGAAGTCCGCATATTTCGGAGCGCTCGGATATTTGTTGAAGATTTCCGCGGCGCGCGCGGAATCGGGATCAGCAAACGCGACCAGATTCTCGCTTGAGACACCGTTGATGTCCGAAGCGGCGCGTCCACCGGCGCCGATGCAGCCGATGTTCAGTTTGTCGTTCGGCGATTTATAGCCAAGTAATTTCAGTGAAGGAACGCTTCCCCATCCGCCGGCGGGTATCAAGCCCGCCAATAGACTGCCGAAGAAAAAATGCCGCCTGCTGATGCCATTGTTTGACATGCTACCTCCTTGCGTGAAAACGTTTGCAGCCGATCGCGAACAGAGGCAAGCCGCTCGACTACCCCAATGGGCGGATCATACACCAACCGTGACCGCGTGGCGAAAGGATTAGATTAATCCGTCGTGAACGTCGGAGTAAGGGCGCGCTGATCTTGGCGCTTCGGCGCCCGCGACGTCATTTGCTGCCGCTTTTGCTTTTCCGGGAATTGCGAATACGTTCGGAGAGCATCGTCTTCGCGCGCTGAAGGGTCCTGCGTCGCGCGGGGCTCAGATTGCGTCCGGCTCGGTTCATGAAGTAATTGAGCATCCGCATGCCCGACGTGGGTCCTTTAGGCGAAACGCGCTTCGACACAAGCGTTCGCGCGATCGTGCCCGCGTCTTTCGTGAAAAGCCCTTTCGGCGGGTGCGTCGAGTCCGTCTTTACCTTTGCCACCCACCGACTCTGTTTCCGCGACTTGGGTTTGCTCGCCATTCTTCGCCTAAAGGAGTTTATCGATAGTGATAGGCAGGTCGCGCACGCGTTTGCCAGTCGCGTGAAAGATCGCATTGGCCACCGCCGCACCTGCGAATGCCCGGATGCGAATTGGCGAAACCCGCAAGAAAGTCGAGCTTCGGCGTTGACGTCTGGTACTGAATCTCGATGAGTTCGGCGGCCGTTTGTGCCGCGTGAAGACTATTCGCGACCACGATTGCGATCGGCTGCCGGTTGTAATACACATCATAATTCTGCAGCACTGAAACGCGCTTTTCGGCGCCAGGGAGCCGCATCGCGTTTTGTGGCGTCAAGACGGAGATCACATCGGCCGCGCGCTCCGCCCGCGATGAATCGATCTTAGAGACTCCGCCCGAGGGAATCGTGCTCTGCACCGCGACGGCATACGTAAGGTTAGGAATGTTGAAATCGGCGGCATATCTGGCTTGACCCACGACTTTTTACGGGACCATCAACGCGTGTAACGGGCGCACCAATCGTGCTCATACCTCACCTCGCGCGATGGTCAGAGCCCGCACGATGCTGCGCTTGGCCAGCTCGACTTTGAACGCGTTATCCCCATACGTTTTCGTTCCTGCCAACGCTCGCTCTGCCGCATCAACGAATGCTTTCTGACCGACAACCTGACCGGCTAGGTATTTTTCGGCTTCGGCTGCCCGCCACGGCTTGTGCGCCACTCCGCCCAACGCGATGGCCGCGCTGCGAATCACGTCACCGTCCATCTCTAACCCAGCAGCCACCGAAATCAACGCAAAATCATAACTCGCGCGATCTCTAACCTTCAGATAATGCGAATGCTTCGCAAAAGGTGAAGGCGGCAGGTCAATCGACAGGATCAGCTCTCCCGGTTTCAGATTCGTATCGATTTCAGGCGTATTGCCCGGAAGGCGGTGAAAATCCGGAAACCGTATCGAACGTTCGCCCCCCGTTCCGTGGACCCGAACGGTGGCGTCAAGCGCAGCGAGAGCCACGCACATGTCCGAAGGATGGGTTGCGATGCATTGCTCGCTCGTTCCCAGGATTGCGAAGTTCCGATTGATTCCTTTAACGGCTCCGCAACCACTCCCGGGCTCGCGTTTATTGCATTCAGGGAAACCGGTGTCCATGAAATAAAAGCAGCGCGTTCGTTGCAAAAGATTTCCGCCGTTCGTCGCTGCATTTCTCAATTGCGGCGAGGCACCTGAAAGAATTGCCTGTGTTAACAGGGGATATTTTTCGCGGACCAGCCGATGATTCGCCGTTTCGCTGTTGCGCGCCAACGCACCAAGACGCACACCGCCATTCGACAGGGGCTCGATCGCTTTTAGGGGTAGCCGGTTGAGGTCGATCAGAGTAGCAGGGGATTCCACGCCATCTTTCATTAAGTCAATGAGATTGGTGCCGCCGGCGGGAATTTTGATCGCGTCGAGTGCGCGGCCGCATCAATCGCCTGTTGCGGATGAGCGGCTCGTCGATATTCAAATGGATTCATGCCTTCACCGCGCGTTCTTGCGGGTGTTGGCCGCCTTTGATCCTCGCAATTCGGCCGAAACGGTTTGCACGGCTTGGACAATGACCGGATATGCGCCACAGCGGCAGATGTTTCCGCTCATGCGCTCACGAATCTCTTCCGGCGTCAGATCGGCGGGCTCGATCTTCGAAACGTTCTGCGTGACTGCGCTTGCATCGCCATTCTGAGCTTCTTGCAGTAGGGCGACAGCGGAACAGATCTGCCCCGGCGTGCAGTAGCCGCATTGCAAACCATCATGTTCCAGAAAAGCGGCCTGGACAGGATGGAGCGCGGCGCCGCGGGACAGCCCTTCGATGGTGGTGATTTCCTCGGCATCATGCATCACGGCAAGCGATAAGCAACTATTGATGCGTATTCCGTTGGCAAGCACCGTGCACGCGCCGCACTGTCCGTGGTCGCAACCTTTCTTTGTGCCAGTCAGCCCTAAGTTTTCGCGCAAGAAATCTAAGAGCGTCACGCGAGGATCAAGCGACACATTGTGCTTACGACCGTTAATCGTCAACTCGATAGGAACGGCGGTGGGCACCGTGGTTTCAGGATGTTCGGTGAGGACCGAGCTCCCTTGCTGCGACCCGGCCGCAGAAAATCCTAACGCCATTCCGCCGGTGGTTGCGCCTACCGCTGCGACAAATTGGCGGCGCGTGACTCCGGACTTACCGCTTGCGCTGCTTCGAGTACGATGTTGCGTTTTCAAGACAATGCTCAAGCCTTGTAAGATGGTCAAACAAACTTTTCCCCCGCAAACTGTGGCTGAGAAAGCAAGTCTGGACCGATGACAAACTGGAAGCGATCCTAGCGAAGCTGTATGGCTACCTTCACAAATCCATTAAGCTGCGATTGCGCCCGAGCTCTCGGCTCCGCGCGCTGAATGAATCAGTGCCCTAACTATCTGCATCTAAGCAACAAGACGCGCGGATATAGCATTTCCTCAAGCATTTCGAGAAAACCCAGGCGAAATCGCAGGCTCCTGGCTTACCCTATTAAGAGCGCAAGGAGGCGAACAATGGCGAAAGCGACATTTGCGGCGGGCTGTTTCTGGGGCGTCGAAGACGCATTCGCACAGCTGAAGGGCGTGAAGTCAACCACGGTAGGATATACAGGCGGCTCGACGGTCGATCCAACGTACAAGGAAGTGTGTATTGGCAATACTGGGCACGCAGAGGCGGTCGAGATCGAGTTCGATCCGAAGGAAGTCTCCTATCGCGAACTGCTAGCGTCCTTTTTCCAAAGCCATGATCCGACTACGCTAAACCGGCAGGGACCCGATTTTGGAACCCAGTACCGGTCCGCGATTTTCTTTCATGATGCTGAGCAGGAGGCCGTTGCGCGAGAAGCTAAGGCCGCGCTGGAGAAGGCGGGCATTTTCAAGCGGCCAATCGTGACCCAAATCGTGCCAGCTGGGCTGTTTTATCGCGCCGAGGAGTATCACCAGAAGTACTTTGAGAAGAATGGGATGAGATCATGCCACCTACCATTTGCGGGCCAGGCCTAGCGGATTTGGCCCGTCTCTGTGCAATTCTTCCTCTAAGTTACTGTTTCTAGGTGAGATAAATAGTTATAGATACGTGATTTTGCACAGACAATAAACTGGGCCTGGCTCGTTGACCGCGGAAGCGCCATGTTGTATGCTTCCAAGGTTTTAGAGGAAACTGGCGGTCTGCGACGAGCATCCAATGGGTGTCTGTGGGCGCAGGCAAAAAACGGGCGCGGGCACGAAATCATCGAAGGGGATTCTCCTGTCTTTCCGTCTAAATTTACATGATAGCGAAAGAGTCTTGGTGTGCCGCAACGGGTGCACCTTGCCTGGGAATTGCATTTGTGCATGGAGCCTGGATTGAGCGAGGGAGAACGGCGTGACGACACTGGCTCTTGAAGAGAAATACGATCAGGTACGACAGCTCATCGCAATGGGCAAGGAGCGGGGTTACCTGCTCTACGATGAGGTGAACGATATCCTGCCTCCTGAGGTTCATTCCTCGGAGGAAATTGACGATCTGCTCTCGACCTTTGAGCGGAACGGGATCGATGTGTACGAAGATCTCGCCACCGCCAAGGCTGCTTTGGCGGCTTCCGATTCCGGCGATACCGTCGAGGTGAAGGAAGAGGCGAGCGAAGACGGCGATCTGGATCTGACACCGGGTTCGCTTGAAAAAACAAACGATCCCGTCCGCATGTATCTGCGCGAAATGGGCACGGTTCCGCTGCTGACGCGCGAAGGCGAAGTTGCGATTGCCAAGCGCATCGAGCGCGGCCAGTTGCTTGTATTGAAGACGATTTCGCGGGCACCGCTCATCCTGAAGGAGCTCGTTCAGGTCGGCGAAGATCTCCGCAATGGCTCGCGTTCGATCAAGGAAATCGTCCAGTTTGACGACGAAGAGCTCACTGAAGAGAAGATCGAAGCGAAGACCAAAGAGACACTCAAGCAGATCGATAAGATCGGCAAGCTCTATCTGCAGGCGATGAAACTCGCCGGGAAGCTGGAAAAGGTTCCGAAGGCGAAGAAAAAACCCTATCTCCGTGCGCGTTACGAAGTAGCGCGTACCCGCGTGGAAATGTCGAAACTCGTTCGCGACATCGACTTCAATCCATTCGAAAAAAAGCGCCTGATCGACAAGATCCGCCAGACGGTCGAACGTGTTCACTTCCTCGAGCGCGATGCGGCAAAACTCGAACGCCGCGTGGAAGCCTCGAAAGCCGAAGTTCAGGCTGAAGCGCGCAAGGATCTTCGCGCGCGCCGCCAGGAACTTGAGGAAATCGAGGTAGCGAGCGAAGTTAGCCCGGCCGAACTGAAGCGCGCCCTTCAGGTGATTCTTCGGGGCGAAGCTGAAGCGGAAGTCGCGAAAAAAGAGCTGATCGAAGCGAACCTGCGCTTGGTCGTCTCCATCGCAAAAAAGTATACGAACCGCGGCTTGCAGTTCCTCGACTTGATTCAGGAAGGCAACATCGGCCTGATGAAGGCCGTCGACAAATTTGAATGGCGTCGCGGCTATAAGTTTTCGACCTACGCCACGTGGTGGATTCGGCAGGCCATCACGCGCGCGATTGCCGATCAGGCCCGCACGATCCGCATTCCCGTGCATATGATCGAGACGATCAACAAGCTCGTCCGCACGCAACGCCAGCTTGTGCAGGAGCTCGGACGCGAGCCTACTTCGGAAGAAATCGCGAAGCGGATGGACATTCCCGTCGCGAAGGTGCGCAAGATTCTGAAAATCGCGCAAGAGCCGATTTCGCTCGAAACTCCGATCGGCGAAGAAGAAGATTCGCATCTCGACGATTTCATCGAAGACAAGGCCGTCGTGTCGCCGTCTGATGCCGTGATCAATCTAAGCCTCAAGGAACAGACCTCGTCCGTCCTGAAGACGCTTACGCCGCGCGAGGAAAAAGTGATCAAGATGCGATTCGGCCTCGACGACGGCAGCGAACACACGCTCGAGGAAGTCGGCCAATCATTCGCCGTTACGCGCGAACGCATCCGCCAGATCGAAGCCAAGGCGCTCCGCAAGCTGCGCCATCCTTCGCGCTCGCGCAAGCTCCGAGCTTTCCTCGAAGGCTCCGCAAACGATTACTGAGTTTTGTGCATTTTGAAAGTGCAAGGGGCTGTCCTGGAAAGGGCAGCCTTTTCAGTTTACGAGAGACTTATGCTTGCGGGCGGTAAATCCGGATAATATCGTCCTTCACTTCTACCACAGCGCCGGGGAACTCCACGGCAGCGTGATCGCGCAAGTCCTGCACGGAGTAATAATCGCCCTCGCCATCAAACCACCGCGCGTCGTCAATCAACAGCACGTGGTTCCGTACCGGATGCCGATAGATGCACTCCATTTCTTCTTTGATTGGCGCCGAAACCTTTCCCCAGTGCGCATCAACCCAGAACAGGCACGGCTCGTGCAACAGCGGCATGATCGTCGGTAGCACTTTGCCGCTGTCGCCTTCGTACGTGTGAATGTCCGGATACTTTGCAAAAATTCGCTTCGCGCGCTGCGCGTACCACGGATTATTTTCAATGGAATAAATTTCGCGGAAATGGTCCTTCTGCACGTTGATCATGTTGCCGACGTTCGTGCCCGTTTCGACCATCACCTTCAGTCCGAATCTCTTCCGGAATTCCGCAATCGTCTTCTGCTTAATCAAATGCGGAACGCGCGGCCTCGGCGAGCCTTTGAGGCGCCACCACGCGTATTCGCCGAGATATGCCAGCCGCTTATAGGGATAGAAAAGCAGGCTATTGCGAAACACCTTGTGCGGGATTTCCCGTGAGTGCGGATCTTTTTGCTTAAAAAGTGGCGACATTCGATAACCGATGATAAAGAATGCCGCACAATTTGTAAAATTCGCTCATCCCGCGAGCTTGTCGATCTTTGCGGCGAGAATAAAATCGCTCTCGGTGAGCCCGTCGATCTTGTGCGTCCAGGTTGTTACTTCGGCCTTTCCCCACGCCAGCATAATGTCAGGATGGTGCCCTTGATCCTCCGCCAGATTCCCTACCTTGTTCACAAACGCAAGGGCGCTCTTGAAATCAGGAAATTCGAAGCTTCTTACGATATGGTGCCCGTTCACTACCTTCCAGTTCGGCACTTCTTTCGCCAACGTGTTCAGCTGGACGCCCGCCAGCGGCGGTACACCTCCCTTGCATGGAACACAGGTCTTGCTCGCCAGATCAGCCATCGCCGTTACCTCCGCTCTTCCATTCTACCCAATCCGCTAGGCCAGCATATACCGTGCCGCCCTTACGGACCGCTGAGCTAACTTCTCACAGCTGCTACCGAGCGTGCGCTCACGTATTCCCGTACGTATTCGTTAAAAATCTTCTCGAGCTTTCGTGCGATCGGCTCGCGCGGAATCGCTATTTTTCTGCCGGCAATTTCGCTCACATTCAACATGCTGCGGTTCGTGGACGAAATAAACACCTCGTCGGCAGCGTAAAGGTCTTCGGGAAAAAGCGTCCGTTCTTCAATGGTGACCCCTTTGCCCGGCGCAATTTCCATCACGACTTCCCGCGTAATTCCCGCGAGGCACCCAGAAGCAAGCGGCGGCGTGATCACGCGCCGCTCCTTTGCGCAAAAAACATTTGCAGCAGTACATTCGGCTACTTCGCCGCGCTCGTTCAGCAAGATCACTTCATCGTAACCACTGCGCTGCGCTTCACTCAGGCTCCATACGTTCGACAGCCACGATGTCACCTTCACGCCAGCAAGTGGCGACGCAGCATGCCGGCCCTGTTCGCGCAAAGCCAGCCGCAGCGGATCGCGATACGAAGGCAGTGCTGAGGACGTGATCACCAAATCCGCCCCTCCGAACTTTTCATCGCTGCGCCAGAAACCGATCTGGTTCGAAATCAAATAAATTCGCGCGCATCCTTCGCGGACTTCATTCGCGCGCAGCACTTCTCCCAATTGCGCGCGCACCGTTTCTTCATCAAACGGAAACGGGCAGCGCGTTTTCTCCGCATCGCGAGCCAGCCGCTTCCAGTGGCGCTCGAATGCAAACGCCACTCCCTCCACGACTCTCATCGTTGTAAACAGTCCCCAGCCGCTCAATAATCCAGATTGTCCCGGCGAAAGGCGCACCTCCTCGACGGGCAGTAAGCGGTTATTGTGAAACACAAGGCGATGAATCATGGATTTAGCGTCGCTTCCTGAATTTGATGCGTTCTATTCTATCGCACATCTTCAACGCTTCCCGGTGAGCAGTTCCTCCGCGTAAAGCGCGCCTTCCGGCGTATCCTCGTGCTTGAAATAGACGAATGCGTCTCCAATAGCGGAGACTTCGGCAACGCGTTGGGCTATCTGCTTTCTTGCGACAGGCGAATAGTCCTCTTTGCGAAGCCGCAAGTACGCAAAATCCGCGGTCTGCACCGGCGGCGTCTTCATATTTTCGCTTTCCGCTTCACACAGGGCGGCGTTTGCTTTGCGCAACAGTGCAAAAATCTCGTTGCAGAACCACGATTCGTGCCGAAACTCAAAAGCGATTCGGATTTCCCGGGGAAGTTCGCTTAGAAACGTCTCCAAACGCGTTGCATTACATTTAAGAAATGGCGGCAGTTGGAACAAAATCGGGCCCAGCCGGCCGCCTGCTCGCAACAGTTCCAGCGCCTTCACGAATCGCGCCACATTGCCGCCGGCATCTTGCAGACGCTTGATATGCGTGATAGATTGGTGCGCCTTTACGGCGAACCGGAAATTTCCAGGCGTCGCGGCGACCCAGCCCGTCAGCATTTTCTCGGAAGGAAACGCGCGAAATGTGTAATTCACCTCGACGGTGTTGAGCCGCGTTGCGTAATAGCCCAGGAATTTTATCGACGCCAGCTTCGCCGGATAGAATTTCGGTTTCCAACTCGGGTATGACCATCCCGAAGTCCCGGCGTAAACGGTGCTCATCTCTGCGCTGCTCCGCGTTCGCGAGTGTACGGCCGCACTTCGCTCTGGTCTGCTGTACTTGAAAGCAATTCAGATATCGTGGCGTTCAATAGCGGATGCCGAATTTCTCCAGCGATCTCGGCCAGCGGTGCCAAAACGAATCGGCGCCCGGCCATGCGCGGATGCGGCACCTCCAGTTCGCGCGAATGGATCACGCTATCTCCAAAAAACAGAATATCGAGATCGATCGTGCGCGACTCCTTCAAGCCATCAGGCGCCGCATGGCGCTTGCGCCCAAGCTCCTCCTCGATTTGCAAGAGCGTATGCAACAGTTGCAAAGGCATCAGACCCGTTTCCGCCTGCACGGCGCAATTCAGAAACCAACCGTTTCCTCGAACGTCCACCGGTTCCGTCTCATAAAGCGCCGACTGCCGCACGACTCGCACGCCATGCGTCTCCATCGCCTGGATGGCCCGCGCAATGTTCTGCTCGCGATCTCCCATATTCGATCCGAGCGCGAGATACACTGTCTTCATTTGAGAAGAGATAGTTTAACGCGAATCGGAGAAAGGTTTGTTAACTCGCGCGTAGCGTCGCGCCAAGTTCCTTTTCAAGCACCCTTACGATGCGGGATGAATAATCGGCGATCTGCGCGTCCGTGAGCGTTACTTGTGTGCTTTGGAAAGTGACGCGGATCATCAGCGAAAACTTGCCCGCGGGAATCTGCCCACCGCGAAACAGGTCGGCGGCTTCGATGTGCTCGAGTTCCGGAATGGCTAGCGAAAGGATCGCTTCTTTGACCTTCGCGAACGAGACACCGTCGGAAAGGACGAGCGAGAAGTCGCGTTCGACGGCCGGGAACCGCGGAATCGCCTGATACTTCAGCGCTGCGTTCGCCGCCTCAATGGCATCCAGAAGCGGCTCGAGCCTTAATTCCGCGACAAAGACGTCCTGCCGCAATTTCAATTGATCGGCAACACGCTTCGCGAGTTGGCCCGCAAAACCCGTAGGCGCGCATGGGTCGCCGCCGAACGAAATTTGCGCAGCGTGTCCAGCGCCGAGCCAGTTTTGGCTCGTTTTCTGCCACGATGCGCCGCCAGCCAGTTCCGTCACTCTGTCCAGGTCGCCCTTCAGATCTGCAAAACTGAATTCGCGCGCCGGCTCGTAAATCGTCTTGTCGCAAACCAGTCCAGTCGCACCCAGCGTAAGAACCGGCATTTCTACCGGCTCGCCATTCCGCATTTCGTATGTCTTTCCAATCTCGAATAGACGCAGATTGCGCTGCCCGTGATTCAAATTCCACTCGATCGCGCCAACCATGCTCACAACACCGGAGGAACGCATCATCGACGCATTTTCCGCAAGTGGATTTCCAATGGTTGCGGTCGTCAGGCCTTCAGCGCGAAAAATCGCATCGCGGGCGGCGTCCACAATGGGAATCTCCACGATTTCCTGGTATCCGAGCCCGACAATGCGCTCGCGCAAGCGATCCATGTCGTTCGCGTGAGGCAAGCGGCGCGCGGGCTGCTTTGAGGGAGGCAATCGCGGAGGAAATTTTTCGTAGCCGTAATGCCGCGCCACTTCTTCGATCAAGTCGATGCCGCGCGTCACATCCTGCCGCCACGAGGGTCGGCGGCAATCCCACGTCGCCAGCAGCGATCCGGCAGCGCCGCGATTGTCGTCGTTGCGCATGGGATGAAACCCGAGCGCGCCGAGAATTTCCTCAATGTCGCGGTCGGGAATATCCGCGCCCATCACGCGAAGCAGCTCTTCACGCGAGAGCTCGATTCTTTTTTCTGCGCTGCGGCCAGGATAAACGTCCACGGCACCTTCGAGCAATTCGCCGCCGGCCACCCGCTGAAGCAGTTCCGCCGCGCGCCGTGAAGCGAGGTCTGCCATCTCGGGATCGGCTCCGCGCTCGAAACGGTAAGAAGCCTCCGTGCGCAAGCCAAGCGCCTTGGATGTACGCCGCACGGAAATCGGATCAAACCATGCGGATTCAAGCAGAATATTTCGGCTCGCGAATCCAATTTCACTTTCCGAGCCGCCCATCACACCGGCAATCGCTACCGCACGCACTGCATCGGCGATCACGCAGGTTTCTTTCGCCAGACTGCGCTCGGCGCCGTCGAGTGTGCGAATCTTTTCTCCCGCCCGCGCACACCGCACAACAATGCGTTTCTCCGCCAGCTTATCGAGGTCGAACGCGTGCATCGGCTGACCAAGTTCGAACATGACGTAATTCGTGACGTCAACAACATTGTTGATCGAATTCTGCCCGATTGCTGCGAGCCGCTGCCGCAGCCAGTCCGGCGAAGGCTGGACCTTTACTCCGCGCAGTACGCGTGCCGTGTATCGCCCACAGAGATGCGGAGCTTCGATCTCGACGCGCGTTGCCGAAACGATCTTCTCAGATGTTTCTTTGAGCTTGGGGCGCAGCGGGTTCACGGAGAGCCGGTAAATTGCCGCCACTTCGCGCGCGATTCCGTAGTGACCCAGGCAATCCGGCCGATTCGCGGTGACTTCCGCATCGAGCACAGGCCCGGCAGCGCTTTCGTCGATCGAATCGATGGCAACGCCGGCCAGCGAAAGCCGCGAGCGAAGCTCCGTCACCGGGGCGCTGGCGTCGACGAACTCCTTGAGCCATGGGTAGAGGATCTTCATCGTGTTTGCGCGCTCCGTTCAACACTTGCGTGAAGTCTCCCGAAGTATAGCTTCGTCGTGTATTCAAGCACCACGCGGCCATCGCGGGCGTGCTGCTCGAAAATCCGGTGCAGCTTCTCGAGCATCGCTTCGTGGTTCAGGTGACCTTCGGGCGGAGCGTAGGAAGAGCTGAGTAGGCGCCCGCGCAATCCATCAAAATCGAACTCCTGCCGGTTCGCGAATGATCTCCCCTTAGACGCGCCTTCGCCGAAAAACTTATCCAGCGGATCATTTTCAGGGTATTTTTGGGCAACCTGCTCGTAATCCGTTCCATAGGTGCGGAGCAGCGACTCGTAATCACGGAGGAATGGACTGGCGTCCTTTTCACGGTTGTTCCAGACAATTGCGACCCAGCCATCTGGCTTAAAAACGCGTGCGAACTCCGCGCGCGCCCTCTGCGCGTCAAACCAGTGAAACGCCTGACCTGCAACGACAAAATCCACGCTGCCGGAAGGCAACGTTGTGGATTCGGCCGTCCCATTAATGCTGCGAAAGCGAGGAAATGCCCTCAGATACTCTTCACCCGCCTCGCGCATGCGCGCATTTGGCTCGACGCCGTAGACCGTATTCCCATTTTCAAGAAAGAGCCTCGTCAGTATTCCCGTGCCGGAGCCCATGTCTGCGACCGCTGAGTCGGGCGTAAAGCCACACTCTTGACGCAGTGTCTCCAAGACTCTCTGGGGATAACTGGGACGATAGCGCACATAGTTTTCGACTCGATTCGAAAAGCGCTCTTTGGAATCCATCGCGATCATGAGGTCGGTAGACTCACGGAAACTGGCTGAGGAAGCGAACATCATTCTGGAAAAGAAGCGGCAACTCGCTGATGCCGTACTTCATCATGGCAAGCCGGTCGATGCCCATGCCGAACGCAAAGCCGGAAAGCTTCTCCGCATCATAGCCCACGAAACCGTAGACCGCCGGATTTACCATGCCCGCGCCAAACAACTCGATCCAACCCGAGAATTTGCAGACACGGCAACCGGACCCGCCGCAGACGTGACAAGTGGCATCCACTTCCGCTGAAGGCTCGGTGAACGGAAAATAGCTTGGCCGCAGCCGAGTTTTCGCCTTTGGCCCCAGGAATTCGCGCACAAAATATTCTACGGTGCCTTTGAAATCGCAGAACGTGATGTCCGTATCTACGGCCAAGCCTTCAATCTGATGAAACATGTAGCCGTGCGTCGAATCGGGATTATCGCGGCGATAGACTTTTCCCGGCACCACGATCCTCACGGGCGGCTGCTGTTTCTCCATCGTCCGAATCTGCATGGGCGACGTGTGCGTGCGCAACAGATGCCCCATTTGCGACCCCTCTATATAAAACGTGTCCATATTGTCGCGTGCGGGATGATGTTCGGGGATATTCAGCGCTTCAAAATTATAGTACGGCGTTTCGATTTCCGGCCCTTCGACCACGCTGAACCCGATGGAGAGAAATATCCGTTGCAACTCTTCGTACGTTTGGCGGATCAGATGGCGCGTGCCAACCGCGTGCTCGATCCCAGGTAGCGAAAGATCGACCGCATCGCGCGCGGCGGCCGCCGCTTCCGCAGTGGCCTCCATCGCGACACGCCGTTCCTCAATTGCCGCCTCAACGAAACCCTTCAGTTTGTTAAGTTCCTGCCCGACCGCCGGCTTCAATTCTTTCGAAGCCGGTTTGAGCCAGTTGTCCGTAATCTGTGATAGAACGCCGGACTTTCGCCCCGTCCACGCGACGACGAGTAATTTCCAGTTGTCAGGATCGCCGGAATGCACTTGTACTTGCTCTTCAAAACGCTGACGTACTTCGGCGAACGCCTGCGATACCGCTTCAGGTGTCACAAGTCCGAGTTGCGCGAGCGTCTGGTCAGGAGCGCTATTCACGTGTCCGCCCGGTTCGGCGGAGAGGCCTCGCAAATCGTCTTCAAGCAGTTCCGCCTCTACGCAGCCGACTTCGGCGCGGCAGTCTTCAAATGCTGTTTCGCTGATACCGCGAGCAGCGCGAATCCTTCTGCATCGCGAACGGCCATATCCGCTAAAATCTTGCGGTCAAGATCGATGTTTCCCGCCTTCAGCCCGTGAATCAACTGGCTGTAGCTCAGTCCGTTCGCGCGCGCTGCGGCGCCGATGCGCTGAATCCACAGCGTCCGGTAATCGCGTTTGCGGACGCGCCGATCGCGATACGTGTACCGCAGAGAACGGTTTACGGCCTCTTTCGCCGACCGGTAGAGCTTTCCCTTGGTGAGAAAAAATCCCTTGGCATGTTTCAGCAGCTTCTTACGACGTGCGCGGCGCTTCGTGCCGCGTTTTACCCGAGGCATGGTTCTATTCTCCTTTAGCCCGCCGAACGGGCGCAAATCCTCAAAATTGAACGGGAGACAAACGCGAACCGTCGCGCGCACTTTCGACGCGATCAGACGGGTTTGTCTCGTTTGATGATCGGAACTCGCCTCACACGATTTACAAGTTGCGAGGCACTGGCCGGCAGGCACCCGTTACGCGCTGCCTGGCACAGAAATTTAGACGTAAACTCTTGGCTTTACTCGATACCGTAAGGCAGTGCGCGCCGCACGTTCGGCACATTCGAAGCATCGACCTCGACCTTATTCGTCAACTTGCGCTGGCGCCGTGGCGACTTTGTGCCGAGCAGATGCCGCTTGCCCGAGTGCCACCGCAATACCTTGCCCGTCGACGTAACCTTAAAGCGCTTCGCCGCGCCCCGGTGCGTCTTCAACTTCATCTTCGTATTCTTCTTCACGATTTCCTCTTTTCAGAATCTCGCGGCTTAATTTCCGGCCGCCGGTTGCGCCGGACGGCTCGGAGCCGTTGCCGCAGCGCCTTTCTTCGGCGCCAGTAGCGCCAGCAAGATATTGGCTTCCATGCGCGGCCCGAATTCCACCTGCGCGTGATCGGCGATATCGGCCATCAGGCGCGTCATCTTCGCGCGGCCCACGTCCTGGTGCGCCATTTCGCGGCCTCGGTGAAAGATCATCGCCTTCACCTTATAGCCTTCGCCGAGGAAGCGAATAATCTGGTTTTTGCGAACTTGGTAATCATGCTCGGCCGTCGATGGCCGAAACTTCACTTCCTTGATGTGCGAACTCTTCTGGCTCTTCTTCGCTTCGTGAGCCTTCTTGTTCTGCTCGTATAAAAATTTGCCGTAATCGACCAGCTTGCAAACAGGAGGCACGGCGCTGGGCGAAATCTCCACCACATCCACGCCCTTCTCGCGCGCCGCTTTCATCGCGTCAAACAGCGACATGACGCCAAGCTGCTGGCCATCATCGTCGATTACGCGAATTTCCCGAGCGCGAATGCGCTCGTTGACTCGAAGACCAACCGGACCACGTTCTGCGATAACCACACCTCCCGGCCGCGTCCTGACCGCTGGCCGTCTCTCATTTCAAGGACCGCCCCTTTCGAAAGCATCAATGCAGGGACAGAGCGAAAAGTATAGCACGGCCTTCGGCCTATCCCGCAAGAACGGGGCTTCAGTTATTTCCCGCTTTTCCGGCGCTGGCCGCAGCCGGCTCGGGAACCCGATGCTCGTCAATCTCCGCCCTCAAATCCGCCACAAACTGGTCCAGCGGTCGGGGCCCTAAATCGCCCTTTGAGCGATGCCGCACCGAAACCGTCCCCGCTTCGGCCTCTTTCCCGCCGAGAATCAGCATATACGGTACTTTTTCCAGCTGCGCGTCGCGTATCTTCGCCTGCAGCTTTTCATTGCGATCATCCAAATGGACGCGAAAACCCGCATCCTTCAGTTGTTGTGTCACTTTCTTGGCATACTCCTCGAATTTCCCGCTCACAGGCAGCACTGCCGCCTGCACCGGCGCGAGCCAAGCCGGAAACGCACCCGCATAGTGCTCAATCAGCACGCCAAAGAATCGCTCGACCGACCCCCAAAGCGCGCGATGCACCATCACCGGAGAATGCCGCGAGCCGTCTTCGCCGACGTATTCCAAGTTAAAGCGCCGCGGTAAATTGAAATCGAATTGCACGGTCGAAAGCTGCCACGGCCGACCGATCGCATCCACCAGCTTCACGTCGATCTTCGGCCCATAGAACGCAGCCTCGCCCGGAATATATTTGTAAGGAACACCCATGCGCTCGAGCGTATTTCTCAACGCGCTTTCCGCGTGCTCCCACTCCTCGGGCGTGCCCGCATACACCTCAGGGTGCGAACGATCGCCGCCCGAAAGCTCCACCTCATAGCGATCGAAGCCAAATGTCTTCAGCACTTCCCACGCAAACTCGACGCAATCCTGCACCTCGCGCTCCACCTGCTCGCGCATGCAGAAAATATGCGCGTCGTCCTGCGTGAATCCGCGCACGCGCATCAGCCCGTGCAGCACGCCCGATCGCTCATAGCGGTAAACCGTCCCGAGCTCAGCCAGCCGCACCGGCAACTCGCGATAGCTCCGCAACCGCGACTTGTAAATCAAAATGTGTCCCGGGCAGTTCATCGGCTTGAGTTGATAATCGGCTTTCTCGACTTCAATCGCCCCAAACATATTTTCGCGGTAAAAATTCGCGTGCCCGCTCGTTTTCCACAAATCCAGCCGCATAATATGAGGCGTATACACAAGTTCGTAGCCCCGCCGCAAAAGCGCGGCACGCAGCCAATCTTCCATCTCGCGTCGGATGATCGCGCCCTTCGGATGCCAAAAGATCAGCCCCGGGCCCGCCTCGTCCTGAATGCTGAAAAGATCGAGTTCCGTCCCTAGCTTTCGATGGTCGCGACGCTTCGCTTCATCGAGCCTATGCAGATGATCGTCCAGCTCCTTCTGCTCGACGAAACACGCGCCATAAATCCGCTGCATCTGCGGATTGCCTTCGTGCCCTTTCCAATACGCGCCCGCCACATTCATCAGCTTGAATGCCTGAATACGCCCAGTCGTCGGAATGTGTGGCCCGCGGCAAAAGTCGATGAACTTGCCCGTCGTGTAAAACGAGACCAGCGGCTCCAGAGCCTTCTCTTCCACAAGCTCGCACTTGAACGTCTGCCCGCTCTGCTTATAGAGCTCCAGCGCCTCTGCTTTCGGCAGCCATTTCCGTTCGTTCGGCACGTTTTTCGCGGCGATCTCGTGCATCCTCGCTTCGATCTTCGCGAGATCGTCTTGCGCAAATGGCTCGCCGCGCACAAACTCATAGAAAAATCCGGTATCAGTCGGCGGGCCGATTCCGAGTTTGACGTCTGGATAGAGTTCCAACACCGCAGCCGCTAATAGGTGCGCCGCCGAATGACGGAACACTTGCACCGCATCCGCATCTTTCGCCGTTAAAATCGATAGAGTTGTGTCTTCCTCGAGCGGCTTCGAGAGGTCGACAAGCGCATCGCCCGCTCGTGCAACAAGCGCCGCGCTCGCCAGCCGCGGCCCGATCTGGCCCGCGATCTGCGCCGCCGTCGTTCCGCGCGGCACCTCGCGCGTCGATCCGTCCGGCAATGTAATTTGAATGTTTTCCATAATTTTCCGTGAAAATACCGTAGCACGATCCGCGCCGCAATTTCATCTGCTTGTTCAGCCGGTTCGCGCTCCCAAGAACACATTCCCGCGACGCTATTTGATTTCGCGTCTTTAGACGGCTATCATATTTTCAGGCACCGATAATATGTTCTCGCTCTTCCATTAGCGACCTTCCCGCAACGGCCTGAGCCGCGGCCGAATCTAGTTTCCGTTTGTCCGATTTACTCTTACGTTGTCCTGCGTGCGGGTGCAAACATGGCCAATCTTTCGCTTTACGACAAATTAGAACAAATCGAGCGCCGCTATGACGAAATGAGTCACGAGTTGTCCTCGGCGGAGGTGTTCGCCGATTCGGGACGTTACCAAAAGCTTGCCAAAACGCATGCGGACCTGGCTGCAATCGTTTCGAAGTTCCGTGAGTGGAAAGAGATCGATAAGAATCTGCGAGGCGCGCAGCAGCTTTTCGCCGAGGCCGACGATCCCGAAATGAAGCAGATGGCGCACGACGAAGAGCGTGAACTCACTGTCCGCCACGATTCCGCCGAACGCGAACTGAAGCTCCTGCTCATTCCCAAGGATCCGAATGACGAAAAGAACGTCATGATCGAAATCCGCGCCGGCACTGGGGGCGACGAAGCCGGGCTCTTCGCCGGGGAGCTCTTCCGCATGTATTCGCGTTATGCCGAGTCACAGGGCTGGCGCGTCGAAATTCTGGAGAGTTCGCCCGCAAACATCGGCGGCGTGAAAGAAATCGTTGCGGCGATTCAGGGCAGCAAAGTCTATTCCAAGCTGAAATACGAAAGCGGCGTTCATCGCGTCCAGCGCGTTCCGGCCACCGAGCAACAAGGCCGCATTCACACGTCCGCCGCGACAGTCGCCGTGCTTCCCGAAGCTGACGAAATTGACATCAAAATCGAACCGAAAGACCTGCGCGTCGATACGTTCTGCTCATCGGGCCCAGGCGGCCAGTCCGTGAACACGACCTATTCCGCCGTTCGCATTACGCACATTCCGACAGGTCTGGTCGTTTCCCAGCAAGACGAAAAATCGCAAATCAAAAACCGCGCCAAGGCTATGCGCGTGCTTCGGTCGCGTCTCTACGAAATGGAGCAGTCGAAGCAGCACGAAGCCATCGCCGCCGAACGCCGCGGCCAAATCAAGACTGGCGACCGCTCGGAAAAGATCCGTACGTATAATTTCCCGCAAAATCGCGTGACCGACCATCGCATCAATTTCACGCTCCATCAGCTCGATCAGGTGATGGAAGGCAAACTCGGCCCGCTGGTGGATGCGCTCGTCACGCATTTTGAATCCGAGCGCCTGAAGCAAGAACTCGGCGCCGAAGACAAAGGCAGCGCCAGCGAACACGCCGCCTGAATTTTGTGGCACAGCCACTCTTGGCTGTGAGAATTTGTGTTCGGACTCCGATCGCCTCCATGCAGACGCAATCCGCAATGCAAACGCGCGACGCGTTAAAAGAGGGCATTAATCGCCTGAACGCTGCTTCCGTTCCCTCCAGTCCGCTCGCCGCCGAACTTCTCTTCATTCATACGCTCGGCTGCGACCGCACGTGGCTCTACACTCATCCAGAACAGCCGCTCGATTCCGCCACGTTGGAAAAATATTTTGCTCTCATCGCGCGCCGCGCCGCCGGAGAACCAACCCAATACATCATCGGCAAACAGGAATTCTGGGGACTCGAATTTGATGTCACGCCCGCCGTCCTGATTCCGCGTCCGGAAACCGAACACATCATCGAAGTCGCCATCGAACGCGTTGGCGCCGCAAGCAACCAGGAATTGCGCATTGCGGACGTCGGCACAGGCTCCGGCTGCATCGCCGTAGCGTTAGCCAAAGAATTCCCAAAAGGCCAAATCACAGCCACAGATATTTCGCCCGCAGCCTTGGAAGTCGCAAAGCGCAACGCGATCCGCCACGATGTCGCAGACCGCATTGAATTCGCCGAAGCCGATCTGTTGCAGTCCGGTGTTCACCAATTAACAGTCGCCAATCACGAATCGCCAACTACTAGCCACTCGCAATTAGCCACTCGCCACTTTCTTAATCCCCGCAGCCTCTTCGATCTCATCGCTAGCAATCCTCCGTACATCGCCGACTCCGAAGCGCCGGCACTTCAGCGCGAAGTCCGTGAACACGAACCCAAAATTGCGCTGTTCGCCGGCCCCACCGGTCTTGAAATCTATGCACGCGTGATCGAACAAGCCGAATCGCGCCTCGTACCCGACGGCTTGCTTATTCTTGAATTAGCTTATGGCGCAGTCGAACGAGTCCGACAAATGATCGAAGCGCGTGACGCATGGAGGAACATCGCCGTCACGAACGATCTAGCCGGAATCCCACGCGTTCTCGCTACCGCCTTTGGCAAAAGGTAAAATCCCGTCATCCTGAACTTGCCTCGCGAAGCGGCAAGTGAAGGCCATCTCTTCCTTGCCATTCGTCTCGCCTCAACTCAAAATCGCGTCATCTGAGGGCCGCTTCGCGCCCCGAAGAACTCCACTTTCTTTGCTATTTGCTCTGCGAGTATATTTTCTCCATCGCTTGTTTCAAGCAGCCGCTTTTATCGGAGCCTTCATTGATCCACTATCGCCTCGGAAACAACTTGCAGCTCGACGAAGTCATCGAGCTTTACACGGCATCCACGCTTGGTGAACGCCGCCCCATAAACGACCCCGAACGTATGGCGATAATGCTGAAAAATGCGAATCTCGTCGCAACCGCATGGGACGCGAATCTTCTGGTCGGCATCTCGCGCGCGCTTTCGGATTTCAGCTACGCGACCTACCTTTCCGATCTCGCCGTTCGCCTCTCCCATCAGCGTAAGGGCATCGGTAAGGAATTGATTCGTCAGACGCAAAGAGCCGGTGGACCGCAGACGCGCGTCATTCTGCTATCCGCGCCCGCCGCGACGGATTATTATCCGCATATCGGCTTCACGCAGCACCGAAGCGCATGGATGCTGCTGGGAGATGCCGAAGTACCATAAACGTTAACTCCTCCAATGCCGAAGCTAGCCCAATTCCGCGCAAAGCATGATTCCGATGGCCTTCTGCCGTCGGATTCGGCAATCCTACACGTCGATATGGACGCGTTTTTCGTCTCTGTCGAATTGCTTTCGCGTCCTGAACTCCACGGCCTGCCCGTAATTGTCGGCGGCGGACCTGACCAGCGCGGAGTCGTCACCTCCGCCAGCTATGAGGCCCGCCGCTTCGGCGTTCATTCCGCGATGCCGTTGCGAACAGCCGCAAAATTGTGTCCGCAAGGCGTTTTCCTCGATAATCGGCACCATCTCTATAGCGAATGGAGCGATCGCGTCGCACAAATTCTGGGGAAATATTCGCCCATTGTGGAAATGGCTTCGATCGACGAGGCCTACGTGGATCTCCAGGGCACAGAGCGCCTCTTCGGCCCACCGCTCGCCGCTTCACACAGACTGCTCAAGGACATCACGGCCACCAGCGGCCTTCCATGCTCCGGCGGACTCGGCTCAACTCGCCTCATCGCGAAAGTCGCTAGCGATCAGGCCAAGCCGCGCGGGCTGGTTTGGGTGCCCGCAGGCAGCGAAGAAGCTTTTCTCGCGCCGCTTTCCGTCCGCCGCATTCCCGGCATCGGCAAAGTCACCGAAGCCGCCCTCAATAAGCTCGGCATCGAAACGGTCGCGCAACTGCAAACGCAAACCCTCGCTCGCCTGGAGTCCGACTTCGGCCGCTGGGGTACCGCACTACATCGCAAAGCCCGCGGCATCGATTCCTTCGAATTTTTCTACGACGCCGAGCCGAAATCCATCTCGCACAATCAGACGTTCGGCGAAGACACACGCGACCGCCCGCAGCTCGAATCCACGCTCAGCTATCTTTGCCAAAAAGCCACCAAACGCCTCCGAGACGCAGCTCTGCACGCGCGAACCGTCACGCTCACGCTGCGTTTTAACGATTTCAAGACGATCACGCGCAATCACACACTCTCCGAACCTTCCGATCTCGATGC
>JBOGMU010000111.1:0-12668 GCA_050746865.1 Candidatus Acidiferrales bacterium
AGCGATTCGATTATCCTGGCGGACGATTTTGACCGCCACTCATGACCTCCTTTTGCCGAAGCGCGTAGTTGAGACTTGTGCCGCGCCTACGGCGCTGGATATTTTTCGGCTGCTGCGGCAGCTTCGCAAGATTCCATTCGCACATCGAAAAAACCTACACAGCCAAGAGTGGCTGCGCCACAATACCCTGCAGAAAGCTAACTTACGGCGGTGCGCTGCTGCTGGGCAGCCAGTTCGGGCGGAATCGTGAAACGCACGTCTTCGCGAATCAGTTCGATATCGCGATGATTCGTGAACCCGAACGCCGCTAGCCTCTGACTCACCTGTTCGACCAGAACTTCGGGCGCTGAAGCACCCGCCGTCAAGCCAATCGAGTCGATACCAGCGAGCCAGGATTCGTCGATATCGGCAGCATCTTCGATCAGACGCGCCTGAACTCCACCCCTTTGCGCGACTTCCACAAGCCGATTCGAATTCGAGCTATTCGCCGAGCCTACAACAAAAATCAATTGCACTTCTCTGCACAACGCCTCGACAGCTTCCTGGCGATTCTGGGTCGCATAGCAAATGTCGTCCGATGCGGGACCGGCAATCGTGGGAAATCTCTCGCGAAGGCGCGCGACGATCTCCTGCGTATCATAGAGCGAAAGAGTTGTCTGCGTGAGGAACGCGAGGCGGTTCGGATCGGGAACCTGGAGATGATCGACCTCCTCCACTGTTCCAACAACGATGGTCTTATCCGGGGCTTCGCCGGACGTGCCGACAATTTCCTGATGATCGCGATGTCCGATGAGAATGAGTGTGCGGCCTTCCCGCGCAAATTTCAGGGCTTCGAGGTGAACTTTCGTGACTAGCGGGCACGTGGCGTCAATCACTTTCAGGTTGCGCTCTTTGGCTTCTGCGCGGACGCGCGGCGGAACACCATGCGCGCTGAATACGAGCACCGCGCCTTCGGGAACTTCGCCGATGGCTTCAACGAAAATTGCTCCGCGCCGACGCAATTGATCGACGACGTAACGATTGTGCACGATTTCGTGGTGAACATAGACGGGGCTGCCGAATGCGCCGAGCGCGAGTTCCACGATATCCACCGCGCGCACAACTCCGGCACAGAAGCCGCGTGGGCGCACGCGAACAAGCGTCTTAGAGCCGTTCATGCCCTGTATGTTGGTGAGCGTCAATAGTTTTCTCCGGGACGGTGTATTCAATGCGATTTTACCTGAAGGGGCATATGCAGAGCTAGAAATTCTCTTTTGGATTGAGCGAGATTTGAACTCGCGGCGGGCCATCAGCGAAAGCAAGAGGGGTCCTTCGCGAACCCTGCTCAGGATGACGTGAATTTTGTTTCAGTCAGGAAAAGCCTCGGCGCTTCCGCAAAGGGCGCGGAAGCCCCGAGCTACATTAGTGAGTGGCGCAGAAGGGGCGCGGTGAACAGCGCCCCTACGGCCATTGAGCTAAGTTACTATTCGTTTAGGACGAAGTCGTAGATCGCGTCGCCGTTTGCTACGAGGACGTTCTGCTTGCCATCGAGCAGGTACGTTTCGGCCGCGTTGGAGACTCCGCCGATGTGCGAGTGCCACAGCGCCTTACCGGTGGATGCGTCGTAGGCCACGAAATTGCCCCCCTGATCGCTGCCGAAGACTAAACCACCTGCGGTTGTCAGCAGCCCCGTGTTTCCGCCAGCGCCGCCGGCACCTTCGGGGAATGTGTGCTTCCAGACGGTTTTGCCGGTGTGATAATCGATGGCGTCAATCGAGTTACCAGTCGAACCCACGCTGTCTTCTTCTTTTCCGCCGAGGCCCATTGCGCCGCGCGGATCGGTTTCGGTCAGGTAGTACATCGAATAGGAGTCGTGCTCCGGGACATAGAACAAGCCCGTCTTCGGATTGTATGCGGGAGGCGGCCAGTTGGTGATACCACCGTTGCTGGGCGACACGAGCGACCCGGGAACAGTGGAATCCTTCTCGGGATTCGGATACGGCTGCCCCTTGTCGTTGAGCGGCTTGGACCAGTTGGCTGACTCACCGTATTTGCTGGTGAGCAAGTGCTCACCCGTGAGGCGGTCGATGACGAAGAAATAACCGTCGCGCGTGGCTTGCAAGACAAGCTTGCGCGGTTTTCCTTTCCACGTGCCGTCGACGAGCACCGGTGTTTGGTTGGCGTCCCAATCGTGCGTGTCGTGTGGGCCCGTCTGGTAATACCAGGCCATCTTGCCGGTATCGACGTTGACCGCAATCAACGTGCATGTGAAGAGATTATCGCCCAAGCGAACCTGCGGAGTGTAAGCGGGCGTAGGATTACCGGTGCCGAAGATATACAGATGGGTGTCCGGATCGTAAGCACCGTCACCCCAAGTCTGGGCGCCGCCGTGACGAGCGGCATCCAGGTTGGGCCAGGTCTCAGCGCCAACATCACCTTTCTCCATCGGGACGGTATAGTGCTTCCACTGAAGCTCGCCGGTTTCTGGATCAAAGGACTGCAAGAAGCCGGGCGAGTCGAGATCGTCACCGGTTCCGACGAGCAGGTGATTGCCGATCAGGTACGGAGCCATGGTGGAGAAATACTGTTCGGTGAAATCGGAGATGACCTTGTGCCAGCGCTCCTTGCCGGTCTTGGCATCGAGCGAGATAAGGTAGTCGTCAGGCGTCTCGAAATAGAGCCAGTCACCCGACATTGCCATGCCACGATTGCCGATGTGCGTGCCGCCCTTGGTCTTCCAGAAATAGTGCCAAAGAACGGTGCCGTCTCGCGCATCCATCGCCCAAGCGTTGTCTGGCGTTGACATGTAAAGAACGCCGTTCACCTGGAGAATGGCGCCGACAACGCGTGCGTTCGTGGATGCGTTTGGCGGAGGCTCGGGACCTTCACCGCCTATGATGGTGGGCGTTGCCGCACCGCCGCCGCGTGCGAAAACGAACCCGCCTGCACCGGCTCCAGGGCCAGCAGTGACATGACCGACCCAGGAGAGCGAGAGACCCTTGACAGTAGTCTTGTTGATTTTGTCGAGGATGCTGTAACGGTCAGAGGTGTAGTCGCCTGAATAGGTCGGCCAGGAATCAGTGGCCGGCTTGAGCAGCGACTCGGGATTCAGACCGATACCGGGTTCCTGAGCGAGCAGCACCAGCGGCACGGCGCATACGACCAGAACAAGAAATATTTTAGTCAGCTTCGCCATCGTCTTTGTCATTTCAATGTCACCAAGTAAGCGGTTACGTTATGGATGTCGTCATCCGTCCATTTCGGAAGCATATCAACGTGGTATTGCAGCGGATTGTGAACGGCTACGCTCTTTACATCCGTGCTGCGGTTGTACGTCAGATGATTGTCATTGGAATCCGTGAGAGAGACGGTGAAATCATCCAGATGGTCGAGCTTGCCTTCGACCGTCTTGCCGTTCGTGAGCGTCACTGTGGCCGTGACGGCGGTCTTGGGATTCTCTTCGGCAGCGGCGCCAAAACCTCTGCCTCCCCCGGCACGACCCGAGACGATTGCGTTTTGAAGCGTCTTGGGTTCCATCTTCCTGCCGATACCCGCGAGATCACCGGTGACGGAATGGCATGTGCTGCACTTGCCGGGACCGTTGAAGAAGGCTTCACCGGCTTGCGCATTGCCGACGAGAATGTTCGTGGGGACCATGCGGCTAAGATCGTAACCCGCGACCCGAAAGCTGTGGATGTACGCGGCAATATCTGAAATCTGATCCGTGGTGAGATTGAATTTCGGCATCGCTGTGCCGGGACGACCGTTTTGAACGACGGGAGTGATCGATTCGCCGTTCTGATCGTCCATTACCATTTCGGAGTGAAGCAGATTGGGACCGCCTTCGCCGCCGCGGGCATCGGCGCCATGGCAGAAGCTGCAGTTCACTTCATAGAGCGTCTTGCCGGCAGCGATTTTTTCCGGCGCGGCTTGCTCGTGCTGCGGATACGCGTTTGCGAATCCGCCACCTCCGCGGCCGCCGCGACCTCCACGCCCACCTCGGCCCGCAGCTTGGGCAGGCTCTTCGGTCGTAGCCGCTGCACCCGCAGCAGCTTGCTGCGAGGGCGTCTGCTGAGCGGGTGGATTCTCCTGTGGCGCAGGCGATGGAGCCTGTGCTGCGATTAGGGCCGCGGCTCCCGCTGTGAAGAGGAATGCGCCCAGGGTAAAGCCTTTCGACAACCTCACTATGTCACCTCCGCTGAACAACTTTACAAAACGACGGCACTGTACCACGATCCGGGACCATTCGGAACGCGAGCGCACATAAAACTACGCTTATACGATTTGGACGTAGCAAGACGCGGTCAGGTTATCTAAATTCCGAGTTTCGACGACTTTATTCAGCGCGCAAACCGAACACAAAAAGCGCGTGACCGGCGCACATGGCGACGTACTGTTTTCCATCGACTTCGTACGTGATTGGCGCGGCCGCCATCTGGCCACCGGTGGTGGCGCGCCATAAAAGTTTTCCGGTGCGGGCGTCGAGAACCTGGAAATATCCTTCGCGATTGCCGGTGAAGAGCAGGTCGGCGGCTGTGGTGAGGATGCCGCTGTCGCTCACGTCGTCCATTTTGAAAACCCATTTCTTTTCGCCGGTATGCGGATCGATGGCCTGAATTTCGCCGTGGCCCGCTTGTTCCGTCCAGGTATTCAGAGGGCCGCGAGCCAAATTAGGAAGAGGCGAGCGCGGAATTGTGCCGACGATGCCTCCCGCGGGAGAAGGCTGCTTCAAGTACACGGCTGAATAATCCTGCCATGCGGTGACGTAAAAAAGTCCGGTGCGCGGGCTGTAAGATGGCGCGTACCAGTTGGTACCGCCTTGAATGCCCGGGAAAACCTGGTTCCCTTCGAGTGTCGCTTCACCTTTTGGGGAGCGAACGGGTCTGCCGTTTTCGTCGAGGCTAGTGGCCCAGGTTACTTTTACAAAGGGCGTTCCGTGCAAGAACTTGCCGGTGGCGCGGTCGAGTAGGTAGAAGAATCCGTTGCGATTCGCCCACAGAACCACTTTTCGCTTCGCGCCTCGCCACGTGATGTCGGCAAGCACTGGCACCTGGATTGAGTCGTAATCGGCGCGGTCATTGGGCGTAAATTGGAAATGCCATTTGAGCGTGCCGGTATCGGGATCGAGCGCGATGGCCGAATCTGTGTACAGATTGTCGCCTGCGCGAATTTCGGGATCGTAATCGGGCCAGGGATTGCCGATTCCCCAGAAGATGAGATTCAATTCGGGATCGTAGGAACCGGTCATCCAACTGGAGCCGCCGCCGCGCTCCCAGCTATCGCCCTTCCATGTTTCGTTGCCGGGTTCGTTTGGGCCGGGCACGGTGTAAAACTTCCACGCGGGTGCGCCTGTTTGCGCGGAAAATGCGGCGACGAATCCGCGGATGCCGCTTTCGGCGCCGGCCATTGCGACAACGACTTTGTCTTTTACGACGAGCGGGGCTTCCGTGATGCCATAGCCGAATTGATTGTCGCCGAGTTGCACGTCCCAGAGGAGATGGCCGTCTTTCGCGTCAACGGCGACGAGATGGCCGTTGACTGTGCCCATGAAAAGCGTGTTGCCGAGGATCGCGAGGCCCCGGTTGACGAGGCCGCAGCAGAGGTGCACGTCTGTGGGAACGGGATAGTGATACGTCCAGAAGACGCGGCCCTCTTTGGCGTCGAGGGCGACAATGTCGTTCGGGGGTTGCGTGACGTACATCACGCCGTTGACGACGAGCGGCGTTGCTTCCATTTTTTGGACGGAGTCAGCCTGGAAGACCCATTTGATTTCGAGGTCTTTGGCATTCGCGGGCGTGATTTGGGAAAGCGTGCTGTAACGCTGCGACTGGTAGGAACCGGAATACATGAGCCAGTTTTGCGGCGTGCTCGCGGCGTCGAGCAATTGCTGCTGTGAGACTTGGGCCGAGGACGTCACGGCAACGGCCAAGAACAACGTGAGCGCGCAAAGGGTTTTCATTCCTGGCGGCCTCCCGGCTGAGCTGCGGGCTGTGTGGGTTGCGTGGTTTGCGGCGGCGCAATGGGCACAGCAGTTCCGCCTCGACCTGGCGCACCTCCACGGCCGCGGCCACGTCCCGCGCCGAAGCCGAAGCCAACGCCCGCAGGTGCGCCGAATTGCGCGGGCACTGCAAGCGCGGGCGTCGAGCGCAGCGTGGAAAGATAGGCGACGAGGTCGCTGATTTGCACGTCGGTGAGCTTGCCTTTCAGCGAAGGCATGGGCGACTCCTCAAGGTTAGTCACCGACTGCAAGTTGGATCTTTCCAGAGAGATGAGGTTCTGATGTTCGTCCATGAGCTGGATCGTATATGTGTCGTCGTTGAGACGGCGTCCGGTGATGGTCTTTCCCTGCTTTGTGACAACGCGAAGCTGGCCGCTTTCGGGCGCGGCTGCGAGCGACGAATCGGGATCGAGCAGAGCGCGCTCGATGTAAGACGGAGGATGAAGTAAGCCGACGTCACTTAGATTGAGCGCGGTGTACGAGCCTTTGTCACCTACGCGATGGCAACTGAAGCAGCCGTTACTTTCAAAGAGGGTTTTCCCCCTTTCGGGGTCGCCCAGTTTTACAGGGTTGGAATGATCGGCTGCCAGGGAGCGGACATAGGCAAGCAACGCGGATAAGTCAGCAGGAGCGAATTCATGCGGAGGCATCATCGTGCCGGGAATGCCGTTGCGTACCGCGCCGATAATGTCGTCGTCGGTCGAACCCGCCGGAAATTGGCCGGTGCGGAGATTCACACCGGGAACACCGGAGCCATCGGCGTGGCATTCCTGGCAATTCGATGAATAGAGAATTGCGCCCCGGTCGATTTCAAATTGCTGATAACTCTGCTTCATCTGCTGAGCATGAAGCGAGGAAAGCGAAAATATCGCAACGAGCGCCATGGCAGCAGAAGTACGACAAACGCACACACGAATACTTTTCATGGACGTTACCGGCGGCTCCCGCGTTCGCCTCGCTGTACGTGCGGCGGCGCTCCGATCAAAATGCTTTCAGGAAGATACACGGCTGCCCGGTGGGGCACAATGCCCGAAGAGGACGTAACTTGACTGTCGGGATTCGTTCTGCGATAAGCATGTGCAACTGCGGCATGAACGTTAGCCGGAATCGCAAATCGCAGGCACGATGATTGGAGACCCAAAATGCTCAATGACTTCAAGAAATTCCTACTGAGGGGCAACGTCGTGGATATGGCGGTCGGAATCGTGGTCGGAGCTGCGTTCGTGACTGTGGTACAGAGCCTTGTTAAGGACTTGCTGACGCCTTTCATCGCCGCAATAGTAAAGCAACCCGATTTCTCCGGGTTCATATTCACGGTTCATGGCAGCAAATTTCTGTATGGCGAATTCATCAATGCTTTTATCTCGTTCTTTATTATCGCTGCGACTGTTTACTTTTTTGTGGTGCTGCCGGTGAATACGTTGGTTGCAAGGGCACACAAGGAGCCGCCTGCCGACCCTACAACAAAGAAGTGCCCGGAATGCCTGAGCGAGATCCCAATCGACGCGAAGCGCTGCAAGTTTTGTACGCAAATGACGTGAAGCGCAGCAATTTAGAGCAGCCGAGCTGTGTCGATCCTCCGACGCGTGCACGTGTTTCGTTCTGAATCTGCAAAGGCATTCGGCTAAATACTGCACGTAAACGCTTGCGTCCCCTTCTGGGGTCGATTGCACACCTTGACCTTCGACCTATCGTGCTATACGCTCATGGGTAGAAGGTTGAGGTGTATCAGATGACTTCGCCGCGACTTCCTATTCCGCAGGGCACGTTGGACATGTTAATTCTGCAGATTGTTTCGCTCGATCCTGCGCACGGATATGGCATTGCGCAACGACTTGAACAGATATCGCAATCCGTGGTTCAGATCAATCAAGGTTCCCTGTATCCCGCGCTCCACAGGTTGGAACTCAAGGGATGGCTTAAGGCTAAATGGAAACAATCGGAAACGGGGAGGGAGGCCAAGTTTTACTCGTTGACGCCCTCGGGTCGAATGCAGCTCGCTGCGGAAAAAGATAGCTGGGCCCGCCTGATAGGTGCCGTTCAGCTCATCTTCGATCAAGGGAACAGATCATGAGGCCACTAACCAACTGGTTCCGTCGCAAAAGCCTGGAACGCGATCTGGATCGCGAACTACGCTATCACTTCGACCGCCTCGCGGGCGATCTAGAACGTTCCGGTCTATCCGCAGAGGAGGCGCGCCGACAAGCGACGCTGGAGTTGCGCGGGGTCGCACAAATTCAAGAGGAAGTGCGGGACATCTGGTTCACTCGCTGGTTGCGCGATCTCGCTTATGACCTCCGCTTTTCCTTGCGCTCCTTTCTTCGAACTCCTTCCTTCACTCTTACGGCAGTGCTATCGCTCATGCTTGGGATCGGAGCGACTACAGCCATCTATTCGCTTGTGGATCAAATCGTGTTGCACGCGCTGCCGGTCCGACAACCAGGACGGCTTGTGCTGATCGACTGGCAAGGAGATCAGGTCGCCAATGGTTTCGGCAGTTGGAATCTCATGTCCTACCCCATCTGCCGCGATCTTGACAAGCAGAAGCAGTTCTTTGAGGGCGTATTCTGCCGGGCCCTTACCAGGATCGATCTTTCAACTGGCGGAGATGCTAGACCGGCGACCGCAGAGATTATTTCCGGTAACTACTTCACGGTACTGGGAGTAGGGCCCGCCCTAGGGCAGGTGATTACCCGTGACAACGATCACGCGCCGAATGCTGTGGCCGTCCTTTCCTACGATTTCTGGCAGACACAACTCGGCGGCGCCTCCGATGTCGTCGGCCGCAAGGTGGTGGTGAATCGCCATCCGTTGACGGTCATCGGCATTGCGGCTCAAACATTTCGCGGCATCGATGTCGGGCAAGTGCCATCGCTTTGGATTCCGGCTTCGATGTCGACGGAGGCGATTCCCGGCTTCAGTGATCTCTACGATCGACGAACTCGATGGATGCAGGTGCTTGGCCGCTTGAAACAAGACATGACATTGCAGCGGGCCGAGGTGGGGCTGCAAGCATGGTTCAAAGCCATGCTGCGGGAGGATGTGAACCGAGCCAGTTTTCCTGTCGTCACACCAGAACGCCGCCAAAGATTCCTCAACTCTTCGCTTAAGCTCACAGCGGCGCCGCAGGGGCATTCCAGCCTGAGGCGGCAGGTATCTGAACCGCTCTGGATACTATTTGCCGTCACAACAGTGTTGCTAGGTTTGGCCTGTTTGAATGTTTCCGGTCTTTTCCTCGCGCGCGCCTCTGCTCGTGAGCGCGAGATTGCTACAAGGCTGGCGTTGGGCGCTTCCGGTGGGAGGCTGGGACGACAGCTCCTTGTAGACAGCCTCCTGATCGCAATCGTCGGTGGGATGCTTGGGATTGCAGCCGCTCCGCTTGCCGTGCGAGTTTTGATCGCCTTTCTTCCTAAGGACACGAGTGCTAACGCCTTGCGCGCGGGCATTGACTCGCGCCTTTTGCTCTTTGCGTTGCTCGTGACGGCAGCAGCGGGTATTTTGAGCGGACTCGCCCCCGCGTGGCAGTCCGCACGGCGCTCACTTACGTCATCGTTTAGGGAACGAGGCGGAGGCACATCCTTTGGCGGCGTCCGACTTCGAAAGATCATTGTGACAGCGCAAGTCGCTTTGGCTTTGACGCTCGTGGTAGGAGCGGCATTGTTTGCAGGGAGCCTGCACGCCCTGATAGAGAAAGGGCCGGGATTTGTAACGTCGAGTCTGGTCTCATTCGGTATCGATGCGACGCGGGACGGCTATTCCACACCAGAAGGAGAGAGGCTAGTGGACCGAATCGATGAAGCGATCCAGCGGTCTCCGATTACTCAAGCTTCAGCGATCGCCCGATTTGCGTTGCTGACCGGTGGAAGCTGGAATGATCCGATGACGATCTTTGCGGATCAAAGGATGGAGACAGATCGTGACGTGAATCTAAACGCTGTCACACCGGGATTCTTTGAGACCATGGGCATAAAAATCGTTGCCGGCCGTAACTTTAACGATCAGGACGTCGCACCGTCTAACAATCCAGGTTATCGGTCGGCGATCGTCAGCGAGTCTTTCGTGAAGCGGTATTTGGGAAGTCGCAATCCCATCGGTGTGCGAATCTCTGAGGGCGCCGGGCCAAACGTTAAGCCAAAGATGGAAATCGTCGGCGTCATGTCCGATTTCAGTTATCGCGGAATTCGCGAGGAGTCTGAACAAGCATATTTCCCCTTTTATGAAGGGGAATATCCTGTCGGCACCTTCTATGTGAAGGTTCGCGGAACGCCGAAATCTTCCTTTTCGTCTCTTCGTGCTCTCGTACGCGATGCCGACCCGACGATGCCAGTGACGGATTTCCGTACTCTGGACGACCAAGTCAACCGCTCGTTGAACACTGAGCGTATGTTGGCCACACTGTCCGGCAGCTTTAGCACGCTTGCGCTGTTACTGTCGTTGCTTGGCCTCTACGGCGTCATGTCGTTTGTCGTAGCCCGGCGCAGGCGCGAAATCGGAATCAGGCTGGCGTTAGGCGCTAGTCCCTTATCCGCGATTTGGCTAATGTTCCGCGATGCACTGGCCATGATTCTTGCCGGTGTAGCCGCTGGAGCGCCGTTTGTTTGGGCTTTTGGCCAAATCGTAAAATCTCAGCTTTACGAAGTGAAACCTTGGGATCCCGCCGTCATCACCATCGCTGTGTTGGCCCTCTGTTTGACAGGGCTCTGCGCTACGCTCTTTCCCGCGTATCGCGCTTCCCGCATTGATCCGGCCGAGACGCTGCGAAGCGAATAGTTCAGTGCAGGTGAGCGGGCTCCGCTGCGGCAGAGTTCTGATAAGTTCGCTAACCCGACGATCAAGTGCCCAATACTAAAGATATCCGATGAACGCGTCCCCTACGATGCGGTCGCATGGCCCGATTAATCGCTCGTGCTACGCCGACGGATTCGAGGTTGGGCAAAAAAAAGCGAGAACGGAGGAGGACCGTTCCCGCGCGCCAGGGCTACAGACAGCTACTTCGTTGTTTCGGAGGGAAGATGACGGACGGATTCTCGGGCGAAAATTTCCAGCATGTCATACGACCGGCGCGCGCCTTGCGCGGCAAGCCGCAATCCCATTTCGGTAAGGTCGATGCCCTTCAGGCCGACCGTGCCGAGTGCGTAGCAGATTCCCACGATGGCCATCACCACAACGAAGCCGATGGCAAAGAGGGCTTCGGCAACGACAAGTTCGCGGACAAAGTAAATCTGGAGGACAAGAAGAATGGCAAGGCCCCGAAGGACGGGCTTGCGAATCTTCGGTTCTTTTGCCGCCTTCAAAAGAAGGCATTTAGACTGTTCCCACAACTTGTTCATGATTCGTGACCCCTTAAAAGCTGACCTGTACCTCTGTACAGTTTGATGCAATAGAACACCCAAAGGGAGCAATACAGTAAGCCCTTGAAATAGGCGGAGTTGCGGCAGGAGGTACAGGTATTGAAGGGAAAAATGGTTCCGTTTTGCGGAGAAACTATATGTCCTTTAGGACAGGGTACTATGGAGTACTACCCTGTACCGAGTCGGTTAACACGTTGCGGCTACTGGAATGTGCGGATTTGATTTTGTTTCGTGGCGAAACTTTTGCGTTAGCGGCTTTCGAACGGATACCGATTTTGTGCGAGCACAGCGTGCGCGATGCTCCTGCGCAACGCGATTGTGTCAACGGGAGCATGCTTGGCGAAGCGGCGCAGCACGGCCAACTGGGCGGAAAGCGCATCGCCTTCGACTGCTGCCACCAGCGCGGTGCGCGCCTCTTTTTCGATGCGATCCACGGCGTCGTAGATATATGTGCGCGCGGCATCACCCATGACGCTTGCGTCACGGCCTGCAGCGGCGGCCTTCTGCGCGCGCAGGAGCGAGGACTCCATTGCGTAAATATCGATCACAATATTCGCGAGTGCCGCGACGATTTCCTGATGTTCGGCCAATTTGTCCGAAAAGCGCTGCACGGCGGCGCCCGACGCAAGCAAAAACGCCTTCTTCGATTGCGCGATTGCCTGCTGCTCGGTGGCGAATTCGCCCGAGGGTGCCTCTTCGAACGACGGTCCTGCGAGGATTTCGTCGGCGAGCTTCTTCCCTGCCGCGATCAGCGGCAATGCGCCGGTCATCGCGCGCTTCATGAGCATTTGAACGATGAGCAGGCGGTTGATTTCGTTTGTGCCTTCGAAAATGCGGTTGATGCGGCTGTCGCGATAGGCGCGCGCCATCGGATAATCTTCGTGGAAGCCATAGCCGCCAAAAATCTGCACGCCTTCATCGACGCAATAATCGAGAATCTCGCTCCCCGCCACCTTGCTGATCGAGCTTTCGATGGCGTACTCCTCGAGCGTCTGCATCGCGGCTTTGCTCTTGTCGGGACCTGTTTCACCCGCGGAGACAGCCGCCTCGATCGTGCCAGCGGTGCGATAGATCATCGATTCGAGCGCGAACGTGCGCACCGTCATTTCGCCGAGCTTCGCTTCAATCAGGCCAAAGTCCGCGATGGGATGGCCGAAGGCGGTGCGCTCTTTCGCGTACTTGGCCGAGTCGGCAATGGCCTTTTTTGCGCCGCCGAGGCAATAGGCGCCGAGCGAAAAGCGGCCGGCGTTGAGCGTGTTGAAGGCGACGATATGGCCTCGCCCCACTTCATGCAGCAGATTTTCTTTGGGAATGGCGGCGTTTTCGAAAAAGAGCGGCAC
>JBOGMU010000112.1:0-14558 GCA_050746865.1 Candidatus Acidiferrales bacterium
CGATCATTCCCTCGATCGAATATCAGCGTATCGACGGCCTCGTGGCTCTGCCGGACATGGCTGTTGCCTCCACGCACGAAGCTCGCAGCCTGCTTGTGGTGGCGAAAAAGCCGGTGGAGATGGCGCGGACGTTCGCGCTGGATACGAGTTCGCGCAGCACCGTGGCGCTGGTAAAAATCCTCTCGAAGCGTCTTTGGCAAATCACGCCAGAGTATGTGAACGCGGCTCCCGATCCAGCCGCCATGCTGGAAAACGCGGACGCCGCTCTCTTGATTGGCGATCCCGCGCTGCGCGTTGCGCTGAAAATGTCCGCGCTCGCTGCAAAGTCGCCCAGCACGGACAATTGCTGCAACGGCGATCCCGAAGACATGCCGGTGCCCGGCGTCGACACGCTGTTTGTTTATGACGTGGTGCATCAGTGGCGCGAAATGACCGGCAAGCCAGCCGTTCTGGCGATCTGGGCGGGCCGCCGCGACGCCATCACACCGGAAGTCGTCGCCGATTTCCAAGCCTCCAAAGCCTTCGGACTCGAACACATCCACGACATTGCGGAGGGAGCGGCGCTGAAACTGGAGTTGCCGCCTTGCCCACTGGCAAAATACCTCCGCCAGAATATTCAGTTCGATCTCGATGAAGAAAAGCTCGAAGGGCTGCGCCTCTTCTACCAGATGGCCGCCGAAGACGGCCTCATCCCCGCGGCGCGACCTATCGAATTTGCGGAAGCTCCCGCAGCGATCGCCGCGCGTGAGCAGTGCTAAACACGAATTCGCCGCAAAGCGTCCCCCAAAGAAAACGAATATCGCTGGCGCGGAGGTTTGTACGGTCGAAATGTCCACCACGGGCCCACGACTGATCATTGTGTGTGGCTTGCCGGGTTCGGGTAAGACCACCTTAGGCAAGTTGCTTGAAAGCAGACTGTGCGGGGTTCGTCTCTCCCCCGACGAATGGATGGCCGCCCTTTCGCTTGATTTTTACGATGAGAAGAGGCGCGGGAAGATTGAGTCTTTGCAATGGAAATTAGCCCGGGAATTGCTTGCGCTAGGCGCGATCGTAATCATCGAATGGGGAACGTGGGGCAAATCCGAGCGGGACACCCTGCGAACCGAAGCTCGGGCCTTAGGCGCCGCCGTTGAGTTACATTACCTCGCCGCACCTCTCGACGTTCTCTTCGAGAGAATTAGTCGGCGTAGCCTGGAAAATCCGGCAATCACGCGAGAAGACCTAGCGCGATGGTTCGAGATATTCCAAGCGCCCGCAAACGACGAAATGGCGCTCTTTGATGCTCCGTTGATACGGACCTTGCCGGAGTGACCGCCCGTGACGCTCGAAGGATATGATGTTCGTGGGAGCTTCGTGTAGACTATGACATCATAACCATGGGACTGACGCCGCAAGAAGCTCTCGATCTGTTTAACACCGATGACTTGATTGGCATCGGCATGGCCGCTAATGCGGTGCGCCGCAAGAAAACCGATCCGCGCGTCGCGACGTATCAGATCGACCGCAACATCAATTACACGAATTTCTGCACCGAATATTGCTCGTTCTGCGCCTTCTACCGCCCGCTCGGCGCAAAAGACGGCTACATCCTGCCGCTCGAAACCATTTACAAAAAGATTGAAGAGATGCTCGATCTGGGCGGCACCGGCGTACTGCTGCAGGGCGGGCTGCATCCGGATTTGCGCATCGAGTTCTACGAAAACATGCTGCGCTCGCTGAAGGAGCGCTTTCCGCAGGTTCATCTGCACTGCTTTTCAGCACCGGAGATCACGTGTATCGCCGAGGTGTCAAGCCTTTCGCTCAGCGACACGATCGCGCGCCTTCGCGACGCTGGCTTACAGTCGATTCCAGGCGGCGGCGCCGAAATTCTTGATGACGAGGTGCGGTCGCGCATCTCGCGCTTGAAATGCGCCTCCGACGAATGGGAAGCCACGCATCGCACCGCTCATGCGCTCGGCATGCGCACCACGGCAACGATGATGTTCGGCTGCGGCGAGGAATATCGCCATCGCGTGAATCATCTGGAGCGCCTGCGCCGCATTCAGGAAGATACAGGAGGATTCACCGCGTTCATCCCGTGGATTTTTGCTCCGGAAAATACGCCGCTCGGAAAGAAAGTGCAGGAGACAACGGCGTTCGATTACCTGAAGACGCTGGCGATCAGCAGGCTCTATCTCGATAATATTGACCACATTCAATCGAGCTGGCTCACGCCGGGAATCAAAGTCTGCCAGGTCGGCTTGCAGTTTGGCGCGGACGATGTGGGCAGCATACTGATCGAAGAAAACGTCGTCTACGCGGCAGGCGTCCGCAATCGCACCAATGAGAACGAACTTCGCCGCATTATCAGCGACGCTGGCTACCTCCCCGCCCAGCGCGACACGCTTTACCGCTCTTACATTTGGAAGCCTGCCGCACAATCACAAGCCGCTTAAATCTAACTTTCAAGGCTTCTGAATTTCGAGGGTGAGTTCGATGCCTTCGGGTAAATCCAGCGGCTCGGCTGGAATGAGCAGGCCACGTTCGAATCGCGCGCGAATTCGACGGGGCTTTGGTGGCTGCCCGGAAATCTTGGTTGGCACATCTTCTGGTGAGCGAGGACCCGCGGCAGCCGCTTCTTTGCGAATTTCGCTTCGTGCTCCCGCCCCTTGATCCAGCGCAACATTCGCCAGCGCGTCAGCCTCGCGGTTCAAATCGCGGCGCACATGCTCGATGGCAAAATATTTGAATTGCCGCGAAAGTCTCAGGGCGCGTTCGTAAAGCGGCTTCAGGTCTTCGCTCTTTACTTTGTAGGCGCCCTGCATCTGGCGCACGAGCAATTCCGAATCGCTGCGAATGCGCAGCGCGCTGATGCCGTGGGTGGACGCGTAATCCAGCGCAGCGACGAGGCCGTAGTATTCGGCGACGTTGTTTGTGTCGCGTCCAAATTGCTTCGCTAGCTCGAGGATCACTTTCCCGTTGGGATCGCGCAGCACCACCGCATACGCAGCAGGACCGGGATTTCCACGCGATGCGCCGTCGATATTCGCGACGTGAACGCCCGCAGGAGCCGCAGGCGCATTCGCATCCGAAAAGAGACGCGCAGTTCCTGGGGGCGGAGTACGTGAAGGACTCATGCACTCGCTTGCGAGGCGGGAGGAGCTGAGGATGCTGAAGAATCGCCGGAAATATAGTACAGGATGCGCGTGCACGTCTCGCAATGGAACATCTTGTCGTCCCCGCCGCGCTGCATCTCTTGAAACACATGCGGCCGCACACGCATGCCGCACGCAGAGCATCTTTCGTCGCGCAATTCGGCGAGCGCAATGCCGCGGTGCTTTTTGGCTATGCGCGCATAGTGATCGAGCAGACTTTCGGGAATATCAGCGACGATCGCCTCGCGTTGGGCATTCAATGCAGCAAGATCCTTTTCCGCGGAAACCTTTTCCGCATCGAACGCTGCGCGCTCGCCCTTGGCGTCTTCGTCGATTTGCTTCAGCCGCCGGTCGGAAACCTTCACGCGCCGATCATAATCCTCGGCGTTCACCATCTGCTCGAGCAGACGGTCTTCCGCCTTCCCAATTTCGCCCTCGGCAAGGTCCACTTCGTGTTGGAGGGCCTTATATGCTTCGTTCGTTTTCACCTGCGACGTCTGATCGCGGTATTTGCGGACTCGGTCCTTCCACTGCTCCACATCGAGCTCATATTTCTTGCGATCGCGCACGGTGGCGACCTGTGCAGCTTTCGCTTGATCGAGCTCTGCGCGAGCTGCGGCCACGCGTGCGTCAGTGGTGGCGAATTTTTGCGGGAATGCTGCAAGCCTCGCGCGCACTTGATTCAGGCGCAAGTCGATGGCTTGCAGATCAAGCAGGCTCTGGAGGGATTTCTGCACGACGCGGCCATTCTAACACAGCGCGCGGTCGACTGGCCGTACGGCTGAATCGGCTGGAGGTTAGTGGGCGGCTGTTACCTCCATCGTCTGATCGATAGAGAAATTCGTGCATCCCGCAGGAGCTGTGTCTGTGCAGCGCGCTACGATTCGGAAGGTGTCCGTGGAAGATTCGGCATCGTACGTATAACCTTGCCGTCCGCTTTTCTTATAGGCCATGGCTCCGCTCGAAACCAGATCGTCGAGCGATCCATAGGTGCTGTGTTCCGCCTGATAGACGCGTTCGGCCTGCGCGATCGAAACTAGGTCGTTCTTGACACCTATCACATCGACCGTCTGCTTCAGCGCAGCGGGTCTTATTGCCTGTCCCGACGTGAAATAAGATTTATAAACGAATAGACCGATTACCAGAACGATGAGCATTCCCGCAAAACCACGCATGGGGCACCTCGTTGGATTCAAGACTATTTTAGCCGGAGGAGAATCCGGCGAGGGCGCGCATACAAGCGAAGCGGTCCGTTCAGTAAATACCCGGCAGGAAACGCGATGTGCGCGAAGCGTATTGATCGTATTCGGCACCAAAGAGGCCGCGCAGGTGTTCCTCTTCGAGCCGCACGCGTTTAACGTTCACCCAAATCCAGCCCACAGCTAGGGTCCACGCGATCACGCTCGCCATCGCCAATGCAAGCGCAACACTGCAAATAATCAACCCAGCGTAGCGGGGATGCCGCACGAAACGGTACGGCCCGTGACTCATCATCTTGCGATCGCTCAAGCCGCCCCGAAACTGCTGCGAGAGGTAAAGATCCGTCCAGACCAGCCAAGCCGTGCCAGCGATGCACAGAGCCAATCCCGGAATTTGTAAATACGGCTGTCGCAATAGAGGCACCAGATGCCAATGGCCGTAATCGAAAAATACGAGCACTTCAGCAACGGCGAACACGTCAATCCAGAAGAACATCAGGCGATCAAAATTCACGCCCGAAGCCTCAAGCATCACTTCACGCGAAACAAACATTTCGCGATGAAAATGAGCAGTGCTCAAGCACCAAATTGCCAGCAGGATAAGCAGTCCCACCGAAAAAACGTCAAATTCTATCCACGGCGTGCTTGAGTGCCACTGCACTAAACCGCAGATCGCCGCGGCAAACCATGCGGCGGCAAAGAAAAGTGTTAGAAGGACCGATTTCAGAACGAAGAGAGAATGGGACGCGGACGTAGGTTCCTCACGTTCGAGGCGGACGTCGCGCCCTCGTCCGGGAAATACGGTATCGAGGAAAAAATCGCGCGCCTGTAATAAAAGATCGGGTGATGGACGTGGCATCGAGACCCGATGCTATTTCTCTAAACGCGATGCGTCAACTACAAACTGTCACATGCAGGTCGAAAGATTGGCCGGTTCCGGCGGCCCTTCAGAAACGTTTCAGCCAATCGGACGTCTAAATCACAACAATCAGCGATCAGAACGCAACGAAAGTCGAACGTTTGACACTAGCCTCTCTGAACAGGATACTTGGGCGGGTTTTCTATGACCACGAAAGGGTACGCACCGTCTTTGCAACAAAAGCGTCCGAATCTCGCTTATCGATGGAGTGCCTCCCTCTTCTTATTGTGCATCGGCGCTCTTCTGGCTTACTCCGCTGGAGCGCAGAATCTTCCCACCGACGCGCGCCCGCCAAAGCTCAACTTCACCAGCCACACGCTCGACAATGGCCTGAAAGTGATTTTGCTCGAAGAGCATAGAGTTCCCGTGATCAACCTCCAGATGTGGTATCACGTCGGCTCAAAAGACGAGCAGCCGGGCCACACCGGTTTCGCACACCTTTTTGAACACCTGATGTTCAAAGGCTCCGCACACGTGGGCGCTGACGAGCATTCGCGCATTATTGAAGCGAAAGGCGGGTATGACAACGCCGAAACGAACGATGACTCGACCGACTTCTTCGAGACGTTTCCGGGCAACGATCTCGAAACCGTCCTTTGGCTCGAAGCCGACCGTATGGGCAGCCTGAACGTCGATGAGGCCAATTTCACCTCGGAGCGTGAAGTCGTAAAGGAGGAGCGGCGCTTACGAGTAGAAAACGAGCCTTACGGCTATCTTGAGGAAGACCTGCGCGCCGCCGCGTTTACCACGCACCCGTATCACCACGTGCCCATCGGCAGCATGGAAGACCTTAACAATGCCACGCTCGCGGATGTTCGTGCCTTTTTCCAAACGTACTACAAGCCGAATAACGCGACGCTCGTCATCGTTGGGGATTTCAATTCAGACCAAGCTCTCGCCTGGATGCACAAATATTTCGACGGCATTCCAGCATCTGCAAAGCCTATTCCGCGAAATATTCCGCAGGAGCCGGCGCAAACTGCCGAGCGTGAAGTAAGAAAATCCTATTCCAATACTCCGCTTCCGGCTGCCGTGATTGGTTACAAAATGCCAGCCCGCTACGCGCCTGACGCATATCCTTTGGAACTCGCGTCCGACATTCTCGCCGCGGGCGAAAGCAGTCGCCTGTATCAGGAACTCGTCTACAAGCAACAGATCGCGGTGCAAGCTGCCGGATTCGGTGATTTTTCCGAGGACCCGAATCTTTTCTGGGCTTACGCGATCATGAATCAGGGCCACACTGCTGCAGAGGGCGAAAAGGCTGTCGTCAGCGTTTTAGACGAACTAAAAGCCCAGCCGGTCGATGCCGAAGAAATTGAGAAGGCGAAAAATCAGGAAATTGCCGCGGCTGTCCTTGGCCGTGATTCAGACGAAGACAAAGCCGTCGCGATCGAAAATGCCGCAGTGATCGGCAAAGATCCGAATCTCGTCAATACTGAACTCGATCGATATCTCACGATTACGCCCGAGGACATCCAGCGTGTCGCGAAGCAATATTTCGTCCCGCAACACGCAACGGTTCTCTACGTCACGCCAGCGGCCCCAACCCAATGAGATCACAAACGATAAAAATTGCGGCCACACTCCTGGGGTTTTTACTCTGCTTCGCCAATGTTTCCGCCGCGCAAAACGCCCCTCCGACAGCGCGCCCCGCCGATTCCCCAAGCGCTGGCAATCCTAACGGCACCGGCGTCGTTCCGCCGGGGGTGAAACTCGTGCCGCAACGCCCCGCGCCGGCCGCCCCTAAAGAGTTCCATTTCCCGGACGCAGCGACGAAAACTCTGCCAAACGGTCTTCGCGTTTTCGTCGTACATGACGCGAGCGAACCCGAAGTGGCCGTCCATCTTGTCGTCATGACCGCCGGCACAAGCAAAGACGATCCGAAGTCGCCGGGCATCGCTCAAATGACGGCCAACATGCTTACGCAGGGCACGGAAACGCGCTCCGCGCAGCAGATCGCGCAAGCCATCGACTTCGTCGGAGGCACTCTAAACGCCGCGGCCGGCTTCGATTCCACCGACGTCACGTTAAGCATCGTCAAGAAAGATCTGACGGTAGGCCTCGACTTGATGCAGGACGTGGTGCTGCATCCGGCCTTCAAAACCGACGAGCTCGATCGGCAGCGGGAACAGCTCCTCTCCAACTTTGAAGTCGAGTACTCCGATCCTGACTATCTCGCCACGGCAGTTTTTGGCCGGGTCCTCTACGGAAATTCTCCGTACGGCCTGCCGCCCGAAGGCACGCCGGATTCCGTCAAGAAAATGGACCGTGACGCGCTCGCAAAATTTCACGCCGCGAATTACGCGCCGAATCAATCTCTGCTCGCTTTCGCGGGAGATATCACGCCCGACGAGGCTTTCGCCGCAGCTGAAAAATATTTCGGTTCATGGCCTAAATCCGCGGCGTCAGACACCGCGCCTCCATCGGCCGCCGGCCCTTCTGGCGTACATTTCTGGCTCATCGATAAGCCCGATGCCGTGCAGACGCAAATCCGTGTCGGCAGACTGGGCATTCGCCGCGCCGATCTCGATTACATCCAACTGCTCGTCGCCAACCGGATTTTTGGCGGCGGATACAACAGCCGCCTCAACACCGAAGTGCGCATCAAGAAAGGCCTCACGTACAGCGCGTATTCGTCATTCAATCCGCACCGCTACGCGGGCTCGTTTGTCGTCGGCACTTACACACGCACGCCGGCAACCGTCGAGGCCATGAAGCTCGTGATGAATCTTCTTTCGCAAATGACCAATGGCGACGTGAGCCCGCAAGAAATGGACTTCGCGCGCGACTACCTCGCCGGCGTCTATCCGATCCAGTCGGAAACAGCCGATCAGGTGGCAGGCCGCGTTCTCACGGTCGCCGCGTACGGCCTTCCCGCCGACTACAACAGCACGTATCCCGATAAAATCCGCGGCGTCACCGCCGCAGAAGTCAAATCCATGGCGGCCAAATATATGTCGGCGGGCGACCTGGATGTTGTTCTCGCCGGGAACGTCGGCGCATTTCGTGACGAGCTGAAGAAGGAATTTCCCTCGGCGAAATTTGACGAAATCGCAGCCGACCAGATCGACTTGCTCGCACCCGGTCTGCGCGCCGCAAAGGCTGCTGCCGCAGAAGCCACGCCCGCGTCACTCGCCGCAGGCAAGCAGTTGTTCGACGCGGCGGTGCAAGCCACCGGAGGCGACGCACTCAAATCCGTTTCCGGCCTGGCGATGGCGGAGTCCGAGCAGCTTCTCGGTGGAAATGGCGCTATGCAACGCGACGTCAACTGGTCCGTCGAGTATCCGAATCGCTGCCGCGCCGAGGTGCAATCCAACGGCATGACCATCCGTCAGGGTTCCGACGGCAAATCCGCGTGGATCGAGTGGCAATCGCAAACGCATGACGCTACGCAAATGATGGGAGAGTTTCAGCGAGGAATCGCGCTATTCGGTGGCGGCTGGGGCCTATATCAGCAGGCGCTCGCTGGAAAAATCGAGGCGCAAGCAATCGGCGAGGAGCAAATCGACGGCAAGAATTTCCCGGGCGTGATGCTGCAGACCGCCTTTGGCAATATAAAACTTTACTTCGATCCGCAGACGCACCTTCTTGCGGTAGCGCGCTATCAATCCGCCACATCCAAGGGCGCAGTCGATAGCGAACAGCGCTGGTCTGACTACCGCACGATCGATGGGCGACAATTCGCCTTCTCCACCGTCGTCTACCGCGACGGCCAAAAATATATGGAATCCAGGGTAAAGGACCTAAAGCTCAATCCCGCCTTACAAGATTCGCTCTTCGCGGCGCCACAAGTAAGCCACTAGCATTCGGCGAGAAGCCGCGATATTTACATCAATCACGACCGCGTAAACCTTCGCCGCTGTTGGTTGCATGCTGTCGATCTCCTGCCACACTGCCCGCAAGGTCAGCGCTGATCTCATAAACGGACCGGCTGCCGGCGTCTGGGAGACTCGCAACTCTTTCGCGAACCAAGGCGGCCACACTGCGTCCGGTCGTGCGAGCCTCTTCCCTTAACTGGCGCAACGTCGCTTCTGGAAACTTGACCCTTCACGGTGACACCCACAACATCATTATTCTGACAGAATAGCAACACACGCTGTGCGCGGCACCCGCGCCTGCCGCAGACGAGCTTCGCCGCCGATCTTCACTTCACCCAAAGCACCACTTTCCCAATGTTCTTCCGGTCATGAATGTACTGGTGTGCCGCGGCCGCGTCCGTCAGCGCGAATTTTTTTCCTACCATCGGCTTAATCTTCCCTGCTGAATACATCTGAAAAAGATCCCTCATCTCCGTGCGCAGCAGCGCGGGCCGCGAGGTCAATCCCGAAAGGTTCACGCCGATGATCGAGACATTCTTCGCCATCAAGTTCAGCGGCTGAAACTTCGGCGTTTCGAGCATAGCCTTTGCGCCGCCAATCGTGTCTTTCTTTCCGCTAGGCTTCACAATCGTCGAAAATCCGAAGATCACCAGCCGCCCGGTCGTTCCGAGGCAATCATAGCTGCGCGCAAACGATTTGCCGCCAATCGGGTCCATCACCATTTCGACGCCGCCCGCTGCGTATTTCCTGATCACCTCAACGAAATCGTCCTTCTCGTTGTCAATCGCATGATCGGCGCCCATTTTGCGCAACGTGTCCTGTTTCGCAGGTCCGGCCGTCGCGAAAATCTTTAGCCCGCGCGCCTTCGCAATTTGCACAGCCGCAATGCCGACGCCTCCCGCAGCGTTATGGATTAAAATCCTGCCGCCAGGCTGCATATTCCCCATCACAACGATTGAATGATAAGCCGTCAAATAGTTCACGGGAATCGCCGCGCCCTCGTCAAAACCCATTCCCTGCGGCAACCGAAACGCGAGCCCCACCGGCACTACCACCCACTCCGCATAGCCGTTGAAGTGCGTCACGGCTGTGACAGCATCGCCCGGCCGCAACGCATCGCCGTCCGCCTGCCGGGTACCATCGCCAATTTTCTCTACGATACCCGCGACCTCCAGCCCCGGCACGAACGGTGGTTTAGGCGCCGTCGGATAGAGCCCCATCCGCGACAGCAAGTCCGCGAAATTCACTCCAATCGATTTCACTCGGATCAGGATTTCGCCCGTCTTCGGCTGCGGATCGGGCACATCTTGCACTGAAAAAACCTCGGGAGTCCCGTACCTCCGAATTACGGCCGCACGCATCTAAATCTCCTTTGACCTGTAGCGGACCGGGCTGGGGGCACTGGGTCGCCGCAGCAATTCCATTGGGAAAAAAGAATATATTACTTTACACTCTAAGACCTTGTGCCTCGATGAAAATACAATTGAAGCGTGGCAGGACGTTCGCGTTCGCAGCAATAATGGCCGTAAGTTGTGCTTTTCTGGCGTCAGCCCAACCTGCCGATTCCCCTCAGCCGCCGCTCCTCACCGCGATGCAGCAGGAGCTCGGCCGGTCGATGGACGCCCTATCCACCGCCAATCCACCGGCCTACTTCATTGGCTACACCGTCACAGACGCCGACGAGTCCGAAGTCTCCGGCTCCAATGGAGCGCTGATCGAGAGCGATGACGACCATAATCGTTATCTGGAAGTCCAGACGCGCGTCGGCTCCTATCAGCTCGACGATACGCACAAAATCACTGGCGGACGCGACGACTTCACGAGCGGTGCTCAGCCCGCTGTGCTCGACGATGATATTCCCGTGCTCCGGCGCGAAATGTGGCGGCAAACCGATCGCCAGTACCGCGAGGCTTCGCAGCGTCTGATTCAGGTAAAGACGAGCCAGCAGGTGCAAGTGCAGAGCAGCGAAGGCGGGGCTCCGGATTTTTCGCACGAGACGCCGCACACTTCCATTGGTCCGCTCGTCTCGATCCATGTGGACCGCAAGCCGTGGGAAGAGCGTGTCCGCCGCTACACCGCGGAATTCGGCAAGTCGCCTGCTACGCTGAATTCGCTCGCGACGTTCACCGCGCAGGCCACAAATCAGGATCAGGTCACGTCCGAAGGCACGAAGCTTCAATTCGGGCTTATCCACTACCGCCTCGAGCTCTATCTGCAAACCAAAGCTCCCGATGGAATGGACATCGATCGCTATGCCAATTTCGATTGGCTCGATCCCAAAGATGCCCCAACGGACAAGGCCGTTGACGCCACGATTCATCAGTTGATTGGCGAAGCTGAAGCGCTCGATAAGGCTCCGCTGGTCGATCCGTACGCAGGGCCGGCGCTGCTCACGGGACGCGCCGCCGCCGTTTTCTTCCACGAAATCTTCGGCCATCGCGCCGAAGGCTTCCGCCAGAAAGACATCGAAGAGGGCCAGACGTTCACCAGTAAGATCGGGGAAAAGATCATGCCCGATTTCATCTCGATCAAAGACGATCCCACCGAAGCCACGCTCAATGGCGAGATGCTGCTCGGGCATTATCCCTACGACGATGAAGGTGTGCCGGCACAGGACGTGCAACTCGTGAATCATGGCGTCCTGAAGACGTTTCTCATGTCGCGCTCGCCGCTCGTTAATGTGCCCAACTCCAACGGCCACGGCCGTCGCCAGCTCGGCTACGTCCCCGTCGCGCGCCAAGGCAATTTGATCGTCTCCAGCACCAATGGCGTTCCCTTTGCACAGTTGCGCCAGAAGCTGATCGACATGGTGAAGCAGCAGGGCCTGCCATATGGTCTTCTGATTGACGATATCTCGGGCGGATTCACTATGACCGGCCGCGCGCAGCCTCAAGCCTTCCAAGTCACGCCGCTCGTCGTCTATCGCGTTTATGCCGATGGCCGCCCGGATCAACTTGTGCGCGGCGTCAATATCGTCGGCACGCCGCTTGTTTCGCTTTCGAAAATCGTCGCCACCAGCGACAAACAGGAAATCTTCAATGGCTATTGCGGCGCCGAATCGGGCTCCGTTCCTGTGGCAGCCGCATCACCGGGAATTCTTATTTCCGAAATGGAATTCGCCAAGAAGGAAACTTCGACGGACAAACCGCCGATCCTGCCGCCCCCCGCGCATGATCCGGACGCAGCCAAAGGGCAGGCACAATGAAAAGATTCTTTTCGACGGTCGCGCTAATTGCGGCCACAGCGATTTCCGCTTCGGCCGGTGCACCGCGCGCGGCTTCGCGCCCCGCACGCGCCAGGCAGGCTAATAACACGCCGGATTTCACTAACGACAAAGACCAGACGCTTCACGCCATGCAAGACGAACTAAATCGCTCCAAAGCGCGGCTCATCATCCCGAGCGTCGGCAAGCCTTACTTCATCGAATACCGCCTCATCGACCTCGATATCCGCGAAGTCAGCGCCTCGTTCGGTGCCGAAGTTTCCAGCGCCGCCTCGCGCACGCGCAGCATGGGCGTTGACGTCCGCGTGGGCAACTATCATCTCGATAGCTCGAATTTCGTCGGCGGACAAGGTGGTTTCCAGGGTGTCTTTGGCAATACGGGTCAGGTTGGCATCGATCGCGATTACCATTCGCTGCGCCAGGACCTCTGGCTAGCCACCGACGAAGCCTACAAGAATGCCGCCGCGCAGATGTCTCTCAAGCAGGCGTTTCTTAGTAGCCTCACCAAACCGCCCGAAATCGACGACTTCTCGCAAGTTCCGCCCACGGTCGATGTCGAGCCGCGTATGGAAGCGGACTGGACCTCGCGCAATTGGGAGCAGGAAGCGCGTGAGGCGTCGGCTGGGCTGAAGAAATTTCCCGATCTCTACGGTTCGCACGTCAACTATTACATCATCTACGCGACCACCTACTTGATGAACAGCGAAGGCACCGTGATCCGTAATTCGCGCTGCATCGCCGCCGTTGAAGCCGCTCTCGATACGCAAGCCGAAGACGGCATGCCGCTGCACAATTTCTATTCCGTAGATGTGGTGAATCCCGCCGATCTGCCCGACCCGGCTACTATCGCGAAGGGCGTCGAAGACGCTGCTACTCAACTCATGGCGCTTCGTGACGCGCCGCTGCTCACCGACTACACCGGACCTATGCTGTTCGATCCTCATGCCGCCGGCTCGCTTGTCGCGCAGCTCGTTATCCCGTCGCTCACCGGCGCTCGTCCGCCGCTTTCTTCCAACTCGCAGTTTGACCAACTGATGGCTCGCTTCGGCGGACAAAGCGATTGGTCGGGCCGCCTTGGAACGCGCGTGCTTCCTGTGGGCGCCTCGCTCATCGATGATCCCGCGGCGGCAACCCCCCAAGGCCAGCCGCTCATCGGCGACTACAAAGTCGACAACGAAGGTGTAAAGGCGCAGAAGGTCACCATCGTGAACAACGGCCTGCTCACGGGCCTGCTGATGACGCGCCGCCCAGGGCCTGACTTCGACGCGTCCAACGGACACGCCCGCGCCGGCAATACGCAGCCGATTCCCAGCAACCTCATTTTGCAAGCCACGAATGCGCTCGATCAGAACGCGCTGCAGCAGAAATTCATCCAGGCCTGCAAAGACGATGGCCACAATTGGTGCCTCGAAGTCCAGCGCATGGATAATCCCGCGCTGGGCGCAGTCAATCCCGGCGATGCTGGCGATACTGTCAGCCAACTCGCAGGCGGACTCAGCAGCGGCACACGCCTTCCACTCATGATGTACAAGGTGTACGTCAATGACGGCCACAAGCAGCTCGTCCGCGGCGGCACGATGCAGGATCTCACCGTACGCACGCTTCGCAATATTTTGGGAATTGGGAGCGACACTACGGTTTACGATTATTTGCAGAATGCCGAAGACGGACTTGCCGGCACGGCGCTGGGCGCCTTTGGCACCGTCGGCGAAAACGGAATTCCGAGCACGGTCACGGCACCCTCGCTCCTCCTCGAAGAAGTCGAGGTTCGGGGATTCCACGGCGAGCCGCGCCGCCTCCCGATCGTCCCGCCCCCGCCCATGCACTGAACGGCATATTCGACGGCCGCTCGCCGCCCGTCACCGCAGTCCAGGGTTCACGGTCTTAATGGCGCCGATGCCTTCGATCATCCCAATCAATTCGAGCGCTTCCCGGGACCGCTGCGGTCCCTTCACAGTGCCATCCGCAAGCACCACAGCATCCAACGTCACCTTGTAAGAAGCCGGCTCTCCGTTGCTCGACGCGGGAATTTCCGCCCGCGTGAAACCCAGGTGTCACCCGGCTGGAGAAAATCGGCAGCATCGCCACGCGTCTCGAGCGCCTTCGTGGTCACGTTCTTGATCACGTCATGCGTTACACGATCATAAAACGTGACCGTGTACTCGTATCCGGCTCGGGGCAAACTTCGCCTGAAGAACGGTCCGCACCACAATTTCATAGCCGTGCTCCCATTTATTCACCCGTTAAATGCGCGCAGTATATACA
>JBOGMU010000113.1:0-4972 GCA_050746865.1 Candidatus Acidiferrales bacterium
GTCGAAGACGTGGGCGAGATTCCCGTCATGCGCGATGGTGTTCGGGACACCGAGTTGACCAACGTCGCTCAAATGAAACCGGGAACTATGCCTGGCCTGATCGAACGGTTTAACGGGCAGCACATCGTAAGCCTTACGGCAAACATCCACGACATTACCCTCGGGGAGACGCAACAGAAGCTGAATCAGGCAATTGCTGCAGCTGGTGCTCCTCCCAAGGGCGTGAAGGTTGTCATGAAAGGCCAACTGCCGCCGCTTGAGCAGACAATCTCCGGCCTACAGATCGGCCTGCTCCTGGCGGTCGTGACGATTTTTTTGCTCCTCGCTGCCAACTTCCAGTCGATGCGTCTGGCACTTGCAGTCATCCTGACTGTACCCGCGGTTCTTTGCGGCGTTTTGCTCATGCTACTTGTGACAGGAACTACGCTCAATATTCAATCTTTCATGGGAGCCATCATGTCGATCGGCATTGCGGTCGCCAATTCGATTCTGTTGATCTCGTTTGCTGAGCGCTTCCGCCGTGAGGAGAACCGGTCGGTAATGGACGCGGCGCGCGAGGGCGCGACCAGCCGTCTCCGGGCGATTCTCATGACCGCGGCCGCAATGATTTTCGGCATGATACCTATGGCAATTGGGTTTGGCGAAGGTGGGCCGCAATCGGCTCCGCTTGGCCGGGCAGTCATTGGTGGCCTGCTTGTTTCTACCTTCGCTACGTTAACTATTCTGCCTTCGATCTACGCCATCCTCCAGGGACGAGCATCCGCGACTTCGCCATCCCTCAACCCCAATGACCATTCGAGCCGCTACTATGACGCCCATTAGACGCACTCTGTTCGCGATACTCCTGCTTGCACTGACTGTCCGGTCGGGATGGCCCCAAACCAGCAATCTAGTTGCGGTCAGTTCAAAGGTGGTTGCCCGAACGGTCGACTTGCCGGGAGAGTTTCTGCCTTTTCTGACGGTTTCCCTGCACGCAAAGGTGCCCGCCTATGTGGACCGCGTTCTTGTGGACCGGGGCAGCATCGTCAAGCAAGGAGAGTTACTCGTCGAAATGAGCGCTCCGGAAATGACGGCGCAAATTACAGAGGCGCAATCCAAGGTTCAAGCTTCCGATGCCGACCGCCTGCAAGCAGAAGCCCAGCTGGCTGCGGTCCAGAGCACCTATGACCGCACTAAAACGGCCGCTGAAACTCCGGGCGCGATCGCCGGCAATGAATTGATTCTCGCGGAGAAACAGGTCGACGCAGCTAAGGCTCTGCTGAATTCGCGCCAACAGGCAAGCCGCGCGGCGGAATCTGCTGTGCGGGCGCTTCAGGATTTACAGAGCTATCTCAAGATCACCGCCCCGTTCGATGGAGTCGTGACCGACCGTATGGTCCACCCCGGCGCACTAGTTGGGGCCGGAAACGATATTGCCCTTCTAATCGTTCAGCAGGTGTCTCATCTCAGGCTCGTAGTGCCTGTACCAGAGGAGGATGTTAGCGGCATCATCAGCGGAGCCAGTGTGGCATTTCAGGTGCCTGCATGGCCCGAGAGAAGCTTTTCCGGGACTGTCGCGCGAATCTCACATGTGCTCGACCAGAAGACACGCACGATGAATGTCGAGATGGACGTTACGAATCGCGATGGCTCATTGGCGCCAGGCATGTATCCCAGCGTGAAATGGCCGGTGCGACGGTCGAGACCTTCGCTTTTCGTGCCAAAGACAAGCGTCGTGACAACGACGGAACGTACGTTCGTGATTCGAAGCGAGAACGGCCAGGCGGAGTGGGTGGATGTCCGAAAGGGCGTGAGCGAGGGCGATCTGGTAGAAGTACTCGGGAATCTGAAGGCAGGCGATATGGTGGTGCGCCGGGCGACCGATGAAATGCGGGATGGGACAAAGCTCCAGGCTGCCGCGCCGCCGAAATAGCGCCGAAAAGCGCGGATGAAATGAGACGCCGGGCCAAACTGATCGTCGATTTCGCATTTATCGCGGCTGCGTGCGCCGCGGTTACGTCTGTAGCCGCGATCGGCCAGACTTTATCGGGCGATGATCTCGCAAAAGCCCTTCAGCGCGGCGGATACGTTATTGTCATGCGTCATGCGAGTTCGCCGTCCGAGCCGCCGACCCAGCAAATGGCAAATCCCGACAATGTGCATCGTGAGCGTCAACTGGACGAAAAGGGCCGTGTGACCGCCACTGCCATGGGGCAGGCTTTGCTCAGACTGAGAATTCCGATTGGGCAGGTATACACAAGCCCGACTTACCGAGCGTTGGAGACCGTCAGGCTGGCGGGCCTGCCGAACGCGCAGACCGTAGGCGATCTGGGCGATGGAGGTCAAAGCATGAAAGGCGTTACCCAATCGCAGGCAGAGTGGCTGCGAAAGAAAGCGGAGGAGTTCCATTCGGGCAGGAACACAATCATCGTCACGCACTCTCCGAACATTACCCGTGCGTTTCCTCGGTGGTCTTCCGGTCTGACGGATGGAGAAGCGCTGATACTCGGTTCAGACGGCAAAGGTGGAATGGTTTTGATTGGCCGCATCAAGATTGAAGACTGGCCGCGACTTCGACCCTGACCTTAGCGGCTTCTGGCGAGGACTAAATGGCGCAGAACGGACTGCAAAAAGTAGCCTTCAGGTTCGTGCTCACCGTCGGCATCGTAAATCTCTTTGCCGACCTCACATATGAAGGAGCCCGTGCAAACACAGGTCCTTTCCTTTCTACATTAGGTGCAAGCGCGGCGGCTGTCGGGCTAATCGCCGGCTCCGGCGAACTGCTCGGGTATGCTCTTCGGTCTGTCTCCGGATACGTTGCAGACAAGACACACCAATACTGGGCCGTTATCTTCGTCGGTTACTTCATCAATATGCTGGCCGTCCCGGCGCTAGCGCTCGCGGGAAATTGGCCGTTGGCAGGCGCCCTCATTGTCGCCGAGCGAACTGGGAGAGCCATCCGCCGCCCGGCGGTGGAATCAATGATCTCGCACGCGGGGAAATCCATCGGGCGCGGGTGGGTGTTTGGATTGAATGAAGCCCTGGATCAGGGCGGCGCAACCGTCGGACCGCTGCTGACGGCGCTGGTGCTCTACCTCCATGGCATGTACCACAAGGCTTTTGCTATTCTCCTGATTCCTGCGATCCTTTGTCTCGTTACGCTCGCCATTGCGAGAATTGAGTACCCGCGGCCTCAAGAACTTGAGCAGAACGAACCGAAGCCGCTCGCAAGTAAAGGATTTTCGCGGGCGTACTGGACATATCTTCTGGCAGGAGCGCTGATCGCCTGTGGGTTCGCGGATTTTTCATTGATTGCGTTTCATTTCCATAAGACTGGTGTTGTTGATCAGAACCTGATTCCCATCTTTTATGCAGCGGCCATGGCTTCCGGAGCCCTGGCTGCTGTCATTCTGGGCCGCTTGCTCGACCGGATCGGATTGCCGGCGCTTCTGTCAGCATTCGCGCTCCCGATACTCTCTGCTCCGCTGGTCTTTTTGGGCGACTCGCGAATGGCGTTGGCAGGGATGATCCTTTGGGGCATCGGCATGGGTGCGCAGGACTCCTCATTGAAGGCCGTACTGGCTGGAATTGTTCCTTCCGAGAGGAGAAGCACGGCGTTCGGCGTTTTTGACACCGGTTTTGGAATCGCATGGTTCCTGGGGAGCGCCGCAATGGGACTCCTCTACGATCGATCTATTTTGGCTGTGGTACTGTTTTCCGTCGTGATGCAAGTCGCCGCAATTCCTGTTCTTTATGTGGCACATAAGCGGGAAGCGGCTTGAGTTGAACCGGAGCAAGACGTTCTGGATCCGGCCATCTCCCTGGCTCTCGCTACTTGTACTTTTTAATTTAACAACCTGGCATCCGGTGCAAGTGGCCGCGATCGTGCAGGCGTGAAAGCAGGTTATATGCAGTTCTTTTCGTTCCACCCGACAGCGCCTCTGGACGAATTGGTCGATGTCTTTTGGATGATTGCACGATGCGACACAGATCGAACGGAACGCATTTTACCCTGCGGCGCCACTGAGCTCGTGTTCAACATGCACGAGGACGAAATCCGGATCTATGACCCGATTCGACCGGAATGATACCAACGGTTCTCCGGAGCGGTCGTGTCTGGAACCTATTCGCGTGCATTCATTTGCGACGCGAAGCAACACCGCTCGATTATCGGAGTCCACTTCAAAGCGGGCGGCGCGTGGCCATTCTTCGGAGCCGCAGTGGTCGAATTGAGCGATACCCACATCAATCTGCAGGACCTCTGGGGTCCCACCGCACGGGCTCTGAGGGCGCGATTGTGCGAAGCATCGACAGTGCGGACCCGCTTCCAGATTATCGAGAAGGCGCTGGTAGAGCGCTGGCAACAATCGCGAAGCCAGCATTCTGCGATACAGAGTGCGCTTCGGCTGTTCGGCCCGACGGGCACAAGCAGACTAACGCGCGAAGTCGCTCGAGAACTTGGCATGTGTCAGCGGCGGTTTATCGATCTGTTCGCCCAAAATATTGGCCTTACTCCGAAGCTTCTGTGCCGCATCCTCCGCTTTCAGCACGCGCGTAGACTGGCCGAAAACCGAGATCGGCGTCGCGGCGCCTTGACGGCGTCGTATCGGGAAGGGGCAGAACTCGATTGGGCTGAAGTGGCAATCGAATGCGGATACTACGATCAGTCCCACCTCATAAGGGATTTCCAGAACCTTTCAGGATTGAGCCCGTCTGAATACATTCGCCAGATTCGCTCGGCGCGTGATGTGAAAGACAACCACGTCCCCCTCTCGCCCTGAGGTCAATTTTTTCCAATACACGGATTCCCGCAAATTCGATAATAGGAAGGGAATGGAGCATCAAGATGACCTTCCGAGCCATAGAAACAATCGTTATCGTTTCGCTCAGCATGTTGCAAGCAGCAAACGCTCAGTCAGCGAAGGAGGCAAACATGAACACGATGCGGGTACGGTACATGGTCAACAACATCGACCAGGCCGTTTCTTTTTAT
>JBOGMU010000114.1:0-3322 GCA_050746865.1 Candidatus Acidiferrales bacterium
GTTCCAAGGCAATGCTAATATCGGCCATCCTCTGCGCTAGTGCCGTTCGGGTCGCGTTCGGAAGCGTGAGCGCAAAAGATCGGTAATTCGCAGGCGTAAAATCTGACCGTAACGCCTCAAGCCTTGCCGGCAGATTTCGGCTAACAAAGGACTTTTGGGTAGCCGACTCCGAAGCTACGTTCCCGCAAACTGACAGAACCCGCTCTTTGAACTCGTCAGGGATTTTTGGTAGGACACTATCATTCGAATAGTAGTCGCGATATGGGTACTCAGAGGCCATTGAGAACGCCGCGACCGTTTGCTTTGCCTGCTCCTCGATCTCGTCGTATTTCGCGAGAAGGGCACGAGGCACGAAGTGGTACATCGAGGCGCCGATAATCTCGTGTGGCGAGAAAGTAGCCACATACCTACGGCGTGGGGTTTCTCCCTTCAGAACTCGATACTCAAGAGCTCTTAAGTCGTCGGGACGCACCTGCCTAAGCCCAAGCGCGGTGAGCTTCTGCTGAAGATCTTCTGAACTGTGCTCGACCTCCATTGAATCGGTTTTCATATCGGAGACAGCAGGCGATTCCTCTGAGCTCTCTGACCTCTCTGGTACATACTCGACTTCAAAAAAAGCACGATCAAGGGAGGGCTGCAACTGAAGAATCTCTTTGCGCTCACCAGATCCGATGGGCGAAAACCTGAAATCGCAACGGACTCTGCGGATGCTCTCACCCTCCGTACCCCAATAGAACATCGGCGTGCCCGGCACGTGCGGCACAGTCTTACTTGTTCCCAATGGACCGAAGAGTGAAAAACCTACTTCAATGCTGCTCTCGCTGGCACCGCTAGACAAAATATCGTCAAACGTCCCGAGACGGACAAGATGACCGTTGAGTGTGATGGGACGGTGGAAAACCGGGCTCTGAAGAGATTGCGCCGTAAGAAGAATGCTCTGGATAATGGTGCTCTTGCCCGAATTATTCGTACCCGCAAACACCGTCAGCGGACCGAGTTCGAGAGTAGTCTTATCGTAGACCGACTTGAACCTGGCAAGAGTCCACGAATTAATCATCGTCGAGCGTCCATTTATCCGCCCCAGATTGTAACTTAATTTATAGGATTCAAACGGCTTTGCTGGCAAAAACCGCAACAATTCGCAACGCTAGCCTAAAGGGTCGCCGCAGCGGGCCCGTGGCCTATCCAATCGAGAGCCGTAATCCTGACCGCCACACAGGATCGCCGCTAAGCCTCCACCTGCGCCCGAGGGTTCTATAAAAGGAGATGTCAAGAAAAAACACTTTTCCCTCAGGCAAAGGGGTATTTTTTCTGCATCGAGCCCCTGTGAATTGATCGGAGCTGCGGTTGTCGTCTCGCGTTGTCTTGCAGCGGAGCCGGGATTCATAACTCTGCGTTCGATCCGTACGTTCTGGCGCCTTTCAGCAGCGTGTCAACCAGGGTTCTATCTGAGACTCTTGGCCTAAGGCTTTATTGGGTTGTCCGGGGGAGCATATGGTGCCGCGTGAGACTCGCGAAGCTCGCCTAACCCTCAACGTGGATACTTGCCCCCGAACCCGAGCGCTCAGAAGAACGGTCGATTCGCAACGCCGGAATTCCGGCGGACCGCTTCTGCCGCACGCTCAAGCTGCTTGTGGCTTCAGATGTTCGGCGTCGAACGCTTCTCCTTTCTTCCATACGCATAACGTGATCGCGGCGATCTTGCGCGCCAGCGTGAGCCGCGCCAGCGCCGGAACCATTCCCTTGGCCAGCAGCCCGTCGTAGAAAGTACGGAAGGGGCCGGGCCGCCCCGTCGAAGTCGTCGCCGCGCCTTTGAATAAGCTCTTCAGATCGTGATTATGATTGCGATTCAGGCCGCGCACGAAAACAGGTTTACTGGAGCGGACTAGCCGTCCACGCTGATAACGATAATCGGCGCTGCTGCGCGTCTCCAGTGCCAACCCGCAGTAGGCCCAGAACTGCCGCTTGCTGCGAAAGCGGTGCGGCGTTTGCACTCGTCCCAGGAGCAACGCCGCGCGAATCGGTCCTAGGTACGGCACCGTCTGCAGCGTCCGCACCGCTTCGTGCTTGCGGCTCTCGGCAATCAATTCCTGCCGAGCCTCGCGCCTCAGGCCCTGCAAAATATCCATTTCCTGATAGAGCCTTTCGGCCCGCCGCCGCATTCCCGGCTCGGCCAACTGCGCCAGCCACTTCTCCCGATGCCGTCGTCCGTACGGTTTCTTGCCGGTGCTGGCCATCCCCTGGCCGCGATAGATCGCCTTGATGCGTCCCATGACCCGCGTCGTATCTTCGGTCAACGCCATATAGCTGCGTCCCAACTGCTGCACCATCGCCAGTCCGTGGTCGGCGTGATAGACCGCCTTTAGCAGATTCCCGCGCAACAGATCCGCCAGCTTGCCGGCATCGATCGCATCGCTCTTGCTGCCTTCTTTGAGCAGCGCATTCCGGCGCGGATTGCAAACCAATACTCGCTCCGCGCGTCCGGCCAGCAGACCGTGCAGCCACGCCGAATGCGTGCTCTCCTCGAACGTGATGTGAATGCTTCCCCGCAAGCCTTGTACAAAATCCAGAATCGCCCGTGCGTTCGTGGCCACTACCGACTGCATCACCAGGCGGCCCTCGCCATCCAGCACCGCCGCCGAAATCGTCTCCTTGTGGACATCCAAACCTACATATTTCACACTGCTCATCGGGTGTTCCTTTCCTCGCGCTTTGGTTGACTGCTCGTCACAGCAACCGCAGCCTACTCGAAAGGGGCGCCCTTTTATAATCCGTGCCGTATCTTTGCGCCGTCAGCAACGGGTACGGAATTTGCCCTTTACGAACTAAATCGATCCAATCAACGTAATACTCATTAAATATGCGAAAAGTGGCGCTTGCTGCTTTCGGGCTGGTTTCGATTCTGCTCGCGGGATCGGCAGTCGTCGGGCATGAGCTTGTGCCTGGGTTTTTGCACCCCTACCTGGCGGCGATGTCTGCGCGGAGGCTGGCGCACGTCGATGCGATGCTCGAGCGCGTGCATGCTTCGCGCGAGGACTTCGATGTGCGCGCTCAGGATGGAATCGTGCTGCGCGGATGGAAAATCCGCGCGGCCGCGCCGAACGGCGATTGGGTGATCCTGTTGCACGGGCAAGGGGACAATCGCGCGGGCATGAGCGGGTTTGCGGACTTCCTGCTACCGGCGGGCTATAGCATCGTGATGATGGACTCGCGCGCGCAAGGGGAAAGCGGCGGAGACGAGGCGACGTACGGCTGGAAAGAGCGGTACGACACGCAAGCGATCGTCAATGCGCTTGAGTCCTCGGAAAAGGTGAAGCACGTC